>JAWOBU010000244.1:0-15989 GCA_046484135.1 bacterium
ACCCAGCGCTGTAACCTGAACTGCATCCACTGCCGGGCCTCGGCAAGCGACTCGGCTCCCGAGGGAGAGCTGTCCCTTGCCGAGTACAAGGCGCTCATTGACGAGGTGGCCGGTTTTGCTTCTCCCATCATAATACTTACCGGAGGCGAGCCGCTCCTGCGCGATGATGTCTATGACATTGCATCTTATGCCACCGCTTCCGGCCTGCGGACGGCGGTATCCACCAACGGGACCCTGATTGACCACGAGGTCGTTGATAAACTTTTGGCCTCGGGCGTTACCACCTGCTCGATAAGTCTGGATGGTTCTTCTGCGGAGGTACACGACGACTTCCGGCAGCAGCCGGGCGCGTTTGAGGCCAGTGTCCGAGGCATGAAGACCCTCCAGGAAGCCGGCATAAAGGTGCAGATCAACACTTCGCTTACCAGGAGGAACATGCACGACCTGGACAACATTTACCGGCTGGTGAAAGACCTCTCCGCCCATGCCTGGCACGTCTTCATGCTGGTCCCCACCGGCAGGGGAACAGCGGACGCAGAGCTTATAAGCGCGGACGATTACGAGCGCATCCTGAACTACGTCTATGAAAAGAACCGGGACGACGACATGGAGATAAAACCCACCTGCGCGCCCCAGTACTACCGGATACTCCGGCAACGGGCACGGGAGGACAACATGCCGGTGGACGTGGAACATTTCGGCCTGAACGCCCGGACGAGGGGATGTCTCGCCGGCATGGGCTTCGGCTTCGTAAGCTACAAGGGCGACGTCTACCCGTGCGGCTACTTTCCGGTCAAGGCCGGCAATGTACGGGAGCAGAGCTTTAAAAAGATATGGGAAAGCTCGCCGCTTTTCAACGAGCTTCGGGACTGGAAGAGTTATGAGGACCCTTGCGGCTCGTGCGGCTACGTGCGGGTGTGCGGAGGATGCCGGGCCCGGGCCTATGCGCTCTCCGGCAGTTACATGGCTGCCGAGCCTTACTGCTCTTACGGGGAAAGCCTTTTGCAGGAAGAGTCCTCCTGAGGCCCGTTGTGCAAGTGCTATATTTCCGGTTATTCTTGACTTTGAATGCCCTATGGACTAGCATGAAACAAACTTCTTAGCAATGGTTTAGACTTTGTCTTAATAACGAGTTATTGACTTGATTTTACATAGTGATAAGAAAGCGTTTCCATGAAATTTGTGTTGCGAGTATCTTCCCTTTTATTAATTGCTTTTGTGTTTGTATGTCTTTCTGTCGGCACTCATGCGCAGGTCTGGAAATCGGACAAGGAGCGCCTTCTGGAGGGGGACGTACTAATCAGCTTCAAAGAAGTCCCGGAGACCTTTGTAAACGAGGTCCAGGCGAAAATCTATTTTGACGCTCCTTTTGATATGGTGTGGGAGGTCCTTGCCGACTACGAAGATTACTCGAAACTTTTCGATGACATAACCTCTTCGGAGCTTGTGAAAACACAAGAGGGCCGGTTCCTGGTAAAGGTTGGAATCAACAACTTATGGCCCTACCCCGACTTCAACTACACCATGGAGGTCGAGGAAGACAAAAAGAACGGCAAGATTTCCTGGAAGATGAAAGAAGGGAACCTGAAGATGCTCCACGGCTCCGCGGTGCTGGAGAGGTTCCCCGAAGACAAGAAAACCGTGTGCCTGACCTACTCCATGGTTCGCGACCCCGGTTGGTTTTCGCCTTTCTTCAGTTCCACTCTGAACAACAGAAACATCGTGGTAAAAAGGCTCCTGGCACTCCGCCAGAAAATCCGGGAGAAAAAGTCCGAGCTCGAGGGGAACGAAAAGGAGATAAAACCCAAGTGGGAAAAAGCCCTCTTCTGGTGGCAAAAAGACGACAAGAACGAAGAAGAAAAGAAAAAAGACCAAGAGGAAAAACAAAAATAACTGCACGTACCCCTGCCTCCCCCGAAGCCAAGCACATGTAGCCACCAAACGCACCCTCCCCTCCGGCGGCAAGACCCCTTGAAATCATTCCCGTAACCGGCAATAACAGCTTCGGCAAAGTGAGAGCACATCCGCAAGCACCCTCACTCCTCGTGCCCGTCTTCATCTCCGTGGTGATGCTCGCCGTGATGATGGCCGTGCTCGTGCTGGTGCTTGTGATGGTGGCCTTCTCCCTCTTCGTGCTGGTGCGGGATTCCGCGGACGTGCTGGAGAATGTGCTCGTATCCGCCTTCCATCTCTTCCACCCAGCCGACGTTGGCGTCGTCCTTCGAGTCCAGGCCCCGGATGTAGGGCTTGAGATCGAGGACGGGCGTGCCGTCATAGGCGTCTATCACCGAGGTGTGGAGCGTGTTCCCTTCGATCTTTTTGAGCTGGACAATGGACAGGCCCACCGGGTTGGGCCGCCGCGGAGAGCGGCTCGCGAAAAGCCCGACCTTTTTGCCCTTGGCCCAGGGCGGGCTCACCTCTGACTTCCACTCGCCTTTTGAAGAGTGCATGTAAAAGAGCACGTAGATGTATTGGAATGTTTCCAGCTTGTCCAGCGCGTCTTCATAGCCGGCAAAGAGCTCGATGGACGAGCGGCCTTCATCCCGCTCCAGGGGCTGAAAGGGCGCGAACCCGCCGGCCCGGTACGGCGAGTGTATGACCCCGATGGGCTGGAATGATACTTCTTTTACATCCTTTTCGTGGTCTTCCATTGGAATTAGCCTCCTTCCGGTACTTCTTATACCTATTATAAAACGAAAATTACGGGATGGGTATTGACTCGGTAAAGGAAACGGGGTAGAAGATAATAAGCGGTTCGGGAGGATAAAAATGAAGGGTGTTGTCGCGGGACACAGGTCGCGACTAAAGTCGCTCGCACGCAAGATTCTCAGCCTGGAGGGCGGCAGGAAACAGTCGAAACCATGGATAAGCTGGAGAAAGGAGGGGGACATGGGCGGGAAGGTACTTGGGCTGGTAGTACTGGGCTTTTTCCTGGTAAGTTGTTTTCTGATCGCGGGCTGTCCAGAGGACAGCTCGGAGAACCCGGAGCTTTATTGCAACTCGGAGACCAACCGGCTCGACCTGGTCGAGGTCACGTGTAGTAGCGGTATAGCCAACGAAATAACTATTGACGGCGACCCGAGCGACTGGGCGGCCGCGGGCATCGAGTCCATCAACAGCCAGATCGAGTGCCTCGCCAACCCGGTGTCGGGGTTAAGCCCCGGCGTGGGCGAGCTTTACATGAGCTATTGCGAGGAGGGTTGGGAGTCTTCTGATAAATATGTTCTTTACATGTTCGTCTACTCGGACGGTGAAATCCCCGTGGACGCCGACGCCAGCAGGTTGTTCTTCTCGCCGGACGGACGCCTTTTTCCCGACGATCCGCCGGCAAATGACGACATCACTTTTGATATCAGAACCGGTGCCGGAGGTTTCTATACCTATGACACCGGAAGTCCGATTCACCATGTTCTCGACCCCGCCCAGTATGCAGTGAACGAAGCCTCGGGCGTAATCGAGGTCAAGGTCAGCCTTGACGAGCTGGGGATCGGAGGGTCCTTCCCCTACGACCCCGTAAGCCTGGCCCATTACTGCCACATAGACCCGGACAGCTACTTCGACCCGCTGGGGACCTACTGGGTGGATTTTTGAACGGTGCTATAGCGAAGACAGGGAAATACTCGCTTAATTCATCGCTGTTTCTTTATATGCCCAGAAACCCCATGAGCTCCCGGTAGTACTCCTCCGGAGCTTCGTGCTGGAGCCAGTGCCCGCAGTTCTCCATCATCCGGAGTTCGAAGTTCGCGTTCACGTGCCTTGCCAGCGACCGGGCCAGGCACGGCTCCAGCGCCTTGTCATCCTTTGCCCAGATGACCTTCACCGGGCAGGTGACGAGCCCGTCTTTCCGCTCGCCGGACATGTAATTCCGCACCGATCCCAGGCCGGCGCGGTAGTAGTTCACTCCGCCGCGCAGCCCGGAAAGCCGGAGCTGTTCTTTCCATGCCTCCATGTAATCGTCGCTGAAGCTGCCCTTTCGCACCGTGTAATACTTGAGCAGGCGTTCGAGGAGCGCGAAGTCGGCCGCGGCCAGGACGTGCTCGGAAAGCCATGGCACCTGGTTCATGAGGATGTACCAGCTTTTCATGAACTGGCGCAGGTTCTTTTTGCGGAACACCAGTTCGGAGTAGTCGCCGAGGTGCGGGCCGTTGGACACTGCCAGGCAGGACAGGGTGTCCGAATAGGTCTCGGCGTAATGGACGGCAATGGTCGCGCCCCAGTCGTGGGCGATAAGCGAGGTCTGTTCGTCGCCGAAAGCCCGGATGATGCCCCGCACGTCCTCGATCAGAGTCGGCAGGCGATAGTCGGACACCCGCGGGGGAGCGTCGCTCCTGCCGTAACCGCGCAGGTCCGGGACCACCACCCGGCAGGACCGGGCCAGCTTGGGAGCCTGGTTGTGGAAGGTAAGATGGGTGTCGGGAAACCCGTGCAGGAAAAGACACAGAGGCCCTTTGCCGCCGGTCTTGCAATGGAACCTGATGCCGTTCGCGTTTACAAACACGCTCTCCAGATCATTCATAAACATGATTATCCTTGCCTTGGAGAAGAGTTCAAGGGAAAATAGTAGTCGCCAACGAAAGCAAGATCAAACCTGGTAAAAAAGAGAGCCAAATCCGCCGGGTGTTAGAGAGGAGGAGGCAATGACCACTTTTGCAAGACGCGATTTTCTGGGCATGGCCGCTGGTGGCGCTGTGGGTCTGGCGTGCGCGCCTGCCCTGGCGGGACAGGATGTTTTTTATGACTCTGGTTTCAGGCTCCTCGAGATGGGGGAGGTAAAGCCAGCAGGCTGGATCAACGAGCAGTTGAGCCGAGACCTTCATGAGGGCATCACCGGACATTACGACAAGATAAACCCCACCGTCTCCCACGACCTGTTCGGGAGAAACAAAAGAAAGAGCTCTCCCACCGGCTTGCCCATAGTTACCGTAACCAAGCGGCCCGCCTGGTGGAGCGGCGAGCACGAGGGCTACTGGAAGGACGCGGTAACGCGCACCGCTTTTTTGATCG
Organism: bacterium; assembly: GCA_046484135.1. GTDB lineage: Bacteria > RBG-13-61-14 > RBG-13-61-14 > RBG-13-61-14 > DATKZS01 > CAYQTK01. The sequence continues at coordinate 5,005 of JAWOBU010000244.1, forward strand.
AGGATAAGGAGTACATGGAGCGGTCGCGCGGCTGGATGGAGCGCATCATGGAAAACCAGGGCAGGGACGGCTACATCGGCATCTACGAGCCCGGCAACCGCTTCAATCACGTGGGCGAGAACGGCGAGTTCTGGGCCCAGAGCAGGATCATGGTTGCCATGCTCGCCTATCACGAGTTCACCGGCGAGAGGAGCGTACTCGATTCCGTGGAAAGGGCGGTGGAACTGGTTATGTCCACCTACGGGCCTGGGAAAAGCTATTTCAAAAACTCAAACTCAAAACTTTTTAACGGGGGGCTGAGCCACGGCCTCGCTTTCGCGGACGTGCTGGAATGGCTTTACCGGAAGACCGGAAACCGCGACTACCAGCGCTTCACCGAGTTTCTTTATAAGGACTTCAGCAAGCACTGCAAATGCAACAACGACATGGCCCTGCAAAAGCTCCTGGACCGGGACAAAAAGTTTTACCTGCACGCGCCCCACATTGCCGAGCACTTCATGATTCCCTTTTTCCTCGCCCGCACCGCCGGCAAGGACGAGTACAGAGAAGCCGCGAACAACGCCATGCACAAGCTCCGCTATCACCTGACGCCCGGCAAGGGCCTGGTCGGCTACGAGAACGTGAACGGGGACCGGGGCAGTGCGGACGCGCTTTACGAGTACTGTTCCATCACCGAGCTTGCCATAAGCCTTATCCGGGTCATGCAGTTCAACGGGAGTATCGAGGCCGCGGACCTGCTCGAGAAGATGACCATGAACGCCGGACAGGGCGCCCGGCTGCCCGTGCTCAAGGCGTGCTCCTATCTCACCTCGGACAACCGCGAGACCATTAACCGGTTCGGTCACCTGGGGCGCGAAGGATACAGCGCCTCCCACTTTGCCGCGGCCTGCTGCACCCTGAACGCGGGCCGGCTCATGCCCCACTATATCTCCGGCATGTGGATGCGAAGCCATAAACCGGAAGGCCTCGCGGCAATGCTCTACGGCCCGTGCGAGCTTCATACCAGCGTCAGGGGCGTCAAGGTAAAGATACGTGAACAAACCGGGTATCCCTTTTCCGACCGGATCACCTTCCATATCGAGCCGGAAGCACCGGTCAGTTTTACCTTGTTTCTCAGAAAGCCCGGCTTTGCAAAAGACGTGAAGATCGAGGCCCCCGGCGGCAAGATAAGTAAGAGCGGGAGCTTCCTCCAGATCAGTAAAAGGTGGGAAAAGGGAGACAAGGTGGCGGTGACCATGAAAAACGAGGCAGAGACAGTGCGCGATCCTGCCGCCGGCCGGCTGGACAAAAAGGAGTTTTACGTGCAACGGGGGCCGCTCCTTTTCTCGCTCAAGGTTCCCGCCCGGCTGGAAAAGGTGCGCGAGCACCATGACAGCGGTTTCTACAACTACAAGGTATCGCAGACGCGCGAGGTGGATACCGATTACAGTTTCATAGACAGTTCCGGTTTCGAGCTCATCCGAAACCCGGCCGCAGACCCGGCAAGGCCGTGGGAAGAGTCGCCGGTTAAGCTTGCCTGCGATATGCGCGATGAAAAGGGGAGAGCCCGGAAAGTGAAGCTTTCGCCGGAGGGGGCCACCGTGCTGAGGAAGGTGTCATTTCCCGAGGGTTAATGCATGACACCTATGCGGTAGAAGGGCCGCAGTATGGAAAGACGAGCGCCATGCCGTGCCTTAAGGCACCCGGACAGTCAATCTGTTCTGGCTGCCTGCCGGCCGTTTGACAGATAAGTGCAAAGGTATACTCGTTCTGAAGTCGGTCTCCGGCGGAGTCGTCCCTGTCCGCCGCATATTGAGCGGGAGGATTATGACATGGCTTATCTTGTCCAAAACCGGGATTCCAGGTTATTTTGGACAAACTAATTTTCGAAGAGGGGGGGCTGGTTCGATCGGGACCGAGGTCGCTCGCACGTCTTATTGTGATATGGAGCCATCAGCGCGGCGGGAGTTAACTTTCCTGCTCTTCTTCCACGAACTCGCGGTAGGTGTCCGCGTCCATCAGGTCTTCCAGCTCGGAGGTATCGCTCATGGCCACCCGGACCAGCCAGCCGTCCAGGTAAGGGTCTTCGTTAATGACCTCGGGAGAGTCTTCCAGGGGAGTGTTGATCTCCGCCACCTTTCCGGACAGGGGCGAGTAAAGATCGGCGGTGGCTTTTACCGACTCTATCACGCCGAAGGCGGTGTCTTTTTCCAGGTCGTCTCCTTCTTCGGGCAACTCCACGTAAACAATGTCGCCCAGCTCCTCCGCGGCGTAAGCGGTAACACCCATGGTGGCCTCGCCGTTCTCCACCTTTACCCACTCGTGGGTCCGGCTGTATTTGAGATCGTTCGGAAAGTTCATGGCTTTAACTTCTACCCCCTGTAGTTGTATGTCGGCTACTCCAACTGCTCACACGCAGTAATTTGGCAAAAGTTTAAGGAGTAATCTTTATATTGTCAAGAAAAATATGGCTGAAACTGGATTAAAGAAAATTAAGTGGCGGGCCGGGCTCAGCTCTCCTCCGGCTCGAAAAAGCAGAGGGCGGGCGTCTCCTCGATTATGCCGGTGTCCAGGCAATCCTCGAAAAACCGCTCCAGTCCTCGGAAATGCTCCGGCTTCAGCACGTACTCGATATGGTTCCAGAGCCGATGGATCATGGGCTTTTTTATCCAGTCGTAGCCTTGCATGAGCAGGGCCAGCCGGTTCCAGTCGGAGCTCGAGACCTGGATGGCGTGCCGGAGCATGCGATAAAAAAGCACGACCATTTCCTCCTTCTCCTGGAGAGCCTGTCTTCTCACCACCCACAGGTAATAGATCATGGGCTCCTTGGTGTAATGTTTCCACAGGTCTCCCATGTCGTAGACATAGGAGTATCGGGCCAGGACCCTCTCGCGGAGCGCCGGGTCTCCTTCCAGCACAAAAGACTCGGCCGAGCCCCATCCTTCGATGTACTGGTTCTGGTACTGGAGGTAGTTGTCCAGTACGATCCTTATCATGGCGGCCGAGGTCAGGGCCCCGCTCTGCAATGACACGCTCATCTCGTCCATGTCTTCGAGGAGCATATCGGAAAAAAGCAGGATTTCGCGCACGTGCCGGTTGGCGGCGTATCCCACGTCCGGCATGACCAGGAAATCGCGCGGCGCGGACACCACGCTCAAGGGAGAAACCAGGGCCACGTCCACCTCGCCCTGGTGAAGATAATCCTCCAACTGAGCGGGGCTGCCGCTTACGAATACCCAGTTGGGCTCATTGAACACGTTCCGGAGGGGGAAAAAGTAAGGGTACGTCCCGAGCGACACGTACTCGCCGATTACAAGGTTACGCTCCATTCTAAGATACTGCTCCTTAGCCTAAGCACTTAACATAAATCTAGCTTTGATATCCCCCGGAAACAAGCCCGGCCCGGGTTGCCTTTCCATAAGCCGGTCCTCATAAGCCCCGGCCTCATCCCCGTTCGTCGCTTATTATCCCGCCGTCCTCTATATCTATCCGGCGGTGGCAACGCCCGGACACCTGTGGATCATGGCTTACTATCACCATGGTGGTTTTTTTCTGCCGGTTCAAATCGGAAAACAAATCCAGAATGACCCCCCCGGTTTTCCGGTCCAGGTTGCCGGTGGGCTCGTCCGCAAGCACCAGCGCGGGTTCCACGGCCATGGCCCGGGCTATGCCCACCCTCTGGGCCTCTCCGCCGGAGAGCTGGGCGGGAAGATGCTCCGAGCGCTCGGACAGGCCGACCAGGTGGAGGGCCTCCTTGGCCCGGCCGGAGGCGTCCCGCCTCTTCCAGCCGGCGTATAAAAGCGGCAGCATGACGTTAAGGCGGGCGCTGTAGCGCGGCAACAGGTGGAAGGACTGAAACACGAACCCGATGCTTTGGCCCCGCAAGGCCGCTCTCTCCCGACCGCTCATGGATGCGGCGTTCTTACCGAGAAAAATGACCTCGCCGGAAGTGGGCCGGTCCAGCAGTCCCACAAGATGGAGCAAGGTGGACTTGCCCGACCCGGAAGGACCCAGCACCGCCACCAGCTCGCCCTTGCCGATCAAAAGGTCTATACCCGCAAGAGCTACCACCTGCGCCCGACCTTCCGAGTAGACTTTTTGTACGCCTGCGAGCTCAACCACCGCAGGAGATGAATCTTCGGAACGGCGCTCTTCAGAACCCAAAGGACTCACCAAAACCATGAGAAGGAAGACGGACCCCGGCACAACAAAAGCGCCGCCTCTTGCGAAGACCATGCAGGAAAGACATTACCGTTCACGCCGGAAGCACCTGTTCTCAAATCGCGGTTACTCTCATGACTTCCTCGAAAGTGGTGATGCCGTCGCCCAGCTTCTTGATGGCACACTCCCGGAGAAGCATCATGCCGTCCTCCACCGCGGCCTTCTGTATCCGCTGCGACTCCGCGTTCTGCCGGATGAGGGCCATGATCTTGTCGGCTACGGGAAGGACCTCGAATATGCCGGTCCTGCCCAGGTAGCCGGTCTTCCGGCAGTCCACGCACCCGGCGCCGTAATAGGCCCGGACCTTGTGGTTCTCGTCCTTTACCGGTATGTGAAGCGCCCTGAGCTCGTCCGGCCCGAGGTAAGTCTCCGTCTTGCAGTGGGGACAGATTTTTCTGACCAGCCTCTGGGCGATGACTCCCACCACGGTGGAAGCTATGAGGAAGCTTTCTACATGAAGCTCGGAGAGCCTGTTGATGGCGGACGAGGAGTCGTTGGTATGGAGGGTGGACAGTACCAGGTGGCCGGTAAGCGCCGCCTGGACCGCGTTGGCGGCAGTGTCCCGGTCGCGGATTTCGCCCACCATTATTACGTCCGGGTCCTGCCGCAGTATGGTCCGGAGCGCGGATGCGAAGGTGATGTCAATCTTGGGCTGGACCCCTAACTGGTTGAACTCCTCGTACACCATCTCGATCGGGTCCTCGATGGTCACGATGTTGATGTCGGGGGTGGAGATGGCCTTGAGCGCCGAGTAGAGGGTGGTGGTCTTTCCGGACCCGGTAGGGCCGGTAACCAGGATCATTCCGTGGGGCCGACTGATAAAGTCCTTGAACTGCTGGAACTCTTTCTCGTAAAAGCCCAGGTCCGAGACGTCCTGCAGGAGCACGTCCGGGTCGAAAATCCTGACCACCGTCTTTTCTCCGAAAGCCACCGGCAGGGTGGACACCCGGAGCTCGACCTCTTTGTCCCGGTACTCCGTCTTGATCCGGCCGTCCTGGGGACGGCGCTTTTCCGCGATGTCGGTGCGGGCCAGCATCTTGATCCTGGAGACCACTGCCTGGTGCACCACCTTGGGAACCTTGTGGATATCGTGGAGCATGCCGTCAATCCGGAAGCGGATCAGGCTATAGTCCCGCTTGGGCTCGATGTGGATATCTGACGCCCTCTGCTCGTAGGCGTACCGGAAAAGATGCTCGACCGCCTTGACAATGGGAGCGTCGTCAGCCTCGAAACCGTCCGGCTTCATGGCCACGAACTGCTCGAGGTTCTGGATATCCATGCCCGGCGTAAGCTCCCGCTCCGCCTGCACCACCGACGAGCGGAAACCGTAAAACTCGCTTATAATCTTGCGGATGTCCGAAGGAGTGGACAGGACCAGCCGCAGAGGCCTTCCCTTGGCCTGCTTGATCAGGGACTGGCCTTCCTCGTCAAACGGGTCGTCCACCGCAAAAACAATAACGTCGTCTTCCTCCCTGATGGGCACCATCCGGTGCCGGCGGGCGAACGGCCGGGTAATGGTCTGGGTGACCAGCTCCATGTCGAGCTTCATGGGGTCTATCTTCACGAACTCCATGTCAAGCTCTTTGGCCAGGACCTCGATGATGCGCTCTTCCATCAGGACCTTGCCGCCGCTTTCCGGGATGGTAAGCTGAAAGCCGGCCAGGACCTCGATGGGGGACAGGCTGGCGTTAAAGGCCTGTCTGCCCTGATCGGTCATGCGGGTCTCCCGGAGCTCCTTCTGCAGGCGCGCCCGCTGGGTGCGCTCCTTGACCATCACGTCCTTTTTCTGCGCAGCGCTTATAAGGCCCTCCCGGACCATGAGGTCGGTGAGGCCATCCATGTCAATGACCTTGCGCTGCTTTATGCCGGGCTTGTTGTCAGCACCGCTCGCTGTCTCCATCATCCTCTCCTTATTGCAAGGACGAAAACATTGTTCATAAACCGATCTCGCTTTTCAACTTCCTGGTCATCAGGTCCCGCACCGCCATCTTGGGCGACTTCTCCGCGTAAAGAACCAGGTGAATCTGCTCTATGATAGGCATGGTTACTTCCATCTTCTGGGAAAGCTTGTAGACCGTGACCGCGTTCTTTACACCTTCGGCAACGCTCCTGGTCTTGTCCAGTATCTCGTTCAGGGTCATGCCCTGCCCTATCTTCAGCCCCACCTGCCGGTTGCGGGACAAATCTCCGGTACAGGTCAACACCAAGTCGCCCAGTCCGGCAAGACCGGCAAAGGTCATGGGGTTCGCGCCCATTCTCACCCCCAATCGGGCTATCTCGGCCAGGCCCCGCGTGATTATGGCCGCCCGCGTGTTAAGCCCCAGACCCATACCGTCAGCAATTCCCACTGCAATGGCCACCGGGTTCTTGACCGCTCCACCCAGCTCAACTCCCATAACGTCCGTCTGCGAGTAAACCCGGAACGTCTCGTTGGAAAGAGCGTACTGCACCTGCTCGGCTACCCGGATGTCGTAGCTCGCCGCAGCAAGAGCGGTAGGAACGCCCGCGGCAACCTCCTTGGCGAAGCTCGGGCCGGAAAGAGCGACAATGTTACGGGAGACCTCGGCCGGGACCACCTCCTGGATCACCCCCGTCATGGTCAGCAAGCTGTCCTTTTCAATGCCCTTGCTCGCCGACACCATGATGGCGTCCTTTGGAATGTATGGAGAGGCCTCGCTCATGACCTGCCGCACCACGTGGGAAGGGGAAACCGAAATGACCATCTCCGATCCGGAAAGCGCTTTTTCCAGGTCGTTGGTAGCGGATATGGACTCGGAAAGGGAAACCCCCGGCAGGAACTCCTCGTTCTCGTGCTTCTCGTTTAGGGAGGCCGCCACTTCCGGCTCGTAAACCCACATGATCACCTGATGCCCGTTCCCCGCGCAAACCTGAGCAAGTGCTGTTCCCCACGCGCCGCCGCCTATGACGCTTACCTGCATCCCTTGTAAAGCCTCCTTTTCGCAATCAAAATAGCTTATTTGTTTCTCCGCCGCAACCGCGAGCCTTCTTTCTTCTCTTGCCGGGCGGCATCAAATTAAGGACTTTAAAGAAAAACTTGTATTTTGGGCTTGACAAAATTTACAGGACTGCTAAATTATCGGGTAACAGAGTTCCACTTACTTCCTGTAATTCCCGGACAGACCATTTTCAAGATTCCAGCCTTATAGGCTAAGTTATTCACGAGGTGATGGTATAAGATTGAGTTGCACTTCTTCGGGTTTAATGCCTCCAGGTTTCCCTGGAACCTGAATTTTCCGGAAGAACCATATCCCATTTAATGAAAACATCGCTATCTTTGTCATTTAATTTCCCTGACAAGTCTACCCTGGTCACTGAAGCCGGCCGGGGGAGGCGGGGAGTTTAGCGTTTAAAGGAGAGAACTATGCCAAGAACGTCCAAGAACAATCCGGACAAGACCCCGGACAAAAACTCGAAAGAAACCACTGAGCAGCCGGAAGAGAACGGCCGGGACAAGGAGAAGAAAGACTCTGCCGAGAGCCCGGAAAAAGTCGCAGCCGAGGCGGGTATTGATTTTTCCCAGCTCAACCTGAAGGAGCTCAAGCAGCGCAAGATTTCCGAGCTTATGAAGATAGCCAAGCAGCTCAACGTGGAAGGAGCAGCGGGCCTTCGCAAGGCGGACCTGATCTTTTCCATTCTCCAACGACGTGCCGAGCGCAACGGGCTTATCTACGGCGAAGGGGTCCTGGAGATACTGCCGGACGGGTTTGGATTTCTGCGCTCGCCCACTTACAACTACCTTCCGGGACCGGACGATATATACGTCTCCCCGAGCCAGATCCGGAAGTTCAACCTGCGCACCGGCGATACGGTGGCCGGACAAATCCGGACCCCCAAGGACTCGGAGAGGTACTTCGCCCTTCTCAAGGTCGAAGCCATAAACCACGAAGACCCGGAAACAACCCGCGATAAAATCCTGTTCGATAATCTGACCCCCCTCTACCCCGAAGAGTGGATGAACATGGAGTACGACCCGGAAGAGTACACCACCCGCATCCTCGACCTCATCTCTCCGCTCGGAAAAGGACAGCGGGCATTGATCGTGGCCCCTCCATACTCGGGCAAGACGGTCATCCTTCAGAAGATCGCCAACGCCCTGACCAATAACTTTCCCAACCTCTATCTTATCGTGTTGCTCATTGACGAGCGGCCCGAAGAAGTCACCGACATGCAACGGTCGGTCAAGGGGGAAGTGGTGTCCTCTACCTTTGACGAGCCTCCCCAGCGACACGTCCAGGTATCGGAGATGGTAAGCGAAAAGGCCAAGCGACTGGTCGAGCACAAGCGGGACGTGGTGATCCTGCTCGACTCCATCACCCGGCTGGCCCGGGCCTATAACAACGTGATCCCTCCCTCCGGCAAGATACTTACCGGCGGCGTGGACGCGGCCGCCCTGCAACGACCGAAGCGCTTCTTCGGCGCGGCCCGGAACGTGGAGGAAGGCGGCAGCCTGACCATCGTGGCCACCGCCCTTATTGACACGGGCTCGCGCATGGACGAGGTCATCTTCGAGGAATTCAAGGGCACGGGCAACTGCGAGATCCAGCTCGACCGTCGCCTCATGGAAAAGCGCATCTTCCCGGCGGTGGACATAAACCGCTCCGCCACCCGGCGGGAGGAGCTTCTGGTACCCGATCACATCCGGCAGCGGGTGTGGCTGCTCCGGAAGGTGCTCTCCCCCCTCAATACCATTGACGCCATGGAGTTCCTGCTCGACAAGATAGGCGGGACCAAGGACAACGAAGAGTTCCTGGCCTCCATGAACCGGTAAAATTTGAATAAAAAGAGCCTGCGGCAAAATTATTAATTCTGGAGGTGCGAGCGACTTCAGTCGCGACCTCCGCCGCTCGCGTGCGACTTCTAAACTTTGATGTGATCCGCTGCTACCTTTTTTCCGGCGGGATTCTTTTGCCTTCCATGATCCGGTTGGATTCCAGCAGGTAGTGGAGCGCGGCCCTGCTGTCGTTTTCAATCCACCACTCCGGCTCTTGAGGGTTATACCCCCAGAAAAGGTGGTTACATTTGCAGTCCATCATGTTGAGAAGCCGGGTCCCGATCTCGATGTCCACTGCCATCACACCGTACTCGTGGTAAAGCCAGTCCTCCATCTCCCCGGTGTAAGAATCGAGTATCCGACTTTGCAGGCGGGGGTACGGCAGGTGCTCCTGGTTTTGCCGATATGCTTTACAGGCCTTTCTAAAGCGCCTTATGCACACCCGCGTCTCGCAGTGGGGCGGAAACATGACCGCGGCATAAGAATGCCAGGAGATCGCGGCCACGATGTCGGGATGAGTTTCAAAAAACCGGTCAATGGCCTGTGTCTCCGGCTCGGAGAGCGCCTCCGCTCCGCGGTAATGGATCGAGTCCGGTTCGGGCGAGCCTGCCTGGTCAATGGGAATGGTGACCTCCCCCGGCAAGGGGAAGTTGCGGTTTAAGTCCACTCCATGCGCGTTCTTCCGGCAGGGGCGATTGTCGTCTTCGCAGGGGTCCTGCCAGGTCCGGTAGTAACCGTCCGGGTTTAAGCACGGCGCGATGTAGAAGTTCATCTCGGCAAGGGCCTCACGCGCCGGCGGAGTTTCCGCCTTTGCCAGCATACGCGCGATGTTCATGGCGGTCCGGTTGCCGATCCACTCGTTGCCGTGGATCACCGCGCCGATCCAGGCCGCGGGCTTGTCCGCGCCGCTTCCGATCTTCAGCACCAACAGGTCCCGGCCCTCCACGCTTTTGCCATAGGTGGACAGACTGACCCGGTCAGGGTAATCGCGGGCCAGCGTCCTGATCTCGTCCATCATTCGGGAAAAGCCGGGGTAAGGGTCCATGTCCGGCGCAGACGCCGCGGCGGGTCCCGCAGGCATTGCGAAAAGGAACACGATCACAAGTAAGACAAAGGCGTGTTTTTTCATTCATGGTCTCCTGCCAGGGGCAGCATATCAGAAGGGAACGTCGTCGTCCGGCGGGGCCTGGGACTCCTGGGAGTAGTCCGGTTCATAATCGGAACCGGTCCCTCCTCCGCCTCCTTCTCCACCGCCACTGCCTCCGCCGAGCATGATGAAGTTAAAACCCACTATCTCGGTGGTGTAGCGTTTCTGCCCGTCCTTGCCTTCCCAGGACCGGGTCTGAATCTTACCCTCGATGAATACCCGGTCGCCCTTGGAAAGGTACTGGCCGACGGTCTCCGCCTGCTTGCCGAATATGACCACCCGGTGCCACTCCGTCTTTTCCTGCCACTCGCCTTCCTTGTTCTGGAAGCGCTCGTTGGTGGCCACCGAAAAGTTGGCCACCGCCTGGGTGCTGGGAAGGTACCTGACCTCCGGGTCCCGGCCCAGGTTCCCTATGATCAAGGCCTTGTTCAAGCTTCTCCCCGCCATGGTTATGGTCCTCCTTCGTTATTTCCGGATTGACTCTATCACGGCCATTATGATAATAGCAAGCGGAAAAACCGGACTTATATGCAAAAGCCGGGCAAGAGGCTTCAATCGCGCCTTTCGTCGCTCGCACTCAGAAGTAATTTGTTACTCGCTTGACAGAAACTGATCCTTTTCACTTTTAAACTTATAAGTCCGTGCGAGCGACTTTACTTGAGAGTACCGAGTTCTAAGCCTATCAAGGAGCCTTTTCCTTTTCAATCTCCATTTTGATTTTTGAACGTTCGATTTCCAGGTTGATCCATTTATCAATAAGTTTTTTAAAGCGCCGGTAGTTTGCGATCTGTTTTTTGATTTGGGGGGCGAACTCCGGTCGGATATACTCGGTGCGCCCTTTCCCCA
>JAWOBU010000245.1:0-2835 GCA_046484135.1 bacterium
GACCTGATCGCCGCTATAAATGCTCCCCTTCCCGGTTTGACCCGCCACATGGTCTTCTTTACTCTTTTAGTAGCTGTATCGCCGGCCCGCCAAACACAAAGCATGTAACAGGAGAGTGTTGTGAAAAGCATTCCGGAAAAAGGTCTCTCCGAAGAGGAGGTTATAAAGGGGCTCGAAGGCTTCCGGCGCGAAGACCACAGCCTTTACGACGGCCGGATGTTCGGCCACGCCTTCCTGGTGAACGAGGACGTGCGGCGGGTGGCTGAGCGCGCTTTTGTCATGTACTTGTGGGAGAACGCCCTGGACCCCGGTCTTTTCCCGAGCCTCATGGAAATGGAGCGGGAAGTGGTGTCCATGTCCGCGGCGCACTTGTCGGGCGACTCCGAGGTGGTGGGCAACTTCACCAGCGGCGGCACCGAGAGCGTGCTTTTGGCGGTGAAGACCGCGCGCGACCGGGCCCGGGCCGAGCGGGGAGTTAGCGAGCCCGAGATGGTCTTACCTGTAACCGCCCATGCTTCCTTCCACAAGGCGGCGGAGTACTTCTGCCTGAAACCCGTGTTCATACCGGTGGACCCGCGCACCTTCCGCGCGGACGTTAATGCGGCAAAGGAAGCAGTAACCGACAACACCGCTTTAATCGTGGGCTCGGCAGTGTCGTATGCCCACGGGGTGGTGGACCCTGTTCCCGAGCTTGCCGAGCTCGCGCAAAGCCGTGGTGTCTCGCTTCACGTGGACGGCTGCATCGGCGCTTTTCTTCTTCCTTACTTCCGGGAGCTGGGCGTCGAGTTCCCTGACTTCGACTTCCGGGTGCCGGGGGTTACCTCCATTTCCATGGACTTTCACAAGTACGGGTTCGCTCCCAAAGGGGCCTCGGTCATCCTGCACAGGAACCGGGACCACCGGAAGTACCAGATTTTTGCGTCCTCGAAATGGACCGGCTACACCATCATAAACCCCACAGTGCAGAGCTCCCGGTCCGGAGGCGCGCTGGCAGCCACCTGGGCGGTGCTGAATTACCTGGGCCAGGAAGGGTATAGAAAGGCGGCAAAGGAGCTCTACCGGGCCACCCAAGAGATAAAGCAGGCAGTGCGAGAAACAGACGACCTTTACGTTATAGGAGAGCCCGAGATGTGCATCCTGTCGGTAGGCTCGGACACGGTGGACATCTTCCGGCTGGTGGACGAGATGAAGTCAAGGGGCTGGCACATCCAGGCCCAGTTCAAGCTCGGCAAATCGCATAAGGAGAATTTTCACATTACCGTCCTGCCGCCCAACACCGGCCTGATAGAACAGTGGAAGAAGGACCTGCAGGACTCGGTGGAAGCGGTCAAGAGCGAACCGGCAGAGCCGGTCCCGGAGGAGCTGGTCTCGGCGCTTTCCGATGAGAACCTGGAAGATATGGACGGGGACAGGCTGGAGGGTCTTTTCAAGCTGGCCGGCATAGAAGGGGGAGAGCTTCCCAAATCCATGGCCGGTGTAAACCGGATACTGAACTCGCTCCCGCCCGAAGTCGCGGACCGGCTGTTTATTTATTTTTACAACATGGTCTCGGGCTGACAGGAAGAAGTTGACGAAGGAGAGCTGAAGATGAAAAGGACAATAAAAATATGTGCGGCCTTGGCAGTGCTGGTTATGGCCGGCGGTTGCGCGCTGCTCACCAATTTTCACTACAACGCCATGAGAAGCTACGAAAAGGACCCGGCGCTGGCCGACTACAACGCCAAGGTCGAGATACCCGGACTTAACGGCCGGGTGGACGTTTATCGCGACAAATGGGCCATACCTCATATCTTTGCCGACAATCCGCACGACCTTTTCTTTGCCGCCGGATACGTGCAGGCCCAGGACCGGCTCTTCCAGATGATCATGTTCCGGGCCATTGCCGAGGGCCGGACCGCAGAGCTTCTGGGCGACATCAGCGTTCCGGGCGTCAAGATGGCGGGCATGCCGCTTTCCACCACCGGTCTTGATAAGCACCAGCGCATTATGGGCATGAACTACCTGGGCAAGCTCGGCGAAGCCATGCTTAGGGAGACCAATCCTCGCGTATATAATCAGCTTCAGGCCTTCTGCGACGGGGTCAACGCCTACATGGACAGCCGGCAGGAGCTTGAAAGCCTGCCGGTCGAGTTCCAGATTCTAAAGGTCAAGCCCAAGCACTGGCGCGTCCGGGACATAATAAGCTTTTCCAAGTTTATCGGGAGCTTGCTTTGCTCGAACATGGCAGTCGAGCTTCCCCGCTACGCCGCCATCAAGAAGTACGGGCCGGACAAAGGCTGGAGGCTCTTCCCGATCCACGGCGCGCCCGGTCCATCCATTGTGCCGACCTCCATGTTGAAAAACCGGCTCGATACGCCCCGCGACATTCCTCCCGGAGGAAGGCCCTCTCAAGAAGAGATCGGGTACGAGCTTGACTTGTCCGCGGGCGCGGCCTCTACGCTCCTGGCCGCGGAGCGACTGTATCGGCAAGCCTTGAACATTGACCCTGCCATAGGGTCCAACAACTGGGTGGTCTCCGGCAAGCTCACCGAGTCCGGTGCGGCCATGCTGGTCAACGACCCCCACCTCCAGCATGTGGAGCCGTCCTTGTTTTACATGATGCGGCTGAAAGGCGCCGGCTACAACGCTTACGGGGTGACCTTTGCCGGGAACCCTTACGTGGTGCTGGGCCATACCCGCAAGCTGGGATGGGGCGCCACCACCTCCCGCGCCGATGTCCAGGACCTTTTTATAGAAAAGACTGACCCGGACCGGCCCGGCAAGTACTTCTACAAAGGCGAGTGGCGTCCTTTCCAGGTCAGAAAGGAGACCTACCAGGTCCGGGTGGGAAAGCGC
>JAWOBU010000180.1:0-6073 GCA_046484135.1 bacterium
AACTGGTAGTCCTCCCGGCGGGAGGCTTCCAGGAGCCTTCCGGAGAGCTCGGTCACCCGGTCAATAAAATCCAGTACGATCCGGATTTCGTCCGAGAAGTCCAGGGTAACCACCTGCTCCATGTTGGCCAGCGGCAGGTTGGAGAGGTTGAAAAACCGGTCCAGCCCTTTAAGAAGCACCTCCAGCTCGAAAAGGATGGTCCCCTTGTCCTTTAAATCAAGCCCGGCGAGCCACTGGTCTTTTTCCGACTGGAGAACGGCGGAATTCGCGCTTCCCTGCACCTGTCTATTTATATTATAGTCTCCTTCGCTCATGCCACTTAAAGCCGGCAAATATGCTGCCGGCGCCGCTTAACTCCCTCAAGCGATCTTTTCCGCTTCTTTTGCTTTTCTCTTTAAGTAGAGCTTTTTAATAATAACATCCCCTCGTCCGGACCTGGCCGCTCTTGCTACGTTCCTTGCTTTCCGCGCCGGCACGAGCGCCTTGTTAACGGTCTTAACGCCGGCCACCATCAGCCGGTCCAGCTTTTGCGGGTTCTTTCTCAAGTACCTGGAGCGGGAGAGAAGGCGGACCGCGGGCCGGGGCAGCACGTGAAACATGCCGCCGTTCTCGGATATGTAAACCAGGGCAAACGATTCCCATTCGAACTTGATGTTTAAAAGCCAGCAAAGTACGCTGTAGAAAGCGTGGTTCTGGTCCAGGCTGTGCCGGGCGTCGCTCCAGTAGCCGGCAAAGGTTTTATATGCCCGTCCTTCCACCTGGTCGGGTGTAATCAGTCCGTCCTCCAGGGCCCGGCGGGTGAGCCTCGATCCTGGAAAGTAGGACAGGGACAACATCTCCAGGTTGTTGGGCCGCGGCAGGGTGAGGGCCATCTCAAATGTTTCCCGCAGGTCCTGTTCGGTCTCGTAGGGATTGTCAAAGATGAAATCGTAGACCGTGATCAGTTTATGCTTGTGAAAAGACCGGGCGAGCTCGAGGATTTTCCGGTCGGTGGTCTTGCGGTGATAGTTCTCCCGGCGGGACCGGTCGGACCCGCTCTGTATTCCCATAACCACCAGTTTCATTCCGGCGTCTGTGAGTGTCTGCACCTGTTCTTCGTCGCAGGGGTTGGGATGGAGCTTGGCCAGGAAAGGAAGCCCCACTCTTTGCTTATGCAGGGCCGCGATCCGTCGGGCCCAGGCAGGGTCCATGCCGAACACTTCGTCCATGTAACCGATGAACTTGATATCGAGCACCCGGCCGGCTTCCTCTATCTCCTGGATTATGTTCTCCGGGCTGCGCTTTCGCACGTAGGTCCCGAGTCCCCGGAAGAGCTCCCTGAAGGCGCTGATGCAGCAGTAGTCGCAGTTGAAAGGACATCCCCGGCAACCGATGATGAAATAGGAAACCGGGGAGCTCGCTCCCAGGTAAACGTCCCTCTCTTCGAGCTTTCCCTGTTCGATGGTGAACTTTCTTTCGTTTCCCAGCCGGGGATATGGAATGGAGTCAAGGTCCTGGATCAAGGGCCGGAGCGGGTTTTTTATAAGCTCGCCGTTTTTTTTAAAACAAAGGTTCCGGATGTCTTCATAGGAGCTTCCGGAGGCCAGCGCCTCCGCCAGATCGAGAAGAGCCCCTTCCCCCTCGCCCATGCAGACCAGGTCGGCATGTTCAAGACAGTCCTCCGGAGCCAGGGTCGGATGAGTGCCGCCCCAGACCACCAGCGGATCAACAGATTCGCGCGCCACCCGGCTGATCCGCTCCGCTATCGGCATGGCAAAGCTACGGAAGCTCACTCCCAAAACGTCCGGCCGGCGCTCTTCCAAAACCTCTTTTAAAAGCTCGTACTCCCGCTCGCTCGGCCATGTTCCCACAGGCACCCGCTTGACCCGGAACAGAACCAGGTCACACTCGTAACCCGCATCATCGAGGACGGACTGAAGATAGCGCACCCCGATGGATACAACGTCAAACACGGTAACCAGGGTGATACGAGGTTTCGACTGCTGCTTGTTTACTTTCTTTACAGCTTCCATGCTTAATACTCATCATAACTTAAACCAAAGCCGCTTGGCAAATAGCCTTCTGTAAGGGCTTAAGCGCATACAGCCCTGCCGGGGCCTTTGTTCATACGGGTTTCCGCGAGCGGGAGGCTCCACTTTTTTCGGCACGAATCTTGACAAAAATTTAATGATTGCGTACGTCTCGCGGATGATATATCATTTATGATAACCGGCGGCTCTTTATTAATAAGGAAAGGTAAACGCTTTGACGTACCGACTTTTTACATTGGGTCTGTTCCTTTTAACGGGTTTTGCCTGGCCTCTCGGCGGCCAGGCCGCGGAATGTGATTTCGCTCCCGTCTCCGGCCAGAACAATGTCCTGGTCATTCTCGTCAACTTCCAGGATACGTCCCCTTTCTATCAGGCCCAAGCTTTTGAGGGCGTTTTTTTCGGAGACTCCGCCGGCACGGTTAATCATTATTATCTTCAAAACTCCTACGGTTCTTTGGGAATAACCGGTGAGGTAACGGATTGGCTTACCGTAAGCCAGAACCATGACTACTACAGCGACAACGATTACGGCCAGGGCGGGTTCGATTCCTACCCCAACAACGCCCACAAGCTGGTGGAAGAGGCTGTTGACCTTGCTGACCCCTCTGTTGATTTCTCGCAGTACGACAATACCGGCGACGGCTGTGTTGATTCCCTGATAATCGTCCACCAGGGAGACGGCGGCGAGCTTTCCGGGAACAATGAAGACATCTGGAGCTTCATGGGTTCCATCACCGCGGGCGGAGGCCAGGCCCGCACCTATGACGGCGTTCTGATAGACAGGTTCGCCATAGTTCCGGAGCTGTCCATGCAAGGATTCATCCTGGATGCCGGTCCGCCCGCCCACGAGTACGGCCACCTGCTGGGTCTCCAGGACCATTACGACAAGGACCGTTCCTCTAACGGCGTGGGTGTCTACGACCTCATGAGCGCGGGCGTATGGGGAGGGGACCGGGAATCCCCGGACTCTCCCGTGCATTTAAGCGTCTATAACAAGATCGTAGCTGGATGGATAGACCCGGTGTTGATAAGCGGCTCTACAGAGGGGGCCTATTCCCTGGGTGCCATAGAGGACCATCCCCACGCCCTGAAGGTACCGGCGAACTCCGAAGCCCCGGAGGAGTACTATCTTGTCTCCAACCGCGAAAACCAGGGATATGACGAACTCCTGCCCAGCTACGGCATAGCAGTGTTCCACGTGGACGAAAGGAACAGGTTCGAAAACCAGGACGAGCTTATCGGATGCGGGTATCACTTCCCCCTGACCGCACTCGAACAGGCGGACGGCAATTACGACCTGGAAAAAGACCTCAACTACGGCAACACCACCGATATGTACGACGGTTCGGCAGGCAGGAACAAATTCACTCATGCCACCATTCCCTCCAGCCTGAACCACGACTGCCGCCTCTCCGGGGTGGCAGTAACCGACATCGGGGCCGCCGGCAACACGGTCTCGGTAACGGCAACCGCAAACGACACGTCCCCTTACTCGGCTTCTCCCTACTTCCTTCTGGACGACCTTTCCTGGGCGGAAGAGACAGGCGACGGGGACTCTTACCTGGAGGCGGGAGAGAAGTTCCGGGTGGACTTGACCCTTGTTAATAACGGGGCCACCGCCACCGATGTTACAGCAGGCCTCACGAGTCAATACCCGTATCTTTCTTTCGGCGACACCCTTCTGGAGTATCCTTCCATGGGCCCGGGCGATACCTCGTCTCCCTCCAACAGCCTCTATGTTTCCATAAACAGCGGGTATCATCCCGGCCGGCCGTACCCTTTGAAAGTAACCGTAACCCACGACGGGTCCACTACCGTGCTCTCCCCCGAGGTGCGGCTGGGAAAACCCCGGACACTTTACGTGGACGACGACGGAGGTGCTTTTACCGAGAGACACCTGGCCTACAACCTGGAGAAGATAGGCTACTTCATTGACACCTGGAGCGTGGAAGAAAAAGGCCCTCCTGCTGCGGCTGACTTATCGGAGTATGAGATCGCGGTCTGGATCACCGGCGCGGTCCGGGATACTCCGCTGTCCTCGGACGAGATATCCGCGCTGTCCACCTACCTGGACGGAGGCGGCAACCTGGTGCTTTCCAGCCCGTATCTTCTGCTAAACAGCCCCACCAGCGAGGCCGTGTCCTTCGCCGAGGATTACCTGGGGGTCTCGGATTATGCTGATGACCGCTACGCAGGAAGCAAGATCAAAGGGATATCCTATGACCCGGTATCCCACCACAGCGGTTACTTCGATTTCGATCTTTCCCATTTTTACTATCCGCTCCAGAACCGGAGCATGGCTCTGACACCCGCCACCGACGCCCGCGGCTGCATTCTGAACGGCCGCGACAACAACACCGCGGTATGTTATCCGGAGGACCCCCCTGGTCCCTACCAGAGCTTGTTCCTTTCTTTCGGGTTGGAAAACGTCGCGGTGGGGGATACCGGATACGTGCTCTGGCGCTTGCTCCACTCCTTCAACTACAACAGCGGCTTGCCTTTCCTGACCCACCGGCGCTATACCATAAGGCCCAAAGAGACCCCTAATCTGGACTTCTGGGGATTCGATCTCACCCCCTCTTTAAACTTCCGCTTTTTGGAGAACGATCTCCGGATAATAGAGCAAACTTATTATCACTCCAAACGATATGCATTGGAAGTAAAAGCAGAAATAGACGCGGAGCAAGGCTGGTACGACATGGTTATCGAGACCGAAGAGGGCGACACGGTCCATGTAGACAACATAATCGAGGTCTCGGGGGACCCCGTCCCCAACGAGCCGCCGGTGGCGGACGCCGGACCGGACGCCACCTATAACTACTCCGAAGAGATCACCCTGGACGGTTCGAGCAGTTATGACCCGGATTACGATTCCCTCTCCTACGACTGGGACCAGCTCGAGGGGGCCACCGTTACTCTTAAGCCCTCTGATACCTGCGTGACGCCCTATTTCCAGCCCGACACCGACGACCTGGACGATTACGTGTTCAAGCTCACCGTGTCCGATCCCTACGACCAGGACGGAGACACCGTAAGGATTACCGTGGTGAACGAGCTGGTGGCGGACGCCGGACCGGACCGGGAAGGATTTCGCGAGGACTCATTTACCCTGGACGGGTCTTCGAGCCACGACCCGGAGGGAGACCTCGAGTCCCTGGTGTGGCAGCAGCTCGAAGGTGCCACCGTGAGTTTACAGCCCTCCAACACCACCAAAACGCCCGAGTTTACTCCCGACCCCGACTTTGTGGGGAAGTACCTGTTCGAAATAACACTGGAAGACCCACATACCTCTTCCAGCGACACGGTCAGCGTACTCGTCAAGAACCATCCGCCCGTCTCTGATGCCGGGCCCAACCTGACCGGGAGCGTAGGGTCCACCGTAACCCTGGACGGTTCTTCCAGCTACGATCCGGAGGGAGACCCCCTGACCTACAACTGGTCCCAGTTGCGGGGGACCACCGTAACCCTGAATAACGGCGACTCCGCAAAACCGAAATTCGTGCCGGAGAGCTCGGACAACTACGCTTTCTCCCTGCTTTGCGAAGACCCTTATGACATGAGCCTGGACTCGGACTCGGTCGAGGTCATCGTGGCAAGCTCGGGCAACTCCGTGCCGGTGGCTGAGGCCGGCCCTGACCAGACCGTGGACTGGGGAAACGCCGATCCGGTCGAACTGGACGGGACTTCCAGCTACGACCCGGACGGAGACTCACTTGACTATGAGTGGGAGCTGGTAAGCATACCCGACGGAAGCAGCGCCCAGCTTTCCGACCCCACTTCCGCCACCCCCACTTTTGACGATGATGTGCCGGGCGAGTACTACATCTCTTTGCGGGTCTTTGACGGAGATGTCTGGAGCTTTCTCGATTATGTAACCGTGGTCTCAGAGGACGACTATACCGGCCCGGACAGTGATGGTGATCTCATGCCGGACGACTGGGAGTCGGAGCACGGTCTCGATCCTTACGACCCCGCCGACGGGGACCCTCTTGTTATAGACAGCGTTACCGACCCGGACGGCGACGGCAACGCCAACATCCACG
>JAWOBU010000282.1:0-10845 GCA_046484135.1 bacterium
GCCGACACCTCGGTAAGCGGCGACTGCACGGGCGGCACCGGCGACATCACGGCCACGGAAGACGACTGCGACTCCTCGGACGGCTCGTGCTCGATAGACACCACCGACTACAACTGGGGCGTAACCCGCCTGGACGACGGCGACACCACTACAAGTGTTGACGTAACACCGAATGGTCCCCATGACATCAATGACGGTGATACCATTCTGTTCAGTTGTGCAGTCAACTGGAATGAAGGCACCTGCACCGACGACTGCCTGCCTTGGACCAGCGACGAGAGCGGATGCGGGACCTATGATTCCTCAACCGGTCTGTATACCGGGGAAAACGGCGACTGCACCGATGTGGTTTCCGGAAACACGAAGGGTATGTCGGACGGCGAGACCATTAACGTAACAGCCGAGACCACCGGCGATCCTCCCGTCATCAGCTCGGTCTTCCCGCTGGACTTTGCGGCCCGCTACCAGGGCAACGCCCATGCAGAGGACCAGCCCTTGACAGTGGTGTTCGACGACGCCGCCGGAGACGCGCCCACCGGCATGGACGGCACCTCCTGCGTGTCTGCCAGCGACGCCAGCAAGGTAAACTTTACCTGCGATCTCTCTACATATCCGGACGTGGTCTGCACGCCCGACAGCGCGGACATCCCCTACCACACCAGGGACACCTATAATTGCTCTGTTGATGCTACAAACTCTGCAGGCTCCGACAGCTCCAGCGGCAGCATGGTAACCTCGATCCTCGAGAGCGATCTCACCGGCGGCGGCTTCGGAGGCGGCTACATCGGCGGCGGCACCTATGACAGCGCCGCGGGCAAGCCGGTCCACACCACCGTGGACATCTACGCGGTGGAGCGGGAAAGCGGCGATACCATCGGCGGCAACGTGTTCGTACAGATCATCCAGGGAGGCACCCTGCGCGAGTACTTCACCGACGCGACCGGCCACCTGAATATCGAGCTCGACACCATGCCGATTGACGAGATAACCATGGGATACAAGTGCGGCTCCACCACCTGCGACGAAACCAGCAAAGCTGCCAAGGCCGACTGGTACGGCTACATAACCTACACCGACGTTGATGCAAAGGACGCTTACGTACAGATGAGGCACATGTCGCCGCTCGGCAGGCACCATACCACCGTTAGCGGAACCATGCCCCACGGCGAATTTGAAGATCATATTGACTCTCATCCGGCCAGCGGCGATATGGACCGGGCCAGGCAGATATTCACACCGCCCGTCCACCTGCGCGGCGTCATCGTGATATCCACCTTGAAGGACATCTACGCGGTAACCAACCTGGACGCCCTGCTCCAGGTGTCGGACTCCGAGAGTTCCATCTCCCTGTGCATGGATCCGGCCGATACTCTGAGGTACTCAACCACATTCGCCTTGTATCCCAACCTGCTGGCCCCGGACATTCTCCGCAACCAGTGGTGGGACCCCTGCGACACCAATGACCTGGGCCAACACGATTTCGAGTACAAGATCTGGCAGCCCGAGTCCTACAACGTGCTCTGGAGCGTAGGAGCCTATGCGAACGCGACCAACTTCTCCCTGACCGGCGCTCTCAACCTGCTTGACTTCCCCATCTACGTAACCGCACTGGGAATGGATGAAGTGGACCTGTCCAGCTGGGACGGGACCTCTGAAAACAGCGTGGATATGGGAGACCTGGACTTCGACTATGACCTGCGCGAGGACTGGACCGAGGACCAGCTCGGATACGTGGGAGACTCTTACGACACCAGGACCGACATCTCCGCCAGCCCCGTGTTCCCGCTCGACCCGGCCAGGAGGGACGCCAGGCTGGGAGACGACAGCGGCCGCTATACCGGCTACAAGGTGGCAAACGAGTCCGACAGCGAATTGGGCGGATCATCTCAGAAGGACCATCGCTTCACCCGCAATAACATGATCACGGTAAGCGGCGCCGACTACGGCGACCCGTTCGGTCTGGGAGTTACCGGACTGTCCTTTGCGCCAGTGATTGACGACCAGGACTGGACCGTGTTCAAGCTCGCCTATACCCAGTCCACCGGCAACCTGATGGGCAAAGGGGACATCATGCCCTGGAGCGGCGGCGGCGACACCGAGGTCCCCGGCATCGAGCACGGCTTCCCCGCTTCCTCCTTGGGCTCGGTGTCCGGCATTTCCAACGGCACCTCCACATTTGACTTCACCGCCCGCACCGAGGGAGGCCCGGCCAATTACTCGGTGATAGGAGTGGTAAGCCGCGGCGCCTGGACCCAGGCTGCCATGTCCGATCCCTCTTTGTTCGGCGCCGGCAGCGTTCCCACCAATAGCGGCTCTATCATCTCGGTATACAGCACTGCCTCGGGCGAGGGGAGTGACCCCGGCGACCCCGAGACCACCTCGGCGGTCAAGATAGATGACTTTATGAATATGCCCGAGCCGGTCTCGCCCGCGCGGGACGATTATCTCTATCCTGCTCCGCAGTGGGCCAACACCCTCCAGGAGTCCGCGGCCATCAACCGCAACTCCGAGCTCTGGCCGGACGAGACTACTGACTCCGGCAATGAGTTAGCGAAGGACACCGATGATCCGTGGAGCCGGTACTACTTCGAGTTCACCAATCCGGGAATGATGATTGACACCGATAAGGCCATCCACGTGTGGCAGGCCGGCGTGAGCGACGGCACCAAGTTCACCTTTGACGGCTCCACCGTAACCACCGTGCTTGGTAAGCATTCCACCAAGTCCCCCGTCCAGGACAAGAGTATGGGAGACAGCGGTGATGCTGACCGCTCCGGACACGCTTATGAGACCGGCGGCAATATGGTGTTCGTGGACGATCTGTATCCCAGGAACGGCAGGTTCGACAACTGGGGCGTCCGGCCGGGCGACTCGCTTGATCTCTATGAGCAGGGTGCCAGGTGCTACATCTCCGCCGTAAACCGCGGCGACATGACTGAAGGAAGCCCGAGAGACCAACTGGTGATAGACCCGAGTCAGAGTTCCAGTTGCGGAACCAGTAGCTGGTCCGACATCTTCGGCGGCACCAACGTAAGCAACGTGGACTACTCGGTCATTAGGCAGGCCAACCCCGAAGGCGAGTGCGGAATTGACGATTACAACTACGGCGGCGCTACCGGCTATGGCTGCAGCGGCAACAGCTTCTGGGACGTGTTCGGTCCGGTTACCGGAACCGGCAACATTGTCGCGCACGTGCCCGACATTACACCAACCACTTCCTACACCGACCCCGACGGCACAACCGGGGCAGTGCCCAGCTTCTGGGAAGGAAGCACTACTCACCTGGCTTCGCCGGCCGTGGACGGAGCACAGCTCAAGTGGAGCTACGAGCTGTTCGTGTACAATACCGACAGTTGGACCAACGGCGGCCTCGACCACGCATTCGACTACAACAACCAGAACATACACACCACCGAGCTCACCAGCCAGTTCGTGGCAACGGACAGTGCTTACTTCTTCATCTACTAAAGGCATACGTAAAAAAGCCAAAAAGCGGCGTCTCATCCGAGGCGCCGCTTTTTACGTCGCAACAGGCCCGGGAAGTCTATAACGGGAAACGTGCAAGAAAATTTGAACAAAATCCTCTAATAAAATATCATAATCTGAGGAGCTAAAGTCGAGGAAAGTTTACAAGGACGGTCAATGTTGATGGAAGCTAAGGCAACGGGCGGGGTGGAGGTATCCATTGTTGTGCCGGTATATAATGAGAGACTGAGCCTGGAAGAGGTTTGCAGCGGCATCGTAAGCGTTCTTTCCGATCAGGGCCGCGGGTTTGAGATCATCTTTGTAGATGACGGCAGTACGGACGGGAGCTTCGAGGTCCTGGACAGCCTGGCTTCAGGCGATACCCGCGTGCGCGTAATCCGGCTCCGGCGGAACTTCGGCCAGACCGCGGCGCTGCGGGCCGGCTTTGATTACTCGCAAGGAGAGATCATAGTAAGCATGGACGCGGACGGCCAGAACGACCCTGCCGACATTCCCGCCATGATAGAGAAGCTGGAGGAAGGCTACGACCTGGTTAACGGATGGCGGGCCACCCGGCGCGACAACCTGATCACGCGCAAGCTTCCCTCCCGGCTCGGCAACTCACTCATCAGGCTTCTCACCGGGGTAAAGCTCAGAGACTTCGGCTGTACCCTGAAGGCCTACCGCAGGGAGGTCATCGAGGAGCTTTCCCTGTACGGCGAGATGCACCGCATGAGCCCGGTACTCGCCCATCTCATGGGCGCGGCCATAACCGAGCTGCCGGTAAGCCACCACCCACGCCAGTCGGGCCGGTCCAAGTACAGCATCCTCCGAGCCGTGAGCGTGGTAATGGACCTCATAACCCTGAAGTTCTTCCTGGGCTACTTTACAAGGCCCCTGCATATCTTCGGGCTCATGGGGCTGGTAACCACCATCCTGGGGGGAGGCTCATTTCTGGCTGTCATCCTGATGAAGCTCTACCAGGGGATAAACATGACCGGGAACCCCATTCTTTACCTGGGTGTCCTGTGCGTGGTGGTCGGCGTTCAGCTTATCATGCTCGGTCTCCTGGGCGAGGTTACCATCCGGACCTACTTCGAGTCGCAGAACAAGCCCATCTACATGATCAAGGAGATCAGGGAAAGCGATCAATGACCGAGGTGCTGGTTATTGCTCCCACCCCCTTCTTTTCCGACCGGGGCTGTCATGTCCGTATTTTCGAGCTTTCCCGTTCACTGCAAAAACTCGGGTATGATCCTTTGATATTGACCTATCCAGCGGGGGAGGACCCTCCTGGAGTCTCTGTAACTCGGATGCGGGGCTGGAGCTGGTATCGAAAGGTGGAAGCCGGGCCTGCCTGGCCCCGCCTGCTTATTGACCTGTCCCTGTTAAAACAGGCTGCCAGGCTTTTGCGAGAGCAAAAGCCAAAGCTGGTGTACGCCTTCCTGCACGAGGGGTGTGCAATCGCCCGGGTCCTGCGGCCGTTGTATGGCGTGCCTTTTGTGTTCGATTACCAGGGGTCTATGACCATGGAGAGCCTCCAGCACGGCTTTATAAGGGAGGGGTGGCTGGAGAAGGCCTTTCGTGCAGCGGAGCGCCGGCTGGACGCCTCTGCCGACCATATCGTAACCAGCGCAGCCGAGCTCGGGCGGGACCTTGAAGAGCGGGGGCTTCCTGTGTCCACCGTCCCGGACGGGGTGGACCCGGACAGGTTCTCGCCGGGCGAGCCGGAGGCATCTCTGAGGGCCCGGCTGGGCCTGCCGGATGACATGCCTTTGCTGGTCTACCTGGGAGTGATGAGCGATTACCAGGGCGTGGACATCCTGCTGGACTCGGCGCTGATTTTACAAAGAGAAGGGGTCTCCGCCCACTTTCTGCTCATGGGGTACCCGGAAGATTTTTATAAAGACAAGGCGAAGGCCATGGGGCTCGGCGATAGCGTTACTTTTACCGGCCGGGTGGATTACTTCAAGGCCGCCGACTACCTTCGGCTCGGCGCCGCGGCGCTGGCGCCCAAGCTCTCGCGGACCGAGTCGAACGGCAAGGTCTTAAATTACATGGCCTGCGGCCTGCCGGTGGTCGCTTTTGACCTGGCGGTGAACCGGGAGCTTCTGGGAAGCGAGGCAGAGTGGGCCACAGTAGCCGGCGATCGGCAAGGGTGCGCGGAGGAGTTTGCCCGGGCCATAGCTGATATCCTGTCGGACCGCGACAAAGCGGCGCGGCTGTCGGAGGCCGGCAGGAAGCGGGCGGTGGAGAATTTTTCCCTCGAGCGACAGGCGGAGAAGCTTGCTCATGTGTGCGCAAATGTCATTGCAAGAGCGGGATAGAAAAACAGCCGCAGGCGGGAAGAGGGTGAGGGTCCTCCTTCATCAGTTCGAGAGGGCGGCCGCTTTTCTGGACCTGGCCTGGCGGCGCCGGGCCTCCGCGGGAAAAACCGGGCTCGGCAGGGAAGCGGCCCATTGGTCCGTTGCTGAAAAGCATCCGGTAGTGGAGTGGCAGGACCATCCCGCGGTCCGGCGGCACGTGAACACCAGGGTATCGGGCAGACCGGACGTAAACTGGCTCGAGTGTTTCTTCCAGCGCTTTGGCGGCGACGGCATTGACTGCGCGCTCAACCTGGGCTGCGGCTTCGGCGACCTCGAGGAGCACGCCTTTTCCACCGGCATGGTGCGCCGGTTTTACTCGCTGGACATCTCCAGCGCCGCGGTTGAGCATTGCAGAAGGCGCTTCTCAGGCCGCGCCGCCGAGTTCGAGGTCTTTGATTTAAACCATGCCGTGCTGGAGCCGGAGCGGTTTGACGCGGTGTTCGGCGCTTCCGTGCTTCATCATGTTTCTGCGCTGGAGCACCTTTTGGACGAAGTGGAAAAGGCCCTTGTGCCGGGCGGCTGGTTCGTGTTCGACGAGTACGTGGGTCCTTCCAGGTTTCAGTGGCGGACGCGTCAGTTGGAAGTAATAAACGAGCTTCTGTCCGCCCTGCCGCGGCGGTACCGGCGGGACCTGCGCAGTCGCTGTCGCTATAAGCGGCGGGTGTACCCGAACCCGCTGGACGAGACGAGCCGTGATTCACCGTTCGAGGCGGTCCGCTCGGAAGAGATACTGCCGCTGGTGGAAGCGCGGTTCGAGGTCATAAGCCGGCGGGATTACGGGGGCGCTCTTTTGCATCCTCTCCTGGACGGCATCGCGGGCAACTTCCGGATGGATTCGGGCGATGACATGCGGCTTCTTTTCCGGCTCCTCTTGCTGGAGGGGGAGCTGGAGCGTGCGGGCATAATAGGCTCCGACTTCACGTCGGTAGTGGCGCGGAAGGTCTGACATGGACGGCAGGGACACGGTGTCGGTGGTGATCGTGAACTACAACCGGAAAGACATGCTTTCGGCGTGCATCCGTTCCGTGCTCGATCAGACCCGTGCGGCAGAACAAGTGATCGTGGTGGACAACGGGTCGGAAGACGGTTCCGCGGCCCTGGTGCGAGAGGAGTTCGGCGGCCGGGTGCGGCTCATCGAGCTTGCTTACAACTCCGGTTTTGCCGGCGGCAACAACGCGGGCATACGCGCCGCTGACACGGAGTGGGCGGCCCTTATCAACAACGACGCGGTGGCCGACCCCTGCTGGCTGGCCGAGCTTATGAGGGCGGTGGAAGGCCGTGCTGAAGCGGGGCTCGCGGCCTGCACCATTGTCCGGGGAGACCGGCGGGACTGTTTGGAGAACCTGGGGGTAGGTCTGGCCCGCGACGGCATGAGCCGCGGAAGCCGCCATTTCGCCCGGGCAGCAGAGGTTTCGGACCAGAGCGTTCTGATCCCGAGCGGGTGTGCCGCCCTTGTACGGAGAAGCGCTTTCCATGAAGCGGGCGGGTTTGACGAGAGCTTTTTCTGCTACAGCGAGGACACCGACCTTTTTTTGAAGATAAGGCTTCAGGGCTGGAACACGGTGTTGGCAAGAAGAGCGTGCGCATATCACCATCCGGGCGGAGGGACCCTGGGAGTGATAAGCCCGCACAAGACTTACCTGGTGGAGCGCAACCGCTTGTTCATCCTGTTTCGGTTTTACCCGGCGGGGAGGATTATGGCGAGCCCTCTGCACACGTTCATGCGCTACCTTGCCCTGGCCGTCGAGATCATAAAAACGGGAGCGCGCGACAGAGAGGGGCGTCAGGCAGGAAGCGTGCTTAAGAACCTGTGGAGCCTGCTCAAGGCCTACGGCCACGCTTTTTATCGGCTTCCTTCCGAGCTGGAAAACAGGCGCCGGGTGCGCGAGCAAACGCGGGTGTGTCCGGGCAGTATGAAGAGATGGCTTGCCGTCTACCGGCTCGATCCGCGAAGCCTTCGGAGCCTGGGACCATGAGCGTGCTTCTTATAAACCCGCCTTCGCCCGGGTCTGCCGCGGCAAAGCTGTATGTGCCTCCCCTCGGCCTGGCGTACGTGGGTGCGGCCTTGAAGGAGCGCGGCATCAAGGCAAAGGTCCTGGACGCGGACGCCATGGAGATGACCCCCTCCGAGGTCGCTCTCGCGGTCTCAAAAGAGGCCCCCGCAGTGGTGGGAGTAACCGGACTTACGCCTACCATAAACGACTGCTACCGGCTTTTGGAGGCGGTGCGGCCGGTCTCGCCTTTCCTGGCGCTGGGCGGGCCTCATGCGTCCGCGCTTGGTCCCAAGGTGATGTCCGAGGCGCCGGTGGGTCTGGACGCCGTGGTATGCGGGGAGGCGGAGGAGAGCTTTCCGCGGCTGGTGTCCGCGCTCCTCGATGGAAAAGAGCCGGAGCCGGGCATTCCCGGTGTACTGTATGGTGCCGGCGCTTGTGAAAACGCGGAGTGGCCGCGGGTGTCCGATCTTGACGCACTACCTTTTCCGGACCGGGACTCGTTGCCGGAAGAGAGGTATCGCCATCCTTTCAGCGGAGGGCCTTTTACAACTATGATAACCTCGCGCGGCTGTCCCTATCGCTGTATCTTTTGCGACAAGCACGTCTCCGGAAGCAGGTGGAGGCCCCGCTCGCCTGAGAACGTGATCTCCGAGATGCGCCATGTTTTGAATCGCGGCGTGGGCAGGATTATAATCTACGACGATCTGTTTACTCTGGACCGCGAGCGCGTGATCGAGATATGCAAAGGCATTGTCAGTGAGGGGCTCGAGCTCAAGTGGAAGTGCGAGGGCAGGGTAAACCGGGTGGACCGTGAGTGTCTGTCCTGGATGAAGAAGGCGGGTTGCGAGATGATAGCCTACGGGGTGGAAAGTGCGAGTTCGAAGGGGCTCCGTTTTCTTCAAAAGGACATAAGTATTGACGAGGTCCGGGAGGCTTTCGCTCTCACGCGGGAGGCCGGCATTCAAACGCTCGGTTACTTTATTCTCGGCATTCCGGGCGAGACCATGGAGGACGAGATGGAGACGGTCCGGCTGGCCATCGAGCTTGATGCGGACTATGCGCAGTTCGGGACGCTCTCTCCTTTTCCGGGCACTCCGCTTTACGATTATGCTTCTTCGCAGGGCTGGGTGCAGGAAAGCCGCTCGGTCGGACCTGCGGAGCGGGGAGAGTGCCGTCCGTTTATTTCAGACGGCTACTGGACCCCGGAGAGACTTGAACACATCATGAAGAAGGCGCACCAGCGCTTTTACTTCCGGCCGTCCTATGTTTTAAAACGGTTAAAGAGGATCAGCTCTCTACGCGAGCTCCGGACCGGAGCGCTCCAGGCCGGGCGCCTGGCCGCCTGGCGGGTCCGGTCTTTAAAAGGAGGCAAAAGATATAGGGGGACGCGGAAAAAACATGGCTGATCTCACGGTATGTTACTTCGGGACCTACAGCCGGGGCGAGGAGTACGCGCGCAACAACGCCATCATAGGCGGTCTTAAGAAAAACGGCGTCGAGGTCATTCCCTGCCAGACGGATGTGTGGCCGACCCACGAGGAAAAGATGGCCTCCCTGGACAAAGGCATGCTCTCGCAGGGATGGGCGTATTTCCGGGCCTACCTAAAGCTTGTAAGGAAGTACCTGTCCGTGCCCGACCATCAGTTTCTGTGCGTGGGCTATATCGGGCACGTGGACATGTTTCCGGCGCGGCTTTTGGGATGGCTCCGCAGAAAGCCGGTGGTGTTCGACGCCTTTTTTTCTCTTTACGATACCGTGGTCCTGGACCGGGGGCTGTATCCCCCGGGCTCTTTGCGGGCGCGGGTCCTAAAAGAGGCGGACCGGTGGTCGTGCAGGCTTGCGGACCTGGTTCTACTGGACACGTGGGAGCACGTGGATTACTTCTGCCGGGAGTTCAACCTTCCCCGGTCGAAGTTCCTGGCGGTCCCGCTCGGCACGGACGAGGAGAACTTTTATCCTCGCGGAGAGCCGGCCGAGGACGGCGTACTTGACGTGATATCCTACAGCTCTTACATTCCTTTGCACGGCATTGACGTTCAGCTCGACGCCGCCGCCCTTTTAAAGGACGAGCCTGACATCCGCTTTACCTTCGTGGGCAAAGGACAGTTGTACCTCGAGATGCGGGAGAGGGCGGACAAGGCGGGCCTTGACAATGTCAGGTTCATCGAGTGGATTCCTCATGGCGAGCTGGTGGAGCTTATAGCCGGCTCCGACGTTTGCCTGGGCATATTCGGCCGCACGGAAAAAGCCTCCCGCGTTATCCCCTACAAGGCTTATGAGGCCCTGGCCATGCAAAAGCCTCTCATCACCGGAGATTCGCCCGCGGCGCGTGAGCTTCTGCAAGACGGCGAGCACGTTCTTCTAAGCCCGATGGGGGACCCTGATACTCTGTCGGAAAAGATCAAGCTGTTGCGCGAGGCAGAGCTCCGCCGGCGGATTGCACGGAAGGGACACCAGGTATTCAGTGAGCACGCCACCAGCGAGGCCATAGCGGGTCGCATTTTGGACGAGCTTCAAACCAGGTGGCCGGACCGCGGCGGCAAGTAGCGGTCCCGGTCGGCCTTTATCAATCCCGCCGACGGCTTTATAATATACTTATAGCTTTGGTAAAGAACCACGCGGGGAAAGGAAGGAATCCATGGAAAGAGTGCTGGTTACCGGCGGCGCGGGTTTTATCGGGTCCCATATCACCGACCTTCTTCTGGAAGAAGGCTACGAGGTGCGGGTGCTGGACAGCCTGGAGCCGCAGGTCCACGGTGAAAGGGACGGCGCGCCCGATTACTTGAACCCGGAGGCCGAGTTCATAAAAGGGGACGTGCGGGACCGGGACGTGCTTGGTCGCGCGCTTTCGGACGTGGACATGGTTTGCCACCAGGCGGCCATGGTGGGGGTCGCCCAGTCCATGTACGAGATTGACAGATACGTTCACGGCAACGACTGCGTTACCGCGTCGCTGTTGCAGGGCATCGTGGACCGGATTTCCAAGTCGGGCCGCATAAAGAAGCTGGTTGTTGCGAGCT
>JAWOBU010000145.1:0-8909 GCA_046484135.1 bacterium
TCCCTCTGGCTTGACAACCCGGCTTACACCTGGTTGGGAGTATTGCTGCTTCTGGTCTGGCTTGTCCAGAGCTTCCGCTACCGGCACTGGGGAGGGGGCGATTCCATCAAGGAGTTCCGGCGGTTCTATCGCGTGGTTTACGCCTGTTTTACCCTGGGACTCTTCCTCGTCAAGTTAATTGATCTTATCAAGGCCGCCTGAAAAACCGGACACTTTTTTCCTCTCTTTTGCGCTCTCGGGGTTTAACACGATCGGGAGCCTTCAAGTTGAAACCACCGCGATTGTGTTCCATTATAGATTGCCGGGAGATTTGTCAGTCGGGGGAGGAACCGTAATTGAAAAACCCCACCGTATCAACGGTTTTGAGCCTGCTCATACCCGGAGTGGGACAGATTTACAACGGCGACTGGCTGCGGGGCATCTTCTGGCTCATCATCACTCCGGGCTTCTGGATCGGCACCGGCGGCTGGCCGGGCTGGGCATGTCACTTTATCTGTGCATACACTGCCTACAGCCGCGCCCTGTACAAGAACCGAATCATGGAGTTCTTTGAAGTCTGATCGCTAAAGAGGGAGAAAAGCCATGGCCGATTGGCACGAAAGCTACCGGCGGGAGATCGAGTACTGTACCTACTGCCCCAAGCTCTGCCGGTTCTCCTGTCCGGTGGCACAGGTGGAATGCTCGGAAACCGTGACCCCCACCGGCAAGATGACGGTGTTGAAGCTGGTCCGGGACGGGGTCCTGCCTTTCAACGAGGAAGTGGGAGAGCTGGTATACCTTTGTACCGGCTGCCTGATCTCCCGGACCTACTGCGAGCACGACATCGAGGTATACCCTCCGTTCGAGTCCGCCCGGATCGAGGCTATAAACCAGGGCGTGGCTCCCCCGGTCATGCAGAAGTTCGCCCAAAACTGGGAGCAAAAGAGAAACCCTTTTAACAAGGACTTCTCCGAAACCCTGAAATCATGCGCGCCCGAGGAGTACCTGCAAAAGGACGTGGACGTGGTGCTCTTTACCGGCTGTACCGCGCTCCATTACTTTCCGGAGCAGATATCCGACACCGTACGGGTTCTCCAGGCACTGGACTTGGATTTCCGGCTCCTTGACCAGGAGAGCCTCTGTTGCGGCTATCCGCTCATTACCGCGGGCCATCGCGGCCCCTTCCTGGAACAGGCCCGGCAAGTGGCGGAGGGTTTGAACCGCTCTTCCCTGGTCATCACACCCTGTCCCACCTGCACCCACACCATAAAAGAGCGATATCCCGAGCTCGGCATAGAGATAAAGCCGGAGGTCATGCACATAAGCCGGTTTCTGGCGGACAATCTGGACAGGCTTCCCTTGCGGGCCAAAGAAGAAAACAAGGTCATCTACCACGACCCCTGCCACCTGGGCCGCTACCTGGGGATATACGACGAGCCGCGCAAAGTGCTGGAAGCGGCCACCGGCGAGCCGCCCCTCGAGTTCTTCGAGAACCGGGAGGCTGCGACCTGTTGCGGAAGCGGAGGCGGACTCCCCCTGGTAAGGCCCGGCACCGCCCGCGGGATCGCAAGAGAGAAGATGCAGACCGTGCCCGAGTACGGCGCCGGCGTACTGGCCACTTCCTGTCCCATGTGCAGGCGGGCTTTAGACAGGGCTGGAAAAGACTTGAACATCCGGACCGAGGACATAATAACCATCCTGGCACGGCAGATGGAGCCAGCCGGCAAATGAGCAGGTCCCTTAAGCTCACTGCAATATTTTTCCTCGCGCTCGTCTTTGCCGCGGGAATATCCATACGGCCGCCGTCAGAACAAGACAACAGAACCAATAACACCCCTGCCGCTTTGATAAGCTCCGCCCGGGCCCGGGGCTCGGGCAAGCTGGTGCCTCCGGAACGGCCGCTTCGGGCGGTGCAGGTTATGACCTTTGACTGCGACAGTTGGTCCGAGGTGAACGACCGGCTGGCCGCTTTCAAGAAAGCGGGTGTCATGGCCGTCATCCTGCGGGTTTTTCATAACAAGGGGGACACACCTTATAAGTTCATCAAGCCTTCGGCGGACCGGGGGGTTTACTTTCGCACCCGGCACGCCCCGGTGGTGGCGGACGTGCTGGGCCCGTTTTGCGAGCTGGCGCGCGAGCACGGCCTCAAGGTGATCGCGTGGATGACCTCCCGCTACGCCAACTACGGCAGGGAGGACAAGACCGAGCTTCGCTGCATGGCCTGGAACTTTGACAAAAAAGAACCGGTGCCGAAAAAGGGCTACTGTCCTTTACTACCGGAGGCCCAGGACGCCATCACCGCCCTTTATACGGACCTGGCCCGGTATCCGGTCCACGGAGTGCTGATCCAGGACGATCTCATCCTCAAGCATACCGAAGGCATGAACCCGCGCGCCAGAAAGCTCTACCGCAAAGCCACCGGAAGGAAAGCCGACCCGCGTCTCTTTTATAAAAATGTCAGGAAGTCCGGCGGCCGGCACATAGTGGGAGCGTACACCGACGAGTTCCGAAAATGGAACAAGTGGAAAAGCGCGGGCCTCCTGCTCTTGGCCGAGCGGATAAGGAAGGCGGTCCATAAAAAGAGACCCGGCATCCCGGTGGGACTGAATTTATACTATGAAACCGCGACCCGTCCGGAAAAAGGATTGGAATGGTTCTCCCAGGACATGGAAGCCTGCTTGCGCTCCGATCTCGATTTTTATGCGCTAATGCTCTATCATCGCCAGATGAGAAAGGAGCTAAGCTTGTCCCGCCAGTCGGTCTTTGATCTAATAGACAACTCGGTGGACAAGCTATCCAAAAAGGTGGACAAACCACAGCGTATCTGGGTCAAGCTCCAGACGGTGGACTGGTCCACCGGCGCCCGGGTGCCCGCGGCCGAGCTTTCCGAGCTGGCCGGAAAGGTTATCCATAATAAGGTGGGGCTGGTACTGGTGCCGGCGCCGCGCTCGCTGGACCGGGACACCATCCGGACCGTCTACGGCAAGGCCGGAGCTGACAGAGGGAGGGAGTAAGGAATTGAGACAAGCTGCGAGAAAAAGCGTAACTTCCGTGCTCGCCGGAGCCATGCTCATGGCGCTGTTAATGGCCGTGTTCTTTTTCGGGTCGGCCTGCCAGGACCGGCCGGAAGAAAAGCAGCCGCTAGCGGAGACCGAACAGGAGAAGGCAAAAAAATCTCCTTCGCCTGTAAAAGCGCCTGAAGAGAAAACCGCGTCGCAAGCCGCCGGTAAAGAGGACAAAAAGCCCGGCGAAGCTGACAGGTCCCGGCCGGAGGAGCCCGACGAGGGCCCTTCCGCGGTATTTATGCAGGACCTTCCCGAAATTCCGCCCAAGCCGGAACTTCAGAAAAGCTCCAACTTTAGCATGGTGTACACCACCGACGTAGCCGGCGAGCTCGAGGATTGCGGCTGTCCGGGCCATCCCAGGGGCGGCCTGGCCCGCCGGGTCGAGTACGTACAGAAGCAGAAAGAAAAGGGACCGGTTTTACAGGTGGACGCCGGCAACGTTTTTTTCCCGTATCGGGGGAACAATCCCCGCATCGGCAAGAGGCAAAAGAGACGCGCGCGGGTGCTGGCCAAGGCAATGTCGCATATAGGGGTGCACGCGGTCAACGTGGGATACCAGGACATCCAGGCGTCGGTGGAGTTCTTGAAAGATGACCTGGCCCGGCCCGAAGGCATGGACCCGCTTCCGGTAATCAGCGCCAACTTGTATGACGCGGAGACCGGCAAAAGGCTCTTTCCGCCTTACCGGGTAGTGAACGTGGGAGGCGTACAAGTCGGCATTCTTGGATTGCTGGAAACCGGCAGCGTGCGCACGAAGAGCCTGGAGGTGAAAGACCACCAAAAGGCGGCAGCCGCGCTGGTGCCGTACCTGAAGGAACGGTGCGATCTGACGGTGGTGCTGTTTGCAGGGAACTTCCGGGACTTGACCGACCTGGTCGGCAAGGTCGAGGGGGTGGACATTGCGGTGGTCAGCTCCCGCTCGTCCAAGACCACCAAGCGGCCGTTCGTGGTGAAGGACTCTCTATTGCTCAAGTCCGGCAAGCAGGGCATGTACGTGGGCAAGCTGGACTTGACCGTGCACCGGGAGGCCCCGGAGAAGATGACCGAGGAAGAGCGGGCCCGCCTGCAGGAGAAGCTGGACAAACTGCGGGCCCAGCAGAAGCTGCTTAGCGGGCCGGTGATGAGCGACAAGAACCTGCGCAGAGAGCGGACCAGGCTCAGGAAGGAAATCAACAAGATAAGCGATAAGCTCCGCTCCTCCATCTCCAAGCTGGATTATAAAAACCATATCGTGAGTATGGAGATGGACCTCCCCCGCGACGAAAAGACCAAAAAATGGATGGAGCAGGCCATAAAGTAAAACTACTGTGAGAGGATGATCCTCCCATGCCGGCGAATCTTTCGCCAGAATACCTGGAAGCGGAAAAGAACTATCGGCAGGCCAAGACACCGGAAGAGAAGCTCCGGTGCCTCGAGTACATGCTCTCCGTGCTGCCCAAGCACAAAGGCACGGAGAAAATCCAGGCGGACCTTAAAAAGAAGATCGCCAAGTACTCGAGGGAAGAGGAGAAAAAGAAGAAGACCGGGGCAAGCCGCAGGAGCTCAATGTTCAACATCCCCAGGGAGGGCGCCGGCCAGGTCAGCCTGGTGGGACCGCCCAACTCCGGTAAAAGCTCGGTCCTGGCAGCGCTCACCAACGCCCCCGTAGAGGTCGCCGATTATCCTTACACCACCATGAAGCCCCAGCCGGGCATGGCCCCTTACGAGAACATCAAAATCCAGCTTGTAGACCTGCCCCCCATATCGGCAGACTACTTCGAGACATGGATTCCGGGGGTGATCAGAAACTCCGACATGGCGCTCCTGGTCCTGAGCCTTGCGAGCGACGACGTGCTGGAAGAGGCGGACATCCTGATAAACAGGCTCCGGGAGTCCAAGCTCGAACTAAAGCACGATGCGCAAAGGAAGTTCTTTCCCGACGGCACCGCCCACGTTAAAAGCAGGGTCCTCTGCACTCACGCCGACGTTCCGGAGGCGGCCGAGGTCCGGGAGCTCCTCTCCGAGGTCTACGCCGACAACTTCGAGATATGGAACGTGTCTTTGAAAGACCCGGCCCGTGCCGCTCCTCTCGTGCAGGACATCTACAACGCCCTGGACATCGTCCGGGTATACACCAAGTCGCCCGGCAAGCAGGCGGACCTGGACGACCCGGTCACCCTGCCGCGAGGTTCCACTGTTATAGACTTCGCCTACGAGGTCCACAAAGACCTGGCCCGCAACTTGAAGTACGCCCGGGTCTGGGGTAAAGATAAAAACCAGGGCCGCCGGGTCCCCCGCGATTACGAGCTCGCGGACGAGGACGTGGTCGAGCTTCACGATTGATAAGTCGTGATTAAACGAGTCACGCGTAGACAGAGAAGAGATAAAAAAGGGGATTTATAATGGGCCTTGACAATAGCGAGCAGGAGATAACCACCTTAGGCGACGAAGCCAAGGCCCGGGACCTGCCGGAAGGGATGACCGTGCTTCTGCGGGTGGTCGAGGGCACCGAGCCGGGCAAGGGCTATACCATTCATAAAAGCCCGGCCACCATCGGCAGGGACGCCATATGCAACGTATCCATTAACGACACCAAGATGAGCAGGCAGCACGCCATGCTCATGTACTACCCGCCCGGCTTCTACTTGAAAGACCTGGGCTCCACCAACGGGACCTTTTACGACGACAAGCGGGTAAAGCAGGCGGCCCTTAAAAACGGAGACCGGTTCCGGGTGGGGAACACCCTGCTCGAGTTCATTGTAAGCTCTGAGCCCGACGCCGGGGGCCAAGGATAAAAAGGAGAACCCATGCCATACCTAAGCGCCGGCATGAAGCACCAGGGGAGGAAACGGCCTCGCAACGAGGACAACTACCTGGCGGAGGACAAGCTTGGTCTTTACGCGGTTGCGGACGGGGTGGAGGCGGAGAGCGCCGGCGAGGTTGCATCGCGGCTGGCCCTCGAGCTTCTTGCTGAGGTGCTTCAGGACATGAACCTGGACGAGGACGCAACCCCTCCGTTCGAGTACGCCCAGGGGGTCCCGCTGCCTGCCCGGGCTCTCAAGTTCGCCGTCCGGGAGGTCAACCGGAAGATATACGACAAAGCCCGGTCCGATCCCAAGCTGGCGGGCATGTGCACCACCCTGTCCGCGGCCTGGTTCACGGAGGGGAAGGTGTACCTGGCCAATGTGGGCGACTCCCGCATTTATCTGGTCCGGCGCGGGCAGATTCAACAGCTCACCCACGACCACACCTCGATCGCGCAGGGCAGCACCAGCCAGACCCCGGCCATTGACTTTGTCGAGCACTTCTCCTCCATCTCCGAGCACGAGCTCACCCGGGCGGTGGGCGTAAACCCGGACGTCGAGGTCCAGCTTGCCGCGGGTACCCCCAAAAGCGGGGACCTGTTCATTCTGTGCACGGACGGACTGTACCAGGAGCTGCGCGACTTCGAGATCATGGACCTGGCCATGGCCAACCCGCCGGAGGAAGCCCTCAAGAAAATGATCGAGTCTGCCAACCAAAAAGGCGGGAAGGACAACGTGGCCGCGGTAATCATAAAGACTTCATGAGCGCGGAGCTCTTTTTCGGGGTGGCCGGCTGGTCGTACAAGGACTGGGAGGGCCGGGTCTACCCGGAGAAGAAGCCCAAGGGGTTTCATCCCATCCACTACCTGGCCGGTTTTCTGGACGCGGTCGAGATCAACTCCACTTTTTATCATCCGGGCAATGCCAGGAACGCGAGATCATGGGCGCAAAAGGCTGCGGCTGCTCCGGGGTTCAGGCTCACGGTCAAGCTCTGGCAGAGGTTTACCCATGATCGGGAGGAGTTCGGCGACGATGAGGTCCGGCAGGCCCGGCTGGTGCCGGAGATACTTGCCGACGCCGGCGTGCTGGGCGCGGTGCTTATTCAGTTTCCGTGGTCTTTCCGGAACACCCCGGAGAACCGCGGCCGGCTGTTCCGGGTTTTCGAGGCCCTTTCCGGTCTTCCCCTGGCGGTGGAGATGAGGCACGGCTCGTGGGACACCACGGCCTTCCGGCAGACCCTGGCCGACCGCGAGGTCGCCCTGGTGAACGTGGACCAGCCCGTGATAGGGAACTCCCTGGGCCCCTCCAGCCATGTTACCGCGGCCAAAGGCTACGTAAGGTTTCACGGCCGCAATTACAAAAACTGGTTTAGCGACAACGCGGACCGGGACTCCCGTTATGACTACCTTTACAGCGAAGAAGAGTTTAAGCCGTGGAAAGAAAGCATAGACGCAATGCGCCCCTGCTGCGACGAGCTGTACGTGATCTACAACAACCACTTCCGCGGCCAGGCGGTAGCAAACGCCGTCCAGATGAAACGCCTTTTCGGCTTCGGGGTAAATCTGCCTGCGGCTTTGACTGGGAAAGAATCAGGACCGGACTTGTGAAAGTCTCGGCAGGGGATAGGCCTTTACGAATAAAAAACAAGAAGAACGGATTACTCTTCTTCCCGGCTCTTCCTCTTCTCAAGAAGGTACTCGTACCTGTCCTTCAGCATGTCCACGGGAATTACCCGCACCCGCTTGCACCGGCGGCACTTGATTTCTACGGTGTCCTCCGTCAGCTTGGCCACCAGGTTGCCGCATTCACAACGCTCGTCTACCCTCTCCTTGCCGTCAAGGTAGCGAAGACAGCTTTTGCATTGGATGGCGTCATCTGATAAATACTCATTACAAAATGGACAACGCTTCATTAACCAACCTCCGTTTTATTAAGCCCATGATAAACAATGGTACAACATATCGTGGAAATTTCAATTGTCAAACTACCGCCGTCAAAAGGATAAATATATCAATAAAAATATGTATGATGCC
The DNA here is from genome assembly GCA_046484135.1 of bacterium. Taxonomy (GTDB): domain Bacteria; phylum RBG-13-61-14; class RBG-13-61-14; order RBG-13-61-14; family DATKZS01; genus CAYQTK01. Next base: position 7,861 of record JAWOBU010000145.1, read on the forward strand.
GGTATTTTCCCGGCGTCCCCGCACCTGATTGTAAGGCATAACGTACTCAATAATCAAGTAAAAAACGCATAAAACGAAAAAACCCCTTGCGGAGAAAGAAAAATCTCTATTAAAAAAAATAAAGAATTTATCAGGGCCGCAGGCAATTTCCCGCGAATCTTAAGAGCCTGGGGACCTTTGCCGGAGCTGTTTTTAGCGGGCCTTATTTTTCTGGCCCTGGCTTTACTGTGCCGGCCCGACTCCATGAAGGAGCTCGCGGATTACGCCCGAAAGCCCCTGCTCGACCCGGCCGGAATCCTCCAGGTGCACCCCTGGCAGCTCCATAACTTGAGCCAGTTCCAGGCCGGGCATTTCCCGCTCTGGAACCAGTACACCGGCACCGGTCAGCCCCATCTCGCCAACATCCAGACCGGCGCTTTTTTTCCACTGTGGGATGCGTGGATGGCCGCCGGAGGCGGCGCCACCCTCTACGGCGCCACACTGGTCTTCCGGCTCTGGCTCGCGGCCATGCTCTGGTTCGTCTTCGCCCGCAAAAAGCTCTGCCGCTTTCCCGGAGCGGTGCTCTCCGGCGCCGTCTACGCCTTCGGCGGATACGCCGTCCCCTTTGCCCAGCTTATAGACCTGAACTCGCAGTTACTCCTACCAATTTTGATGCTTTTTCTCTCCGGCCTGTTTCAAAAAAATAAAATAATCTATTTTATCGGCTCCTCCCTCCTGGTCTGTCTTGCCCTCCTGGGCGGACACCCGTCCGCGGCCTTTGTAACCGTAGTCGTCGCCGCGGTGTACGCCCTGGCCGAGTTCATGGCCGGAGGCGGCAATAAAAAGTTTCTGCCCGGCCGGGTCTTCGTCCTGGCCGGCGTAGGAGTTATGGCCGCGGTTCTCTGCGCCGCCGTGCTTTTGCCTTTCCTTAACTATCTCTCTCGCTGCTGGTCCATGCACGGGCCCGGCTTCGGGGTCTTTCATCTCGATCCGCACGGGTTTTTCAACCTCGTACTGCCCGACCTCTACTCCGTGTTCCAGGATCTTCCCGCCCGGATTCCCCTCGAGCA
>JAWOBU010000149.1:0-4541 GCA_046484135.1 bacterium
CCCCTCTTGGAGACACGGCTGAAAAAGCGGAAACGGACCATGGCGGAAAAAGACAAAAATAAAGACCAGCCTCCGTTTAAGGAACGGGCCAAGGCTTACCTCCGACAAAAAGCCGACGCCACCCCGCTGGGGCTTTTGTACGTTCTGAACGGCGTGTTTATCATCTACTGGGCCCTGGACCTGATTCCCGGCCTCATCATGCCCGGCGGAGACCCCATCCCGGTCATAGACGAAGTCTTCAAAACCGGCGCCCTTTACTACTACAATGTCTATCTTCTCAAGCGGACCTTCGGGATCATCAACCCGGTCCGCATCCTGAAAGGGGAAGACCCGGCCAGCAAGAAGACAGCGGGAATTCTTCCTTATGAGGAGAACATGGACATTATCGGGCGCAAGCTCAAGGCGCTCCGCAAGGAGGTCAAAAAGTCTGACATCCCCGGCATGCAGGAGTCCAAGGTTGACCAGCTTCAAAAGCGGGTGAAAAAGATCGAAAAAAGACTGCAAAAGATTGACCGGCTTCTCTCGAAGGGGACCTTCCAGGCCGGGCCGGTACAGGCCGAGATCGAAAGGATCGAAGGCCTGCTGGCGAGCACGGAGGACGCGGCTTTAAAAGAAGAGCTCGAGAAGTCCCTCTCCCATGCCCGGGGGAACCTGGAGAACATCGAGCGCATCCGGGAGGAACGAAACCGGCTGGTCACCAGGCTGGACCGTTTCCGGCTTCAGCTCGACGACTCCTACTCCCGCATAATGGCCATGAGCGTGGCTTCCGCGGACGTGGAATCCACCGCCTCCTTGTTCGATGAGCTCTTCTCCGCAGTGGACACCTTTGACTCGACCCTGCAAGAGATCGAGCGCCGTCCCGACCCCCACCTTAGCAGGGACACCGTAGACGAGCTCAGAAAAACCGCGGAAAAGACCGAGGCCAAAAAACCCGGCCAGACCACCAAATCATAAAGAAGGCGGCTTTGCCGGCCTCCGTCATATCAGCTCTTTTATCTCGTCCAAGAGCCGGGAGAAGATGGTGTTGTCCTCGGGCTCCGGTTGTCTGCCGCGGGCCAGGACCTCGCGGTAGAGCCGGTCGTAAGTCCGGCCCAGCTCTTCCGCGGAAAAGGCGTCGGTATCAAAATCTGCGGTGTAGTCCTCCGGCGAGCTGAGGACCTCCTCGATCTTGTCAGCGAAGTCATGAGGGTCGTTTTCGGCAAAAAGGCCGTTCTCTCCTTCCCGGAGCTCGGCCCGGGAAGCCATGGAGTCGGTGGCCACTATGGGCAGGCCGGCGGCTTCCGCCTCGTATAAAACAATCCCCTGGGTGTCGGACATGGAGGGAAAAAGAAACACGTCCCCCGCAAAGTAAGCGCCCGCCAGGGAGTCCTGGTCCAGGAAACCTCCCCATATAAGCCGGTCCGAGATTCCCCACTCCTCGGCCTGGTCGGCGAGACCGTCTTTCTCCGGACCGTCGCCCACAAAGAGCAGGCAGTAGTTCTTCCCCCGCTCAGTGAGCTCCTTCAAGGCGGACAAGGCCAGGTATACGTTCTTCTCCCTGGAAATACGGCCCACGTTAAGAAGGACCTTGTCGAACCTGGTAAGGCCGTGCTCTTTGCGGAACTCTTCCACCTGCTCGTCCTTCACTTTCTGGAAGCGGCTGAAGTCTATTCCGGTGGGAACTGCCTCTATCCTCGTGGTTACGCCTTCTTTTCGAAGGTGCTCCTTGATGGGCTCCGTGGGCGTGATGACCAGGTCGCACCGGTTCGCGTATCTCACCACGTAATCGCGGACGGCCTTTCTTACCTTTTCCGTATCCAGAAACAGGTAATGAGCAAAAAAGTCGTAGAGGGTGTGGAAGGTATAAACCAGGGGCACCTGCCGGGAGTCGGCCATCTCCAGCGCGGCATTGCCGAGCCCGAAAGGATGATGGGAATGGATGAGGTCGGGGGCCCAGTTATCGGTAACCTCGCGGATGGCCGGCTCGTCCACATTGGCAAAGGGCATGGCCACCCGTTTGGGTTTGAGATATAAAGAGCGCACCCGGAAAACCTCGATACCCCGGATGCGGCGGCCGTAGCCGTAATCAGGGGCCACGATCATGGTCTGGTGGCCCGCCTTGTTAAGGGCGGTGTTCAGGAAGTTGACGGCCACCGCCACTCCGGAAATGCGGGGAAGAAAGTTATTGGTGAATATTTCGACCTTCATCGTCTCTCCTCTTTTTAACTTTCCGTTCGGAGAATATCAAAGCTTAACCAATCAAAGACGACGGATCAGGGCCGCCAGGAGACCGGCCCGGCCTCGTCCACCACCTCGGGCAGGCGGTCCCGGAAGAGCACGAACCGCGACAGTCCCGCGTCCATGGCGTTCTTCAAAGCGCGCGGAATGCCCGCTCCCAGGTCCGCGGGCCGGTGGGCGTCCGATCCCATGATGACGTACTCCCCTCCCAGCTCCCGGTACAAAGACAGTATCTCCAAACAGGGGTAGGTGTCCTTGGGGGGCTGACGAAGGCCGGACGAATTTATCTCCACCGCCATTTCGCGCTTGCCGGCCCCTTCCAGTATCCTCCGCAATACACCGTAATAAGGGCCCCACTCGACAGGATCGGGATGCCTGGTGATCCCGAAGCGCTGGACAAGGTCCAGGTGCCCCACCACATCGAAAAGTCCGCTCAGCACCATGTTGAAAACCTGGGAGAGGTACTCGTTGTACACCTCGGAGAGCTCGTGGCGGGCAAAGGTCTCCAAAGCCTCGTACTCCTCGGAGATGCCGGCCTCCCCGTTGAAAACGCTGTGAACAGAACCGATGACGTAATCGTAATGCCTTTCCTTCAAATAATCTCTTATGTCCTTTTCGATCCGGGGAACGTAACCGATCTCCGCTCCCATCCGGACTACCAGACGGTCGCCGTAGCGCTGCCGGGCCTCGGCGATCCGGTGTTGATACTCTTCATAATCATGCTGAAAGCTCACCATGTCCCGAGGGTCCAGGTCCACGTGCTCGGCAAACCCGATGGCCTTCATGCCCTGACTTACGGCCAGCTCGCAGTACTCCTCGATCGTCCCTTCCCCGTCGTGGGAAAGCGAGGAGTGAACGTGAAGATCGAACGGAACAATGGACACCAGCTTATCCATGAGCTTCTCCAAACAGGACTGCAAGCCCGGGAAACCGTTTGCGAGGTCTCTTCCGGCTACTTCTGTTATTTAAACTACTCATTAACCGACCAGCGGTCAACCTCAGCGGGCGACAGGGAGATTTTAACATTATGGCGCTCGGGCATTCATGGTTTATTTGACCGGCTTCGGAAAAAGTTTGTAAGATTGACCTCGGTGATAAAGCAATCCATAAAATGGAGGTTACCATGGCGGACACCAACTATAACGAGCTGTTGGAGCAAAAAGCACAGGCCCTGGAAGACAAGACCATGCTCCTTTTCGAGGACGAGCGCATAAGCTACCGGCAGATGGACCAGCGGGCGAACCAGGTGGCGCATGGCCTTAAGAAGCTCGGCGCCGGCAAGGGAGTGGGCGTGGCCTCCATGCTTTTCAACAGCCCCGAGGCCCTGTATAATCACTTCGCCACCCAGAAGATCGGCTCTTACACAGTGCCCATAAACACCGAGCTCAAGGGCGAGCACCTCGCTTATATCCTGGACCACTGCGACGCCCGCATCCTTATAATAGACCAGAGTCTTCTTTCGACTTACGAAAAGATAAGGGACAAGGCCCCCAAGATCGTGCACGTGGTGGTGAACATGCGGGACGCATCCCCCGTGTTCAAGCTCCGGCCCTATCTGTCCGCCTTCCAGGACTGGCTGTATAACGAGCCGACAGAACAGCCGGAAGAGCGCCCCCAAAACGGAGACATTGCCATGCTCCTTTACACCTCCGGGACCACCGGACCGGCCAAGGGAGTGCTCTACCGCTTCGGGGCCATCGGGCTCAACAACCTCGGGCTCATGGCCAAGCTGTTTTACAAGCCGGACGATGTGCTCTACACCTGCCTTCCCCTGTTTCACGCCAATGCGCTTTACGTGACCCTGCCGGTAACCATGTGGGCCGAGGCCTCCATGGCCCTGGGCCGTCGCTTTTCCGCCAGCCGTTTCTGGGACGACATCCGCGGCTACGGGGCCACCACTTTCAACGCCCTGGGGGCCATGATTCCCATCTTGATGAAACAGCCGGAGCGGCCGGACGACGCGGACAACCCGGTGCGGCTGGTCCTGTCCGCGGCCTGCCCCGCTTCTTTGTGGGAGGACTTTGAAAAAAGGTTCGGTCTCAAGATTTACGAATTTTACGGCGCGGTGGACGGAGGCGGTAACGCGGTGTTCAACCTGGGCGACTGCCCGGTGGGCAGCATCGGCCGGCTTCCCCGCGACAAGGGGATGGTGGTAGACGAGAACATGAACGAGGTCCCGCCTAACACTCCCGGCGAACTGGTTTTCCGGGTGGAGAGCGACAAGAGCGGGGTCGAGTACTACAAGAACGAACAGGCGGCCCGGGAAAAGGTCAAGGACGGGTTCCTCCACACCGGCGACCTGGTTTATTACGACGAGAACGACT
>JAWOBU010000193.1:0-23519 GCA_046484135.1 bacterium
GCTTACATGAGTACCATTCATAAAGACTCGCCCGCTTACTCCGAAAGCCGGGAGAAAATCAAGAAGGCCTTCCAAGAATATGATCTTAGAACAGATATTAAAAGCCTTTCCGTGAAGGAGGCCTCGGGGGAGGAAGCCAAGGTGGAGTTCGTTCAGGTTACCCGCTCCGCGGGCGGCAAGAAGTACAATGACAACCGGATGACGGGCGTTCACCTGATGCAGAAATCGCCAGAGGGATGGAAGATATATAAGACCGAAGTAAGAAACATCGAGTACCCGCAAGAAACTCGATGATATGCTCTGAGCGGTAAATTGTATACGCGGCTGGGGATCAAGATGATAATAGAGTCAGTGCTGGACGCCATAGGTAACACACCTTTGATGAAGTTCAACCGGATCTCGGAGTTTAATATCTACGCCAAGCTGGAGATGTTAAACCCGGGCGGTTCCATCAAAGACCGGGTGGCAAGACACCTGGTCCGGGAAGCACAGCGAAGCGGAGTCCTGGACCCGGACACCATTATCGTGGAAGCGAGCTCGGGGAACACCGGCATCGGGCTGGTCCTGGTCGGCGTCCAGTTGGGATACCGCGTGGTCATTGTAATGCCGGAGAACATGAGCGAGGAAAGGAAAAAGATCATCTCCGCCCTCGGCGGGGAAATGATACTTACTCCAGCGGACAAAAGCCTGGAAGGAGCTCTGGAGAAAGCGTACGAGATCAAGAACTCGGAGCCGAAGGCATGGATGCCCCACCAGTTCGAGAACCCGGGCAACCCGGAGATACACTACCGGGAAACCGCGGCCGAGATATGGGAACAGATGGAGGGCCACATCCACGCCTTTGTGGCGGGAGTGGGAAGCGGCGGCACCTTGCAGGGGGTGGGACAGTTCCTGAAAGAAAAAGACCCGCGCATCATGGTGGTGGCGGTCGAGCCCAAGAACTCGGCCGCGCTGTTAGGACATGAACCTGGACTGCACCAGATACAGGGAATTGGAGACGGGTTTATACCAGCGGTCCTGGACGTGGAGATGATTGATGACGTCATAACCGTGACCGACGATGACGCCGTATACAGCGCCAGAAAGCTGGCCTCGGAAGAAGGGATGCTCGCCGGCACCAGCTCCGGCGCGAACGTATGGGCGGCCATAAAGCTCGCGGAAAAACTCGGAGACGGGTGCAACATCGTAACCGTTCTTCCGGACCGGGCGGAAAGGTATTTCTCGACAAGCCTGATATGAGCCTGATGTAAGGCCCTCGCAAACTTGTTTGAACACCTCCGTGATAATAAGTTTTATCCGGTGTTAGAACAGAGCCATTATAGGACTTGCTTTTTTTTGCAATTTTTGTTATGATATTTTGCTATACAGCATTTTATGGATACGGTTGAAAAGCATGGGCTGAAGTAATCTGCTCAACAGGGATATATGGTTTACAACAGTCGGTTTTATCTTTTAGGACCGAAAAGGAATTAACCACCAAAAAAAACTGGAGACAGGAAGTGCGATCATGAAAAACACAAAGAAAAAAGACCCGAAAACATTGGGCGAGAGGATTCGTTACCTGCGGGGTGATCTGACCCAATCGGAGTTTGCCGACATCCTGCGGATCAAGCAGGCCATGGTCAGCCGCTATGAAGCGGACAAGGAAACTCCGTCACCCAAGGTGTTGCTCCGGATCGCCCAATTCTGCGGCAGGCCCATGGAATGGCTCCTTACCGGGGAGGACACGGTCTCGAGCTCGGCAGGCGAAGACCAGGTCAAAAGGATTGGAGCCAAAGCCACCCGCCACATGACCAGGGAGGACCTGGTGGAAGTGGCTTCCGGCTACATCCGCGACACCCACATCCCGGAAGCGGAAGAGTTCATCCAGATGATGAAAGACTGCTTCAACGACAGAAAGAAACTAAGAAAAACCCTGGACTTTTACAAGTACTTAAGGTTCGAGGAGAATGCCGGACCGGGAAAATGAAATCATATCTATCGTGACCTTTATACATAGCAGAATCGGGTTCCGGGATCCTCCTTTCTCCTTGCTGGACTTCTGCGGCGCGTTTAAGAACTATGATCTGCAACCAGCGGATATGCCCCGGGGATTCAACGGCGAAATCCTGAGCAAAGGGAAAAATAAAATTATTCGCTACCGCGCCGGATCAAAACCGGCCACCAACCGGTTCGCCATCGGACACGAGATAGGACACGGCTTTCTTCACGAAGACCAGGAGTTCCAATGCAAGGTGAGCGCAAACTTCAGCATCTTCAAGCCGCCGCCCGGAGACTCGCGCGAATGGGAAGCGGACTTTTTCTCCGCGGAGCTCCTTATCCCTATGCCGGTACTGAACCGGCTGGTCCACGATCTGGACAAGCTATCCGACCAGGAGTATGACCGCGAGGTTTCAAGGCTTGCCGACATCTTCGGAGTGACCACGGCAACCATGAAAACCCGTTTCCAGGACCTTAAGAAAATGCGCGAATGGGAGTGCGAGTACCTGTGAATCAGCGGATGGAAAATTACCTCCGCCGTATGCAACTTCAATCATCTCTTCACCAGGTCCTGCAAAGAAAAGGCTACCAACAGGTTGTCACCCGCTGTTTACAAGCTGAAGCAGGAACCGATCCCCACGTCGAACCCTTCCACCTGCACTATGAGCCCGCCATGGACCAGAGAGCCGAAAAAGGCGAACTGTTCCTACATACATCCCCCGAGTTCGACATGAAACGGCTTATCTGCCGCGGCATGAAAGACATCTACCAGATAGGACCGGTCTTCCGGCAGGGAGAGCTGAGCGAATACCACACGCCAGAGTTCACCATGGCCGAGTGGTACCGCACCGGCTGGACCTGGACCGAGCTCATGGAGGAAGTCGAAAGCCTGGTAGTCGAGCTATTGGGAGATTCCATCTTGTTTAAAGGAAGAACCATCAAACTTGCGACACCGTTCCCTCGGGTTGAGGTAATTCATGCATTACAGGAAGCAGGGGTTGACACTTTGCAGTGGCAAAAACTTGCTCCTCCTGATTACGCCGAGGCCTTTTACCAGGCGGTTGTAGAGAAGCTCCAGCCCTGGCTGGATCTGAAAGGACCTCTCTTTCTTACCGGATTTCCCGCTCCCCTCGCTCTCCTGGCTGAGCTCCAGGACAAAGAACCCATGCTGTCCCAGCGCTTTGAGCTTTTCATAGCAGGTGTAGAGCTGGCAAACGGATGCACAGAGCTCACCGACCCTGCTGAGCATAAAAAACGATTTCAGGAAGACACCGCCATAAGAAAAAGGCTCGGCAAAAACCCCCTTCCCTTTCCCCAAAAACTGTACGATGATATAAAGGAATTCGGGTTGCCTCCCTGCGCAGGAGTGGCGCTCGGAGAGGACCGGCTCGCCATGCTCGCGACCGGAGCGGAAAATATCGAACAGGTCCAGGCCCTGCCTTTTGCGGATTGATTCCGTGGTTTGCGGAAACTCGACTCATCGGAGGAAGTAAATGGATTATGACCTTTTTATAATAGGCGCTGGCCCCGCGGGATACTCGGGCGCCCTTCACGCCGCTCGGGCAGGCATGGAGGTCGCTATAGCCGAAAAACATCGGCCGGGCGGGACCTGCCTGAACTCCGGGTGTATCCCCAGCAAGGCGCTTCGCCATTGTGCTGACACTCTGCTTTCCGCCCGGGACGCCTCCCGGTTCGGAGTGGAAGTAAGCGGGAAAATAAACTTTGATTTTGCTGAAGCCGCACAACACCGGGACCGGACGGTCGAGTCTCTGGTATCGGGGGTCAACTCTCTTCTCAAAACCCGTAAGGTAACCGTTTATGAAGGAGAGGCCCGGCTTGCCGGAAATTCCCGAATCGAGATTGCCACCAGGAACGGACCAGTAAATGTATCGGCAAAAAACATTATCATCGCCGCCGGCTCCGGGCCTTCCGACCTGCCGGGAATCAAAATAGACCAGAAACGCATCATGTCCGCGGACCGGGCCCTGCTTCTTACCGAGCTACCCGACAGCATGATTATCGTGGGCGGTGGTGTGTTCGGGTGCGAGTTCGCAGACCTCATGAACGCCTTCGGGGTCAAGGTTACGGTCATCGAGGCCATGGAGCGGGTTCTTCTTACCGAAGACAAGTCCACCGCCCGCGCCGTGCAAAAGGTCCTGGCAGGCCGTGGAATCGAGTTTATTACCGGGACTGCGGCCGAGGAAGTGACGTTCCGGGATGAGCTTGTCTCCTGCCGTCTTCCCGATGGCCGGGAGATAAAAGCTGATCTCATGGTCATAAGCGTAGGCCGCAAGCCCGCCCTTTCCGGGCTGGGACTGGAAGAAGCGGGAGTGGAGATAGAGAACGGAGCGATCAAGACGGACGAGAGCGGCCGGACCAATGTACCCGGCATCTGGGCGGCGGGGGACGCCATAGGCGCGCCCATGCTGGCCCACACCGCCACTCACGAGATGGAGGTCGTAATAGACAACATCCTGGGAAAGAGAAGGGAGTTCGACAGGAGCGCCGTGCCGTGGGTTACCTTTGTCCGGCCCGAGGTCGCCACCGTGGGGATAAGGGAGGACACCGCCCGCAGCCGGAACATACCCACAGACGTGGGCAGGTTCTCCTATGCCGCTTCCGGCAAGGCCCGCTGCATGGGCGAAACCGAAGGCTCGGCCAAGGTCATCGCCCGAAAAGACGACGGCCTTATCCTGGGAGCCACCGTGATCGGCGCCCGCGCCGGAGAGCTCGTGCACGAGATATCAGTGGCATTAAAAGCGGGCATGAAAGCGGATGACTTCCGCGAGATCATCCACGCCCACCCTACCCTGTCCGAGATCATGCAGGAGACGGTAGCCGACATAAAAGGCATGGCCGTGCACAAGGCGGGCCGGAGGTAATAGTGTCAGGCCAAGGCTGGACAGAGTTTAGCTGAAGCGATAATATAAACATCAAGCATGAATTTCATAACGGTTCTCCGGAACGCGCAGGAACAAGGTAATAGCCGATGGAAGACGACATTCCGCGACTGGACAAGTCAAAGCTCACGGTAAGCTCCCTGGACGACGCAAGCCACGACAAAGAATACTGGCTGTCCCGGACGCCTGTCGAACGTCTGAACGCTGTCGAGTGGAACCGAAGGATGGTTTATGGAGAAGATAAAACTTCAGCCCGACTTCAAAGAGTTCTTGAGGTTGTTAAACTTAAATAAGGTGGAATACCTGGTCGTGGGAGGCTACGCCGTGGGACACTACGGATACCCGCGCGCCACCGGAGACCTGGATATCTGGATTGCGCGAACTTATGAAAACGCGGAAAGGGTCGCCCGAGCGGTAATTGAGTTCGGAATGCCGGCAGACCAGGTCAATGCCGAACTTTTCAGGAAAGAGAACTCAATCGTGCGAATGGGCGTTCCTCCTGTGAAGATTGAAATCATAACCGCGGCTTCAGGAGTGGACTTCAAAGAATGCTTTTCCAGGCGCCAAAGCGTGAAGTCGGATGATATGACCGTGAATTTCATATCACTTGCCGATTTGAAAAAAAATAAAAAGAACGCAGGAAGATTGAAAGACCTGCAGGATATCGAAAATCTGCCTTAACCCTCTTGCGGCCGAACCTTTACGGGTGATGGACCAAACCAGTAATGGATTGACAGCTTACCTCGCGGCAAGATGTTCCGTCCCGAACCGCACGAAAACCGGGTTGGTGAAGAGCTCGCTCTCTGGACGGGTCTCATAAGATTCCCCTTTTTTGCGCTTTCGAACCGGTCCCTTGACCTCGATCCGATAGAAAGCAGGCTCGCGCTTTTCTCCGAGCTCATGGTCGCGATAGGTGATCTCCGTGCCCTCCTCCTCTGCTATTACCACCCCGTTCCGGATGAGCCGCACCGTGGTGTTGTCCACCGGGTGGTCCAAGGCAAACCGGACAATCGGCGTGCCGTCAATATAAACCTCTTCGCCCAGCATGACCCGCTCGGCCGGGTTTTCCGAACCGGACACCCACCACTCGGAAACATAGCTGTCCTGGAAAGACTCGCCCTGCAAGGCTATCATCCGGCCTTCCCTCATGCAGCGGTAGACTTCTTTTTCGGTGAACTCCTCCATGTAAAACAGGGTGGTCGCTATGGCCAGGCTGCCGTGCGGGCCGTGGTAGTCGGCGTCCGCTACCGACCACATGGGTTTGTCCCGCATACCGGTCAGGTACTCGAGAAGCACGGTGTCCCACAGTCCGCCGGCCGCGCCGGTCCGCTGGTGCCAAGCCGCGGGAAGAACGGAGAAAGCTGTGAGACCACGAAGCCGGTGCAGGTTCCGGACCGGCGATGGAGTCACTGCATGGGCCGCTCCCAGCCACTCGTCCTGGTCGGACTCTACGTGAACGGCGTGGACCATGCCGCCGTTCTCGTTCACGTAGTCCACGAACTCTTGCCAATGAGTTGCGTCCGGTATCTGTTCGGGTTTGAAATCGGGAAAGTTGCGCCGGATGGGCATATTCTGCAAAACCTCCGCGTCGGAGACGCCATAGACGGTGAAGTGCTGAAACAGCCCTCGCAGCACCAGAGCGGGAAACTTGCCCATGTTGTAAAACCAAGGGATGACCTCGACGCCTTCAAGGAGGATCATGCCCTCCTCTTCCGCCTGCCTCTCGATCTCTTCCAGCCGCTCGTAGTAGGCGTCGTACCCGTGGTTCTCGACTCCGCCTGTTTCGACGCACAAGCCCTTGCCCATGCAGATCGTGCCTTCCCGGTGGTCGGTAATGGCGAGTATGGCCATGCCCTGCTGTCTGGCGAGCTCGAGAAGCTCCTCCGGCTTACGGCAACCGTCGCTCCAGGTGGTGTGGTTATGCAGGGAAGCCCGGGCCACCTTCCACTCTCCCGCCTGGTAAAACCGGGCCCGTTCCGGCTCGCCGCCCCAATCCTTGAGCTCCTTGTGCTTTTTCATGCCCAGGCTTATGGTGCAGCCGAAAACAAAAAGTAAAGACAACCCAAGAATAACTAAACCGAACCGACCCGTTTTTCCCCAGCCCATGATATCCCTCCTCTTTTTCTTCAGACAGACAAATTATAAACCGGAAAGCCCCCCGTTGAAAGCGGCCCGGCAAGGAAGTAAACGTGGTCTCCCGGCTGGAGAGCATCTGCGAGCCCGAGCACGTCATGGTCAGCAGCACCACCTATGACCTCACCCGCGACCGGATCGAGTACGAGCACCAGGGCGAAGTAAATGTAAAAGGCATTCACACCCCTTTGAACGTCTACCGGGTGGTTGGTAAAAAACAGGCTCTCTTTATCCGAGACATATTTTCGTCCGCCTGTTGAACTCCCTCCCGTTTTCCGTTTATATTGTATCCATGCGTGCTTGCTACCTAAGCTTTTTCCTTATCTGCGGGGCCTTGCTGGTTCTTGCCGGACCGGTTCTTTCCCGGGCGGGTGTGAAGGGCCTTTCCTACGATTTCCTTGAACCGACCGGCAGCCGGAACCTGGTGGTGCTACTGGTAAAAACCAAAGGCAGCACACCGAAAATCTCGCCGGAAGAGGTATGGTCCCGCTTTTTCGGCAGGGAGGACGACGATGTTCTTTCGGTGGCCGAGTATTACGACCATGTCTCTTACGGAGCGCTTCACCTGGAAGGCACTGTAACCAACTGGATCGAACTCTCCCGGGACATGAAATACTATGCAGCCAACCGGCAGGGCGGGCGGACGCGGCTCTTTCCGCGCAACCTGGGCGGCTTTGTAAAAGAGGCCGTCCGGAAGGCCTACACCTCGGGGGCTCCCATTGACAACTTCGACAACCAGGGCGACGGGCATGTAGACGGGCTGGTGGTCCTGTATGCCGGGCCGCTCAAAACCGGGGAGGACGCCCGGAAGAGGCTCTGGCCGCGGCTGGACTATGTCTCCGTTTACGGGAGCGAGCCGGTGCCCATGGGAAGCGCCGTAGTGGACCGGTTTATCGTGGTGCCCGAGTACTTTAAGGACCCGGCCGAGCACGTAACCTGGGTATACGCCCACGAGGTGGGTCATCTTTTCGGGTTGTACGACCTTTACGACAAGGACAAGTCTTCCTACGGCATCGGCTGTACCGGACTCATGGGAATGCCGCTGCCCTTTGCCGAAAGCTGGCCGATCATGGGCCTTACCGCTTTCTCCAAGACCCTGCTGGGATGGACAAAGCCCGTAACCGTTACCGGCAATATGAGCGCCACCCTCGAACCCCTGGACAAAAGCCCCAAGATACTCAAGATACCCACGGAAGAAAAAGGAGAGCACTTCCTGCTTTCTTACCGGGAGCCCGCGGGAATGGACCGGCACCTTTACGGCAACGGCCTGCTTTTGTGGCGCGTGAACGAACACGCCCTTTACGAGAACAAGTTCGAATGTCAGGGAATCTGCCAAAGCGGGCCGCTCCTTTCCCTGGTCCAGGCGGACGGCAAGAACGACCTGGAAAGGAGGATGAAGGCCGCGGACGGGGCGGACTTTTTTGTAAGCCCGGAAGTGGAGGTGGGAACAAATACCGGAGCCTCGGAGGATCCTTTTGCGGGGGCCCACACCCTGACTTACTCGGGGGTCCCTACCGGCATCCGCATCCGGGACATCAGGATACAAGACCACCAGGCCACGGTCTCCATAAAGACAAATGACAAGGCAGTGCTGTCCCCCGATTACCCCTACTTTAAAATTGTAGACCGGGAATGGACCGAGATTAAGGGAAACGGCAACGGCTTCCCGGAAAAAGGCGAACTGGCCCGGCTTACCCTGACCGTCATCAACCTGGGCAAAAAAGCGAGAAGGGTGAAAGTCTTTGCGGAAGCCCCTGACACCTACTGGTACGAGTCCTCGAAGCGACTGAAAGATATAAACGCTAATGAAAGGGTGTCCTTCAGTCTCAAGGTGCGGCTGGCCTCATCCAACTCCTTCCGGGAAGCATGGGACCGGATGTTCAAGTTAAATACCTTTGAAAAGGAAAAGGACAAAGCCGGTAAGTCGTTCGCCTGGCTGGAACCTCTGATCAAGATATCCTCGGCCGAGCCGGAGATCGAGGTCGAGTTGAGACCCCGGCTCGGTATGGGGGTCCCCGATATCTTCATGGTCAACGATTCCAGCTATGATCTCTTTCCCTATAGCTTGCGGTCTCTGAAAAAAACCAAAAGGAGCTTTCTAAGCTGGGACGTGCGGGAACGCGAACTGCCCGGCAAGGGACGGATCGCGGCTCCCGAGCTTGTCATATGGCTTGCCGGGACCAGGACCCTTAACCAGGGAACATACCCCGGCCCGACACGGACGGACCTGTTCCGGGCGGTGGATGAAGCCGGCCATTCGCTTCTTTTAAGCGCTTCGCGGGTGGGGGACGAGCCTCCTGTCGCGCTCCTGGACCTTTTCCGGCTTAAGGAGCTAAAACCGGCCGCGGGCTTCCGATATCTGCGGGGATACGGTGACAATCCCTTCTCCAAAGGGTTGACTCTGCGGGGCGACTTTCCTTACTACCCCTCGCTTACTCCTCATCTTAAGCTGGAGCCGGAAACAAGCGAGCAGCGCTTTTTGAAGGATTCCCGCGGCAACTTGACCGCTGCCATGAACCGGCAAGCTTCCGGAACCGGAAGGCCCCCCTCCGTCTTTCTCGGCCTGCCCTGGGAGTCGCTCCCACCGCCCCACGGCGCTCGCCTGTGCAAGCGGCTTCTCAATCGTAAACAAAAGCAGGACACGACCAAGTAAATACAGAATATGTCCGCCAGGCCTCTATTTTGTAAAACATATCCCGGTTTTTCTTCCACCTTAAATTTTTTGAGAAATTGGCATGCAAATTGATAAAAACTTAAAAAAAGCTAAAAGGCATTCAAAATGAACGACCCGGAAGCCTTGTCTAAAAAACATGCCGGCTCCCAGGCCGAACAGGATGTGGAGCTTTCCTGGCGTCTTCGGGTGGATGCCGCCCTGGCCGAGCTTGCCGAGGCCCTGATATCCCCCCTGTCCATTGACGACATCGCCGACCTGGTGCTCCGGCACGCCCGGGAGCTGACGGAAAGCAGGTACGGTTACGTAGGCTACATCCAGCCGGGGACGGGCTACCTGATAAGTCCCACTATGAGCCGTGACGTGTGGGAAGAGTGTAACGTACCTGACAAGGACATCGTCTTTAAAGAGTACAAGGGCATGTGGGGCTGGGTCCTTCATAATCGGGAGTCTATTCTAGCCAACCGTCCGGACGAAGACCCTCGAAGCACGGGGGTTCCCGAAGGTCATATCCCGATCAAAAAATTTATCAGCGTTCCCGCTCTTTATAAAGATGAGCTGGTAGGCCAGATTTCCCTTGCCAACTCCAGCCGGGATTACACAGCGAAAGACCTCGATCTCCTGCAAAGGCTGGCCGCCGTTTACGCGGTGGCCATAAACCGGAAGTGGTCGGAAGAAACGCTCAAGAAGAGCGAGGCCGAGCTCTCCGCCATCCTCGAGAACGCCCCTATCCTGATGATGCTCCTGGACCAGGACACGCGCATCCGCAAAATCAACGCCTATGCCGGCCGGCTGACCGGGCGTACCCCTGAAGAGATGAAAGGAATGCGGGGCGGGGAGGCCCTCCGGTGTCTTAACTCGCTGGAAGATCCGCGCGGGTGCGGTTTCGGCCGGTTTTGCCGGCAGTGCCGGGTGCGGCGCACGGTAGAGGAGACGTTCGGAAAAAAACAGAGGTTCCACCGGATCGAGGCCAAGCTTCCGGTAGTTTCTTTGGAGGGAGACTGGGAAGAGCGGGACCTTCTGGTGTCCACCACTCCCCTGGAAGTGGAGGGGGAAGAGCAGGTACTGGTGAGCCTGGAGGACGTAACCGAACTCAAGCAAGCCCAAAAGGCGCTCCGGAAAGCCCACGACGAGCTTGAACAAAAGGTGCAAGAAAGGACCAAGGAGCTTACCCGGCTTAACCGGGAGCTGGTTCGGGAGATAGAAGAACGGATGCGGGCCCAGGCCGATCTCCGGGAAAGCGAACGGCTCTACCGGAACATGTTCCAGAAAAACGATGCGGCCAAGCTCCTCATCAACCCGGAAGACGGCTCCATCGTAGACGCCAACGAGGCGGCGATAAACTTCTATGGGTACCCACGCGAGACCCTGCTTTCCATGAAAATAAGCCGGATCAACACTGCGGAAGCTGACACGGTCCGGGAGAAGATGAAGCGGGCCATCAGCGGAGAACAGGATTTTTTTATTTTCAACCACCGGCTGGCTACCGGGGAGGTCCGGGTGGTCGAGGTCCATTCCACTCCCCTGGAAATCAAGGGCAAGCCCATCTTGTACTCCATCATCTTTGATATAACCGAGAGGATGGAGACGGAACAGGCCCTGAACCAGGCTTACTTCGAGCTGGACCAGATATTCCAGACCGCGGAAAGCGGCAAGCGGGTGGTGGACACGGACTACAACGTGGTAAGGGCCAACGACACTCTCTCCCGCATTACCGGCGTGCCCAAGGAAAAGATGCTGGGCTCGAAGTGTTACGAGTCCTTTCCCGGAGAGAACTGCTTTACGGAAAAGTGTACATTGAAAAGAGTGCTCGCAGGCGAGAAAATAAGCCACCTGGAGATATCGAAGAAAGGCACCGCCGGAGAATGCATGCCCTGCCTGCTGACGGCCCTGCCCTTTTACGACAGCTCGGGTAACATGGTAGGGATAGTAGAGGACTTCCGGGACATGACGGAGCAGAAAAGGCTCGAGTCCATAGCCGAGGCTGTTAATACCATGAACAACATCGGATACGTGTTCTCCGGCATAAGGCACGAGCTGGGCAACCCGGTAAACTCCATCAAGACCACACTGTCGGTACTGAAACAGAGGCTCTACAAGTTCAGCCGCGAGAACATCATGGAGTACGTAGAGCGGTCCCTCCAGGACCTTGGCCGGGTCGAGTACCTGCTCCGGTCCCTGAAGAACTTCAGCATGTACGAGACGCTCCGGAGCGAGAACCTCTTGGTGTCTTTCTTCCTGGAGAACTTCCAGGCTATAATCGAGGAGGACGTCCGAAAAAGGAAGGTAAAGCTACATATCAAGCCGGGGGAAAATCCTCTCTGGATTTACGCTGACGCCCGGGCCCTTCAGCAGGTAATGCTCAACCTGGTAACGAACGCCCTGGACGCCTTGGAGAACCGGCCGGACCCGTGGATACTCATAAGCGCAACCGCCGGCGAGAAGCTGGTTGACATAACCGTGGAAGACAACGGCAAAGGCATGGACGCGGACCAGCTCCGGGACGTGTTCAAACCCTTTTACACCAACAAGGCCCACGGCACCGGCATGGGAATGGTGATAGCCAGGAAAATGATGGCCAGTATGGAAGGTTCCCTCGAGATGGAAAGCAAGCCGGAAGAAGGCACTAAAGTAATGTTGCGCCTTCCCAGGAGCGGAGAACACACGGATGCCTGAGTTAAAGAGCTCCATCATGGTCGTGGAAGACGACCGGAACTTCCAGAAAGCGGTGGTGGACTTTCTGGCCGGAGAAGGCCACGAGGTCCGGGGGGTATCTTCAGGTGAACAAGCCCTGACAGCATGTTCATCCCGGCCGCCGGACGTGGTGCTCCTGGACCAAAAACTTCCCGACGGACAGGGAGTGGATTTCTGCGCCTCTATCCTCCAGAAATGCGAAATGGCCAAGATCATCTTCATGACCGCCTACCCGTCCTTTGACAACGCAGTGAGCGCCATCAAGGCCGGGGCTTTCGATTACCTTACCAAGCCCGTCGAGCTGGAAGAGCTGAACCACGTGATCGGAAAGGCGGTGCGGACCCTCGAGCTCGAGTCCATTGAGCAGTATCTCAGTTACCAGAGCGAAAAGGAGAGCGAGCAGGCCGCTATCATGGGCGAAAGCCCCGAGCTCGACGAAGTGAGAAGAATGGCCGACATAGCAGGCCGGTCGGAAGCGAACGTGCTCATCACCGGCGAGACCGGCACCGGCAAGAACCTGGTGGCCAAGGCCATCCATTTCAACGGGCCTAAACGCACCGCCCCTTTTGTCAGCATCAACTGCGCGGCCATACCGGCGGAGATGATGGAGTCCGAGCTTTTCGGCCACGAAAAAGGCGCTTTTACCGGAGCTTCCCAAACCAGGAAAGGCATCTTCGAGATGGCGCACGGAGGGACCTTGTTCCTGGACGAGATCGGGGCCATGCCTCTGAACTTGCAGTCCAAGCTCCTGTCGGTAATTGAAGACAAGAACATAAGACGGTTGGGAGGCCAGACCAACCATCCAGTGGAAGCCAGGATCATTGCGGCGACCAATACCGAGCCGGAACAGGCCATCTCCGAGAACAAGCTCCGCCAGGACCTGTTCTACAGGCTGAACGTGATCAGAATCCACATTCCTCCCCTCCGGCAAAGGCCGGACGACCTGCCGGTGCTCTGCCGGCATTTCCTGGCGGAGTTGGCCCGCGGAAGAAATTTAAAAATCGAAGAAGAAGAGATATACAAGCTCTATAACTATCATTGGCCCGGCAACATAAGAGAGTTAAAAAACCTGGTGGAAAGGGCTGTAACCATCCAAGAAGGTCCTGCCGTCACGCTCTCCTGCTATATCAGGCCGGAGGCGGAAACAGAAGAAGAGCCGGCCGCCCGGAGACCGCAGCAGAGCCAGGCGCTCGCCCCGCAAATTAATGCCGAACCCGTGCCCCTGGAAGAGATGGAGAAAAAATACATCCAGCAAGTGCTGGAACATTTCCAGGGTAACATCTCCAAAACCGCCCGGACTCTGGATATAGCCGAGTCAACCTTGCGAAGAAAATTGAAGTCTTACCAGCAATCCTGATCCGCTCTACCCGCGCGAACCTACAAACCACCCGTGCAAAACGAACGGAAAAGACTTGTAACGACAAAATATATGCCGGCCAACTTATTGATTTAACTGGCTTAACAGTCTTGCCCGACCGGTTGGCACGGTATCTGCTCTAAACTCCGGGCAAGATGAAGACGAAGAATATCCTGATTACAGACGATGAAGAGAGTTTCCTGGAGAGCCTTAGAGATGGGCTCGAGGACCACGAGTTTAACGTGCTTACCGCGACCAACGGCAAACAAGCGGTGAATATGCTGCAGTCGCGGCCGGTAGACCTGGTAGTTACCGACTTGAAGATGCCGGAGATGAGCGGTTACGAGCTGGTGGCTTACATGGGCAGAAACTTTCCGCGCACTCCCGTCATTGTCATGACCGCTTACGGTTCCCCGGAGATGGAAGAGAACTTCCGCATGCTGGGGGTCTCTTACTACCTGGAAAAGCCGCTGGACATAGAGGAGATGGCCGCGAAGATAGAGGAAGCCCTGGAAGAGAAAGAATCCGGCAGCAAGATGCTGTCCTCGTCTGCCCACGAAATTATCCGGACCATATATGAAGCGCTTAAAAGCAACATAGGCGGCGAGGTGGTCGTAAGACACGAAAACAACAGCGGCAAGATATTCATCACCAAGGGCAAGATAGCATGGGTTACCGCTTCCTCTCTGAAGCATACCTTCTTTACCTACCTGATTGACACCTCTCACCTGGGCGCGGAGGAGCTCAAGGAGGTCTTTGAAGAGTGCAAGCGCTCCGGAAAGAACTTCGGCGAGACCATCGTGGAATGGAACCTTATGGACCGGGAGAGTCTCCGCCAGTCCCTGCTCGAGTACATCACCGCCTCCATGCTGGAGATTCTGTCGTGGCCCAAGTCCGAGCTCATGTTCGTTCCCCAGGAAAGGTCTTATAAAGGGACCCTGCTTTTTGACCTTGACGAGGTCATAAACACCGACCTCGGCAAGAAGAAAACCGTAGAGCTGCACATATCCGACCTGGAAGACATAGAAACCAGTTCGAAGGAAATCTCGAAGAGCACATACGACAAGCTCGCCGGTTTAAAGGAGCTGGACGGGTTTATGGCCGCGGGCGCTTTCTCTCATACCGGCGCCTGCCTGGCCGAATTAACGAACGGCGGAGAAGGGATAGCCGAGGTAGGCAGGTACGCCAATGAAGTCCTGCTGGAGGCACAGAAGGCCACCGACATCATGGGGGTCGGGAGAGGAAACATGGTCCACATCTCCGCGCCCCAGGCGGACATCATGGCCCGCTGTTATAACGAAAACACTGACTTTACAGTAAGCGAACCCGGCAAGGCCCACGTCCATGTCGTACTGATGATCAGTGAAGAATCAAACCTGGCCTGGGCCAAGATGAAGCTGGAACAAACTATTATGGAGATAGCGCCGGACTTCAGGTAAAGCCGGCTAAAAGCGGGATGAAAGATGCCCGGCGAATAAAACACTCTATGAGGAAAGGAGAAGAAAATGGCTACAATGCAGGACTCTATGGGGAAACTGAAGGAGCTGGACGGTTTCATGGCGGTGGGGGCTTTTTCGCCCTCCGGAGAGCTTCTGGCCGAGGTCTCCAACTCCGAGGTCAAGCTGGCCGAACTGGGAGCGCTTGCTAACGACGTGCTTCTCAAGTCCCAGAAGTCAACCGACATCATGGGAGTGGGAAGAGGAAACATGATCCACGTAACAGCCCCCAAAGCCAACATCCTGGTAAGGTGCTTGAACGAGAACACCGACTTCGCGGCAAACGAGGCGGGAAGGGCCCACGTGCACGTGGTCCTTGTTATGACCGCCGACGGAAACGTGGCCCTCGGCAAAATGCAGCTTGAAAAGGTGATCCTCGAGATCGCCGAGCAGGTAAGGTAAGGACATCCATACCGCACCACAGGGACTCCGCTGTAATCGGGCCGGTGGACCCCGCTCCGCCGGCCCCTTACAGCGGGAATAAGAGCACCCTATGAAAACAAAGTGGTTTAACATAGACCTTCATGTCCACACCAGGAGATACTCTCCCTGCGCGGAGACCCTCGAACCATACGAGCTCTCCAAGGCAATGCTCGCGAAAAACGTCGGGGGAGTGGTCATAACCGAGCATGACCTTTTGTGGGAAGAAAAAGAGATAAACGAGCTGAACCGAAGCCTTGGACCGGACATGAGGGTTTACCGGGGAGTCGAGATTACCGCGGAAGAGGCCCATCTTGTGGTCATAGGCGTAACCGATATAAAGGACGTCCGGCCTCGTCTGCCCGCCCGGGAGGTAGTCCGGGCGGTCCGACAACAAGGAGCGGCAGTAATACTTGCTCATCCCTTTTTGGCGGAGCATAAGATATTTTCCTTAAACGGCGGCAACTCCTGGATGCAGGAGCTTCATGCACTCGAGGTTGCAAGCTCTCTTACCGTGGGCGATGCGGAAAGGAAGACAAGGCTTCTGGCATATCAGAAGGGTCTCATGCGGGTTGCCGGTAGCGACGCTCATTCCCTGGAAAAGGTGGGAGCCACTTATACCTCGTTCCCGCGGCCGCCTGCCCATGAGCAAGAGCTGGCCCGAATGATAATGGCCGGTGTCGGAGTGCCGGTGAGGAACTTTGTCAAACATGCTGGTTGAGATGAATCTGAACAAAGCATTGGAGGCCCTCGAAGGCCCCGAGATCATCTTCGAGAAAACCGTGGTGCCCAGGGAAGAGCCCGCTCCCGGCCATTGTCCCTATCTGCCCGAGTACGACTGGATGTTCCTGTTTGAGAGGAACCTGGCCCGTAAGCTGGACAAGTGGCTCGAAGAACATCGCAGGGAACTGGTGGGTGCTTCCGGGCTCCTGAGCGAAGCGCTGTCCAATGCCTACTGCCACGGAAACCGGCGCGATCCTGCCAAACCCATCCATATAAGCGTGCTCAAAAGCCATAAAGGGCTTTTGGTCCGGATCAAGGATGCCGGAGCAGGCTTTAATTTCCCGGAGACCTTCCATAAGCTCCAAAAAGGGGGGAACTATTACAAGCTCGCCGGCAACGGGATAAAACGGATGATCAGCTCGGAAGTTTTCGCAGTGTTTTACACGGAGGGGGGCAGGTCATTTAACCTGCTCTATCTGTTCGAGGGGCTCCGGTCGTTGTTGCCGCGCTCTCTGTCCAAACCGGACGAGAGCCCGGCGGGGTGATTAAAGTTATGACAGCTCTCCGTGCCGGGACAGTTTTCCGAGTAACGGCAGCCGGAGGACTCCGGGCAGTGGCATTTTCCCTTGCGGAGGGATTTTATCAGCCAGTAGACCACAAAGGCTGCGGCGGCTATCACTATAACAAGGACAATAAGCTTCTGCAC
Source organism: bacterium (assembly GCA_046484135.1). Lineage (GTDB taxonomy): Bacteria > RBG-13-61-14 > RBG-13-61-14 > RBG-13-61-14 > DATKZS01 > CAYQTK01. The sequence goes on from JAWOBU010000193.1 coordinate 17,081, forward strand.
CATACTTTTTTACCCCAGGCCGGCCAGTTTTCCCAGCCACCATACCGCGGCAGAGGTTACATAAGCGGTGGCAATGGTCATGACAAGCATGGCGGCCGCCCACCTCCAGGAGCCGAGCTCCCGGTAGGCCACCACCACGGTAGCCAGGCAGGGTATGTATAAAAGCACGAACACCAGGAACACGTAGGCCCGGAGCTGCGAGAAAAACGGGTCCTGCTTGATGGTCTCCTGTAGCTTGGGAGACTCCGCTCCCGTCTCTCCCATGCTGTAGATGGTGCTCATGGTGGACACCACCACCTCCTTGGCCACCAGGCCCGTGAGTAAAGCTATGCTCACCTTCCAGTCGCCCAGGCCCGCGGGCTCCAGTACCGGCTCGATCGCCCTGCCTGCCATGCCGGCGTAGCTTGCTTCCATCCGCTGCTTGGAGGCTTCCACCCGCATATCGTCGGGAAGACTTTCCACCGAACCGTGCCGGGCGATGCCCTCTTTGACATCTCTGGTGTAATCCACGTCGGCGGGAAAGTTGGACAAAAACCACACCACTATGGACATGGCCAGGATAATGGTGCCCGCCTTCTTCAGGTACATCCAGGCCCGCTCCCACATGTGCACCAGCACGCTCTTGGCGGTGGGCAGCCGGTAGGGCGGAAGCTCCATCACAAAGGGGGTCGGCTCTCCCCGGATCACGTAAACCCGCAGAACACGCGCCATGACCATGGCAACCACGATCCCCAAAAGATAAAGCGAAAAAATGACGTGGCCGGCGTTGGCGCCGAAAAAAGCGCCCGCGAAAAGCACGTAAACCGGAAGCCGGGCCGAGCAGCTTATAAAAGGAGACACCATGATGGTGGCCCGCCGGTCCCGCTCGTTCTCCAGGATGCGCGCGCCCATGATCGCGGGAACATTGCACCCGAAACCGAGAAAAAGAGGAATGAAGCTCTTGCCGTGCAAGCCCACCAAGTGCATGACCCGGTCCACGATAAAAGCCGCCCGCGCCATGTAACCCGAGTCCTCCATCAGGGACACCATGAAAAACAGCAGCATGATGTTGGGAAGAAACATGACCACACCGCCTACCCCGGCGATCACTCCGTCCACCAGGAGCGAACGCAAAAGCCCGGCAGGCAATGCGCTCGAAACCATCCCTCCCACTGCCTGGAACACCTCATGGACCAGGCCCGCCATAGGGTCTCCCAGCTTGAAGGTTATATAAAAAGTGAGCCACATAACGAAGAAGAAAATGGGAAGGCCCAGCACCCGGTTGGCCACCACCGTGTCCACCTTGTCCGAAATGGTGCGGCGGTCCTCCACCGTAAGCCGCATGGTCTCGGCCACCGCGCCGTGCAACCAGCCGTAGCGCGCGTCCGCCAGCAGTATCTCGGGATCATCCCCCAAAAGGTCCTTGATCCGCTCTCTCTCACGCTCCGCTTTTTCCAGGACCTCCTTTTCGCCCCGCTCCGAGAGCCAGGAGATGACCTCGGGGTCCGCCTCCAGGAGCTTGATCGAGATCCACTCCGGAGCATACTTGGCGGACAGGTCCAGCCCGGAAAGAGCTTCCAGGATGTTCTCCCGTCCCCGGTCCAGCTCCGATCCGAAACGAATCTTGACCCGGGGTCCCTCCCCGCTTTCGGCAACCTCGATCACACCATCAAGAAGCTCGGAAATGCCTTCGCCCCGGTTGCCCACCGTGGGAACTATGGGTACTCCCAAGAGCACGCTGAGCTGTTCCAGGTCAATCTTGATCCCGCGCTTTTTTACCTCGTCCATCATGTTGAACGCCAGCACCACCGGTATCTTCATGGCGATGAGCTGGACGGCAAGGTAAAGGTTCCGCTCCAGGTTGCCGGCGTCAACGATCTGGACCACCACGTCCGGCTGTTCCTCCAGGATCACCCGGCGGGCCACCCTTTCGTCAGGCGAGTAAGCGCTGAGGCTGTAGGTGCCGGGAAGGTCTATTACCCGCAGGCGACGGCCGTTATAAGTAAGCTCGCCCTCCTTGCGCTCCACCGTGACGCCCGGGTAGTTGCCCACGTGATGGCGCGCGCCGGTTATGGAGTTGAAGATGGTGGTCTTGCCGGAGTTAGGGTTTCCCGCAAGCGCAATAAAGATGTCTTTTCCCCGGTTGTCCGTCATTTGTTAGCCCTGCCTAACATTGTCCTGTGAAATAATCAACTCGAAGAACTCCGCTCCACCTCGATCTCTTGCGCTTCCTCGTTGCGGAGGCTCAAGTGGTAACCCATGATCCGGACTTCGATAGGGTCGCCGAGAGGGGCCACCCGCTCGACCTCCACCCGGGCCCCCTTGACCACGCCCATCTCCAGAAGCCGCTTCTTTATCTCGCCCACCGCGCCGATCCGGGTTATTTCCGCCTTTTCCCCCACCGGAAGCTCGCTCAATTTGAACACCTCATAAGACAAGGACCTTCTCCTTCATCAAAAACCTTTATTCCAATGGAAAAACCAGAACAGAATCTCGGGAAGGAAATAAAGAGGCAGGACACCCCGCGGTTTTAATGAACGATCACCTTGCGGGCCATCCCTCGGCCCAGGCTGATCCGGGAGCCCCTGACGTCAAGAATAATGGGGCCTCCCAGGTTGGACAGCACCTTGACCCGGCTGCCCGGAGTCAGTCCCAGTGCGCAAACCTTGGCCGTAAAGTGCCTGCCTCCCATCAGTTTAAAAATCTCAACTGAGTGTCCCGGTGGTACAGAGGACAAGCACCGACCTTCTACCGGCCCTTGCTCTTGGCCTGTTCCTCCTGTGGTGCTCGGGTTTTCTTCGCCGGGACGGCGGTTTCTTCCTCTCATTCTGTATTCCTCAAAACCTCTCTATCTAATTATGTTAGGCTATCCTAAATTATTGTCAAGTCAAAGTCCCCGCACTCCCGCAATCCCTTTGCCACACCAGAGCTTTGGTGAATTCTATGGCAGGACGTTCATGCCACTTTATCCGGGAATTTAACCTTCTAAGGAGGGACCGGCCATTACTCGCTTTCGGAAGCGGTCCCCTTCCGGGAGGACAATTTCTTCTCCCGCAGGAACCTCCGGAAGGACTCCCCTTTTAAAAGTCCCTGATCCGGACCGCCTTCCCTGAACTCTTCCAGGGCCACGAAGCGCTCGATGGTATCCTGGCTCAAGGTATGCTCCATCCGACAGGCGTCCTCCTCCGCGACCTGGGCGTCCAGGCCCAGCACCTCTTCCAGAAACCGGCGCAACACGCGGTGGCGGTTCAAAACATCCTTGGCAATCTTTTTGCCGTTTTTGGTCAGACTGATACCGCCGTAGTGAGTGTGGGACACTGTCCCGTGTTCTTCCAGGTGCTTGACCATCCCTACTACGCTGGGTCTGGTCACGCCCAGTCTTCTGGCAATGTCGGTAACCCTTACCTTGGATTCGCCCTGCTCGGAGGCCAACTCGTAAATTGTCTCCAGGTAGTCCTCCATGTTGGAGGTCAACTCTTCTCTGTGGATGCCGGTTTTATTTTTCATGGGCATGGGTCCTTAAGCTCTTAATATTATAAGGCCTTCCTAACTTTGTCAAGCCTTTCCTTTTCTCCTTCCTTTTGGGTGAAGCTCCCCCCAAATTGCTCGCTTTACTCTCCCGTCCCCTTAAAAACCCGCAAGCCGGCCCACACAACTTGTTGTGATGGGTGATCGAAGGTTATGGGAGAATTCGTTTCGTTTAGAGCGTGGAGGGTCTTGCTCGGATCAACCGGCAGGTACGTGCTCGAAAACATCGAAATACCCATTCTTACCCAGGCTTGAGAAAAACCCGCTTTATAAACCGCGCATCCTTTAACAGCCACTATTTCCGAGGCGGCTGTTTAAGTCTCTCCCGTGCAACTCTGCTCCGGCTTTACTTCCCTTCCGTCCGGAGCCTGATCTTCTCCGCGGCTTTTTGGGCCCGGCTGCCCATGTCCCCTTCCTGATCCTGGAGGGGCTCCAGCGCAGGTAAGGCTTTTTCTCCTCCAATCCTTGCCAGACAATCCACCAGCGCCTGCAACAAGATGGGCTCCTCCTCGTCCTCGAACACGTTGCGGATTCGTTTCAGAAAGCCCTTTCTGAGATGGCCGGTCTGGGACTTTAAAAGCTCGACCAGAGCGTCTTCAATCTCAGGGAAACGGGGGATGTCCGTAAGGTTTGCCAGGCTCCGTATCAAAGGCGCCGTCTTCTTCGCGACTTCCTTGGCCTCCTCCTTGTCCTTGGGCATCTGGACCCGGAGCCTCTGGAGTATTCTTTCCGCCGCGGCCCCTGAAAGCGGCTGAATAACTGTGAGGCTGGAAGCCGCCCTGCCCACGACCTTTGTGTCTTCGTCGTCCAGGGCCTTGAATACCGCGTCCTCCCCTGCCTTGCCCTCCAGGCGCAGTACAGTGGTGAGGGCCTCCTCCCGCAGCCGCGGCCGCGAATGGTTTAGAAAGCGCCGGGCCCTCTTCCGGTCCTCGTCTTCCCGGCCGACGCGGCTTAAGATGAGAAGGGCGTTCCTTTGTACGTACCACGGCTGGGTGGAGTCGTCCAGTACGTGCCGGACCCAGTAGAGGGATTTCTCTCTCATATTGACCAGCGATTCCACCGCGGCCTTGCGCACCCCCCGGTCTTCCGAACGAAGCAAGACCTCTCCCATGACCGCCACACCGGTCGGGCCAAGGTACGAGACTATCTTGTCCAGCAAAGCCCGCGACTCCTTGTCAGTTTCCAAGTAACCACGGGCCAGGTCTTTTACATGGTCGCTGAAAATATAGATAAGAGGCATGGCCGGCAGACCTTCCCCGCCCTGGAAAAGCTCTGAGGACTCGGAAGCCTTGCTTATGCCTTGAACCAGGGTGAGAAGCTCCTGCCACGCCCCCTGCTCGACCAGGACCGGCGAGACCTTTTTAAAGCACTCCAGGAGAACGTAAGCCTCGTCCGCGTCCCGGGTGGCAGCGATGGCCCGGGCATATTCCCTGGCTGAATTCTTTACCGACTCGGCCAGTTTCAAGGTGTTGACGCGGGCGCGGACCTCGGGGGGAAGCTCCTCCAGGGTGAGTATTTCATTGAAGTACAGCTCTTCCAGAAACCCTCTGCCTCCCTTGATCTCTTCCAGGACCAGCCGGCGGGAGAGACTTTTCAGGATGCGCTTTATGCTTTTTATCCGGAGCTCGAGCACCTGCGAATCCGGGTGCTCCCTCTGTTTCTCCTGGAGCCTCTTCATCTCCTCCAGCACGTAGGTGGAGGTGGGAAGCACAACCTGGGGAGGAAGGCTATCTATAATGAGTTCTTCCAGCTCAGTTAACTCGAGGGTCTTGACGTGGCGGGCTATAATATATGTATTTATCAGGATGTCCTTTAAAAACTGCGGATGCATCACCGGCCGGATGATGTCCATGACCGTCTGGTGCTTCATCTTCTTGAGCTCCTGGTCGCTCTTGCCCTTGAACATGGGAAGCACTTTCAGGTCCTTGGCCAGGCGCTGGATCGCCATCTCCACCCTCCAGGGAAACTTCTCCTCCAGGACCAGCATGTCGTCCATGAATACCGTGGATATCTCCGTGATGCTGTTGTCAACCAGGGCGTTGGTCAAAAGCTCGCCCACGCCCGACTCTGAACCCTTGTCCACCTGCGGGTCGCTCATGATGTCCACGAAGGAGTCGAAGTGCTCCGGCGTGATCTCCTTTTTCAAGGCGAAGCTCACCAGGGCCTTCCGGTTGAAGTACTCCCGCAGCCGCGGCACGAACATCTCGGCCATACCGGGACCTATCACGGTCCTTACGCTGACCGGCTGGTCCAGTATGCCCGTGATCAGGATGTCCGTCTTCTCCCTGGTTTCCTGGTTGGTGATCATGAGCTCCTTGCTGTCCCCCAGCGCCTTCTGGAGCTCCTCGTAAAGACCGTGCTTGGCCCCCTTGCTCTCGGGATGGTCTTCCGAGTAATAGCCGGACCTCTGCATCGCCTTGGTCAGGTTCATGATGAACTCGCCCGCCGGCTGGACCCGCGAACGCTCTTCCGAGGTAAGTTGCTTCTTCTCCGCCGCGGGCGGGGCTTCATAAACCGGCTTTTCTTCCTCCTCTTCCGCCTCGGTCTGGTTGATGATGTCCCGCACCCAGTCCAGCTCTATGTTGGCGCTGGAAGCTACCGCTTTGTCCTTCATCTTTGCCACCCGGGCCTGGCGCGGACGGGGAGTAAATGCCTTTTTCTTTTTATTGCTCTCTTGCCCGGCAGCTGAAGACGTGTTTTCCTTCTCCGGGATCGGGGACGCGGAAGAAGGAACGGCCTTGTCAGGCTCTTGAAGAATGGGCTTCTCGGGTCGGGGAGGCGGCGGTGGAGGAGCAGCCGGCTTTGCAGGAGCTTTGTTTTCAACTTGGTCTGAAGGTTGAGGTTCTTCCGGCGCACCCTCAGCGGCTTCTTCCTTTACCGCCCCCTTCGAATGCTGTTCTTTTTTCGTGTCCCCGCTTTTGTGGGCTTCAAG
>JAWOBU010000022.1:0-3457 GCA_046484135.1 bacterium
AAGCCAGGAAGTTTCCCCGAAGCAGGGAGGCAATGCCTATAAGGACCCCAAGAAGGAGCCACCTTGGTTTTCGATACGCAGAAGAAGCGCATGCGGCACCTGCGGCCAGGACCCCGGCAGAGGCCAGGGTTGCCAGGCACGTTTTCAAAAGCAGAAGCTCGTAAAAGTACAGGCCCTGGTAAAGCGAGAACAGAAGCAGGGCGGCGGCCGCCGCGGCCGGGCCGGCCAGCTTGCGGGCTGTATAGAACACGAGCGTAGCCGCGCCCGTCCCCATCAGTACCTGCAAAATCCGGATCATGAGCCAGCTCGGATGGTCCATGCCCGTTTCGGGCACCCCGGTGATCTTGAAAACCAGGGCCAGGAAATAAGGGTAGAGCGGGTCCTGGTAAAAAACGCCGACGGGTTTTCCTTCCACGATCTTTTTGGCCCAGTTTACGTAGCTTTCTTCATCGGTAAAGGGGACCGTAAAAAGCGGGGTGTCCATGTACTGAACGAGGTTTGCGACACCGAGGGCCAGAGAGAACAGAAGGACCGCGGTGAGCACGGCCCATTCCCAGCGCCGCATGCCTGCCGCGGCTACGGCAGGGGGCTGTGTGGTGTCGGGGGTTTCTTCATTCATTTTTATTGTCCATGAGCTCCATTATTTCCGAGACCGTGGTTTATGGTGCGGCCTTGAAAAAGGGATTGGTCCGTCGCTCCTGTCCCAGAGTGGTTGCCGGGCCGTGTCCGGGAAGCACATCCAGGTCGTCCGGCAGGTGCGCGATCCTCTGGTTCAGGGACCGGACCATCTCCCGGAAACTTCCGCCCTTCAGGTCCATCCTTCCCACCCCGCCTTTAAACAGGAGGTCACCGGAGAACAACACGTTCTCTCCCAGCAGGCAGATGCTCCCCGGCGAGTGGCCCGGCGTATGGATGACACGAAAGAGAAGCGCTCCTACCCGTAGCTCGTCTCCGTCATCCAGGTCCATCACCTTCCTGCCGTCCGCAGGGGGCCTCCGCAGTCCTGCTCCAATGCGGGGCTCAGCGGGATGACGATAGATGGGGGCCCCTGTCATCCTTTGCAGCTTACCGGCGCCTGAGCGATGGTCCCAGTGGCTGTGGGTCTGAACGATGGCTTTTAAAAGGACCTCTTTTTCCAGGATGGTCCGGTGGACCTTTGCCGCGCCGAAGCCGGGGTCCAGCACTGTCCCTTCGCCGGAGACCTCGTCCCATACCAGGTAGCAGTTGCTTTGCAGGGGAGTCATTATGTGCTTTTTGATTTTCATGGTGTCCTTTTTATCATTGTCCTTCTTCTAAATCCAGAAAAGGCGGATGCACGTAAAAAAGCGCAGGCATGTATTACCTGCGCTTTTATAATAAGGATCCGGGGGACGGCGGATCTAATACCCTTTTTATCCTTTCCTGGCCACTCCTAACCTAACCATTGACCTTTGCAGCGCCGCCTGGGCGCGCACCAGGTCAATACCCTGGCCGGAGGGGTCTGACTCTTGCAACCTTTTCTCCGCCCTTTCTTTGGCGGCCTCTGCCCGTTCGGTGTCAATCTCCTCGGCGCACTCCGCGCACTCCGCCATGATCCTGATGCCTTCTTCCAGGGTTACTTCGGCAAAGCCGCCTGTAACCGCCACGTGTTTTGTGTTTCCGCTTTCCCGGTAAGAGAGCTCGCCTATGTCCAGGAGAGTAATGTAGTTCGAGTGTCCGGGAAGGACCTCGAACTCTCCTTTTGCGGCCCTTGCTTTAACCTCGTCCACCTCGGTGGAGATGAGCCTCCGTTCGGGAGTAACCAGGTCCATGTGAATGGTGGCCATTTTTTCTTACCTCTCCTGTTACTCTTCCGCGGCCAGCTTCTCGGCCTTTTCCTGGGCCTCCTCGATGGTCCCCACCATGAAGAAGGCCTGCTCGGGGAGATCGTCGTGTTCTCCGGCCACTATCGCTTTGAAGCCCTTTATGGTGTCCTCTACCTTGACGTACTTGCCTTCCCGGCCGGTGAACTCGGAAGCCACGAAGAAGGGCTGGGAAAGGAAACGCTGGATTTTCCTGGCCCGGGAGACGATCAGCTTGTCGTCTTCGGAAAGCTCGTCCATTCCCAGGATGGCGATGATGTCCTGGAGGTCCTTGTAGCGCTGGAGCACCTGCTGGACCTGTCGGGCCACGGTGTAATGCTCGTCTCCCACTACGTCCGGCTGGAGAATCCGGCTGGTCGAGTCCAGGGGGTCCACCGCAGGATAGATGCCCAGCTCGGCGATCTGCCGGGAAAGAACGGTGGTGGCGTCAAGGTGCGCAAAGGTGGTCGCCGGGGAGGGGTCGGTAAGGTCGTCCGCCGGCACGTAAATGGCCTGCACGGAAGTAATGGACCCCTTCTTGGTGGAGGTGATCCGCTCCTGGAGTTCACCGAGTTCGGTGGCCAGGGTAGGCTGGTATCCGACCGCGGAAGGAATACGTCCCAACAATGCGGAGACTTCCATGCCCGCCTGGGTGAAACGGAATATGTTGTCGATGAAAAGAAGCACGTCCTGGCCCTCTTCGTCGCGGAAGTATTCGGCAGTGGTCAGGGCCGACAAAGCCACCCGGGCGCGGGCGCCGGGCGGCTCGTTCATCTGACCGTAAACCAGGCAGGCCTTGTCGAGAACGCCGGACTCTTTCATCTCGAGATAAAGGTCGTTTCCTTCCCTGGTCCGCTCGCCCACTCCGGCGAACACCGAGTATCCGCCGTGGTGCAAGGCCACGTTATGGATCATCTCCATGATGATGACCGTCTTGCCCACTCCGGCGCCGCCGAAGAGTCCGATTTTTCCGCCCTTGGCGTAAGGTTCGAGAAGGTCGATGACCTTAACGCCTGTCTCGAACATCTGGATGTCCACGTCCTGGTCCAGATACTCGGGGGCGTGCCTGTGAATGGGATAGTACTTGTCGGTCTGGATCGGCGGTCCTTCGTCCTGGGGCTTTCCCACCACGTTGATGATCCTGCCCAGAGTGGCCTCACCCACCGGCATCTTGATGACGTCGCCGGTGTCCTTGACCTCCATGCCGCGGACCAGTCCGTCGGTGGTGTCCATGGAAATGGTCCTTACCGTGTTCTCGCCCAGATGGTGGGCCACTTCCAGGACCAGGTTTTCCGGCTCGTCGTTGATCGCGGGGTTGCTAAGGGTCAAGGCATTGTAGATCGGCGGCAAATCTCCGCCCTTGAACTCGACGTCAACAACCACGCCCATTATCTGGCTTACGTTACCTACTCTCATTGGTTAACACCCTCCCTTGATATCTTCACTGAAAAAACGATTTCCTTTTTACTACTCATATCGCATTAGCCCTTCTGGGCCTCGGCGCCGCTGATGATCTCCATGAGCTCGGTGGTGATCGCCGCCTGCCTCGCCCAGTTGTACTGGAGCGTCAGCCTGTCGATCATGTCCGAGGCGTTCGAGGTCGCCGAATCCATGGCCGTCATCCGGGCGCCGTGTTC
>JAWOBU010000053.1:0-30161 GCA_046484135.1 bacterium
AAGTCGGGCTTGCCTGCGCGCTGCGCGCAAGCAGGGATGCCGAACAGGCGTTTGGCGGCTTTGAAAACGTGAGTGGCAAGTATCTTCAGTTTGGCTTTCCTCTCCAGCCACACCGCGGCAAAATAAACACAGGCGAACACCAGCATGGCAAGGTCCGGATGCTGTCGTAGCCTAAAACCCGGATGTCCAAAAGCTCATAGCTCTGCTTGATAAAACGGATCGTCTCCTCAACCCGCCAGCGCGCAAGATACGCCTCCACCGCCCACAACAATACCTTGCGCGATTTGCGCATCTTCTCCGTGTTCAAAAGAAGCATGGGCTCCTGGCCGAAGCCTTTAATCGGATGTTCTACTTGATATTCGAGTCCCTATGTACGAAGATCGCCACCCTTTATTTCTAAAATGGCATAGTTGTCGGCAGGTCAAATTAATCGCTTTCAGAGTCCGTTTAAAAAAGTAAAGCAAAACAGTGAGATGATGTCCCCCCGGTTTTGGGCGCGAAATTTGCAAATTTTTCAACGAGGGGCAGGAGAGGACAAGACCAAAGTTAATATGCCGGATTGATAGCGTCTTTCAAGGCAGGGTAGAAAGAAGGGGAGATATTCATGACTTGCTGCATTGGAATAGACCTGGGTACTTCAACCATTTGTTCCTCGATCGTCCACAAGGGCGAGCCCGTAATCATCCCGAGTCCCGACAACAGCAGAGTGGTCCCGAGCTACGTGTACTTGCGGGAGGATGGCCGCTTTCTGATTGGTGAAGCGGCCAAGGCAGAGGTCATTGCAGACCCTTATAACACGGTATGGGCCACCAAGAGGTTGCTGGGCCGCAATTTTTCCGACGCTCATGTTAAGTCCTGCGTCAAGAACCTTACTTATAACATAGTGGAAGGGGATGGCGGCAAGGTCATGATCCAGAGTCGGGGAAAGAAATTTACCCCCGAGTGGGTGGCCTCCCTTCTTCTCAACTTCGTTATCACCAACTCTTCCAAGTACTTGAACACCAAGGTCACTCACGCGGTGATCACGGTCCCCGGCACCTTCAGCAAGACCCAGCGCGAAGCCACCCAGAAGGCGGCCGAGAAGATAGGCATCAAGGTAGTCAGGCTTCTCAGCGAGCCGACTGCCGCGGCCATTTCCTGGGGGTTCCACAAGGAGGCCGGCCAGACCATCGGGGTGTTTGATCTCGGCGGCGGCACGCTGGACATCTTCATCATGAAGATCGCTGAGGGCCAGTACAAGCTTTTGTCTGCGGCCGGGGACCCGTGGCTTGGCGGAGAAGATTTCGACAACGCGCTTGTCCATCACATTGCCAAGGACATGAATAAGCGCTTCAAGATCAACATCTACTCCGACAAGATGGCCCACCAGCGCGTAAAGACCGCGGCGGAGAAGGCCAAGCTGGAGCTTTCCGAGGCCGAGGAAACCAGGATTTATGTCCCCACCATAGCTCCCGACATCAACCGGATGGCTGACGTAAACATGACGGTCACCCGTGAACAGTTTAACGGGCTGGTAGAGGGACTTGCCGACCGGGCCACGGACATTTTCCGGAAAGCATTGAAGGATGCGGACCTGGGTGTTGATGATCTCGACAACGTGATCATGGTGGGCGGCATGACCAGGATGCCGCTGGTCCGCGAGAAGCTCTTCAAGCTCATGGGCCGGAGTCCCGACACTTCGATTAATCCGGACGAGGCCGTGGCCAGAGGAGCGGCCATCACCGCGGCAGGCATGTCCGGGCAAAAGGTGGTTCTCGAACCACCCGCATCCACCAAGCCGGGCCTCGAGTACCTCTCCGGAGACGTTGACATCGAGGCCATGTACGCTGAGGCTATCCAGTCCAAAAACGAGGAGCAAGACGAACAGCCCCTTTATGACCCCCGCCAGGGCTTCGTGGGAAGCCAACAACAACAGATGAACCAGTCGGCGCCCCCGCCCGCGAACTACGAGCAGAATTTAATGCAGCCGCTTCAAACGCCCGGGCCATATCCGCAAGCCGGCCCTCCCCAACAGGAGACACCTCCAGCGCAACCGGCTACTTCTCCTTCGCAACCCGCGGCCAAGGCCGTCTCTTCCTCGGCAAACGAAAACTCGGCCCAGGAAGAAGACGAGCTTCCACCTCTGCCGGAGGACGCCTTGTTGCCCCTGCCCGATTCGTCCGACCCGGCGGCGGATGACGAGGAGTCCCGCCCCCAGGCGAGTCATGAGCAATCTACCCACCTGAGCCTCCAGGTCGTGTCCAACACCGTTCAGGAGCTGGACGTATCCAGGATTTTCCCGGCAAACAAAGAAGACAAGTTCACCAAGGGAGGATTCGCTATCGGGGCCGGCCGGAAAGAAGGATTCCGCATAAAGTTATATCAGAACGGCGGGGACGCGGAAAACAAAACCCTTTTGGGAGAGTTCTACGTTCAAGGCGCGGCAGAAAACGGCTCCGCATCTCCCAAGCTGAAAATCGTCTTCAACGTCAATAACTCGGTGTCATTTTCCGTGGACAAGCCGTGACTCAAACAAAACCCTTTCCCCATTCGTCCGCATAACCGGTTGTATTCATGCAATAAACCCGGTCAAAAAACATCCGAAACAATGGGCCCCGGAAATCACCCATACACTTCCGATTGACTTATGCAGCCGGTTATGGTAGAGGATGCTTGAGAAAAAAGGGAAGGTGAAAGGTGGCATACTATCTTCCTTAGATAGTGAGAGATCTTTTGAGGTTATCTAACTGTTCCGTCTCGGAGCCCGAGTAAAAAGAAAAGAGGAAAGTTTGATGTCGGAGAAGGAAAGCATAGTCAAGGAGAGAAGCATAGTTCTTCCCTCTTTCGTTTTAGCCTGGAATAGAGTAAAATAGTAAATATAGGAGGAATGGCGTGCTAAAGAGGCAGAAGACAATCTTGGCGTTACTCTCGCGGGCTCAAAAGCCACTTTCGCCCATTGTATTCGTGAAGATGGTGTTTCTGTTGCGTCATGAGACCGAGTTGAAGAATGACCCTGCCTTCTATGACTTCGTGCCCTACAAGTACGGCCCTTTCTCTTTTGCCTTGTACCAAGAGCTTGCGCATCTTAGGCGCTACGGCTATGTTTCGAGCGACGAGGATCATGTCTCGCTAGGTGAGTGCACTACGGAGCTTGTAGAAGAAAAGGTAGAAGGCCTTCCGGCATCGGTTCAACGAGCCGTGGATAATGTAGTAACGCTATACGGAGAAATTAGCCAGTATGCTCTTCTTAAAGATGTGTACTCCAGGTTCCCTTGGTATGCAACCAAGAGTGAGTTGACTAATTTTCAGCCTAATAACTCGGCAGGTGTGATAAAGAGCAAGCCAGCAGTGTATACCGCGGGCTATGAAGGGAAATCTGTTGATGCCTTCTTCAATCAACTCTTGAAGAAGAGAATTCAGTTGATTATCGACGTGCGAGCGAATCCGGTTTCTCGGCGGTATGGTTTCTCAAAAAGGCGGTGCAGTGAGATTGCCGGACGTCTTGGACTGGAGTATCTCCACATGCCCGATTTGGGCATATCCAGCAAGTACCGGGGCGATCTTTCCGATTTTGGTTCCTACCAACGCCTTCTGAGGAAGTACGAACAAGAGATGCTTCCGGAGCTTGAGGAAGAGATAGATGAAGTTGGCAAGCTGATGAAGCACTCAGCCGCGGTTTTGATGTGCGTGGAGAAGAATGTGCGATGCTGCCATCGGAGCCGACTGGCTGAAGCCGTATCTCGAAAGACAGGAGCGGAGGTAGTGCACATATGAGCATGGCTCTGGGTATGTCCACACGCTATACCCGTGGAGGCGAAAAATGGAAGCTCAGGGTTCTGATTACGGTGAAGACCTATCCTATTCCGTCGAAGAAATACGATGAGCTGGTTTGTACCGCTGGCGTCACTAAGAGTGGAGATTTCGTTCGTTTGTATCCGATAAATTTTCGCGACCTTTCTTTTGAGAGGCAATACAAGAAGTATCAGTGGATTGAAGTGGAGGCAGAGAAACACAAGAACGATGTGCGGAAGGAGAGCTATCGTCCTGACAGCGACTCAATCAGGCCAATTGGTGAACCCATAAGCACTCGTGATAATTGGTCAGAGCGTGCACGCTATGTGCTGAAGAAGAAAGCACGGTCAATGGAAGATCTCTACGACCAGCAGGTTCAGGATCGCACTTCGATTGGCATCTTCAAGCCCAATAAGGTACACGATCTGATTATTTCCCCGGAGGATCCAGAGTGGCCAGACAGTTTTCTTCAAGCTCTAAAACAAAAACGCTTATTTGAATACCGCGAGAGGACTCTTGTGCCTCCTCGCAAGGTACCCTTCAAGTTTCAGTATAGTTTTGAGTGCGATGATCCCCGATGCAAAGGGCATAAGATGATGATCGGAGACTGGGAGGTCGGAGCACTATTTTGGCGCTTGGTGGACAAGGGTGCTTCCCATGAAGAGGCGGCGAAAAAAGTTCGTGAGAAGTTTTTGAATGCTCTTTGCGGGCCCGAGAAAAACACTCATTTTTATGCAGGGACTATGCTGGCACATCCCAAAACATGGATAGTAATCGGGGTATTTTATCCGAAGATTTAACCGCACAAAGAGAAGCCAATTGTTGAGTCAAGTCTCTTTAAATGAGGAAGCAGAAGCGTGAGCACACATAATACTTCATCCCTGGACCGAGATGGTCAAGCTTCATTCGGATGTTGAGTCCGGGGCTTTGACCGAGGCGGTATCCTTCATCTTCTCAAAACTCGTCAACTGGCGCTTACTCAGGAAAGTACAGAGCCACTGTTCGAGATAAAGAGGAAGAGACGCACTCCCGCGTTTAGCGAATTTCTGTGCCGGACGCGGCGGACGGGGCAAGGAAGGCGCTGAGAGATCAAATAAGGGATATCGAATAACCAAACGGGATCGGATAGAATAGAATAGTGAACATGCTTTTTTCATCAGGAGGTTGCCCATGAAGGGAACAGACTGGAAAGAACGTATTTCGATCAGGCCGGAAGTATGTCATGGCAAGGCCTGTATAGCCGGCACGCGGATCATGGTTTCGGTGATTCTTGATTACCTCCAGGCGGGGGAGAGCGTGGAGAACATCTTGAAGGAATACCCCACCCTTAAGGAGGAAGACATCCGCGCTGCCATGGCTTACGCGGCGTGGCTGGTGCGCGAGGAAGATGGACAGCCTCTCCATACGGAAACCACGCGATGAGGATCAAGCTGGATGAAAACATGCCCTCTGATTTTGAGGCTCTGCTTCGTTCATCAGGACATGATGTGGCAACGGTGAGGGAGGAGAATCTTTCGGGAGCAGATGATCCGGTGGTGCTGGAAAAGGTAACCAAGGAAGAGCGGCTGTTAATGACCTTGGATACGGATTCCGCCGATATTCGCAGGTTCCCGCTCGGCGGACATGGAGGGATCGTGGTTTTCCGGCTCCACGACCAGAGATGGGCGGTTATGAAGGAGCCGGCGCAACGGTTGCTTGACTCGGGTTTGCTGGAGAAACTGGAACAGGGTCTTGCGGTAGTTGACGAAAACCGCGTGCGATTTCGTCTCAAGAAAGGAGACGAGGAATGAGTACAATGGCGCTTCGGACCTGGACTGATGTTGTAGGGTCCAAATTTTCAAAATAACCTTTATTCGAGACCTCCCCCCTTCCAAAACAGGTAGCTCTCCCCTGCTGTCTTCGCGCTTGCAACCTCTTTGCTTTGCCACTAGCATAAAAATAGAGGGCGTCGCCCCGGAGTATCACTATGGCCGGGTTCGGTCCCGGCGGTTTTCAGGATGATTTAATAATGGCAAGAGAGTTACCTCATAACCTGGAGGATTTCCCCACCCCGCGCAAGATTTATGAGTACCTGGACGAGTACGTGATCAGCCAGGAGCGGGCCAAGCGTACCCTCGCCATCGCCGCTTATAACCACTACAAGCGCATCCGGCGGGAGGGCAGACAGGACGATTTTGATCTCGGGTTGTTAAATGCTGTTGACGAGGGCCCGCCGCTTCAGAAGTCCAATGTTTTGCTGATCGGTCCGAGCGGCTGCGGCAAGACGCATCTTGCCCGCCATATTTCCAAGGCCCTTGACGTGCCTTTTGCTGTGGTTGACGCGACCGAGTACACCGAGGCCGGCTATTACGGCAAGGACGTAGAGGTCATGCTGGGCGAGCTTCTTTTTGCCGCGGACATGGACGTGGACGCCGCTCAGCAGGGGATCGTGTTCGTGGACGAGATAGACAAGATAGCGCGCCGGAACCACGGCGAGCGTACCGGCGCGGGCTCGCGGGACATCGGCGGCGAAGGGGTCCAGCAGGCGCTTTTGAAGCTTCTGGAGGGGACCACGGTTTTTGTGCCCTATAACATCACCCAGCACTGGAGCAAACACGACTTTGTTCAGATGGACACGACCAATATTCTGTTTATCTGCGCGGGGACCTTTACGGACATGAAGCGGATCAAAAGCCGGACCATCTCCGGCTTTAACCGGGAGCAGTCCCCCCAAGGGGTCCCTGCCGAAGAGCGGGTCCACTCGGAGGACCTCTTGGAGTACGGCATGATCACGGAGCTGGTCGGCCGGATACCGGTGCTGGTGGAGCTTTCCGAGCTCGAGGAGGACGACCTGGTCAAGATCATAACCGATCCTCCGGACGCGGTGCTCCGCGAGTACAAGAAGCTTTTCGCCCTGGACGAGATTGACCTCGAGGTCTCGGAAGGCGCCCTGCGGGAATGCGCGCGGCTGGCCCGGCGCCGCAAGCTGGGCGCGCGTTCTTTGCGGACCATTTTCGAGGACCTGATGCACGATTACATGTTCGAGGCCCCTGAGCGGCAGGGCCAGAAAATCCATATCACCGAGGAATACGTTCGCCGCGTCCTTACGCCATGATCCTTCGCGAGCTCAGCCTTGACGACGTTGAAAAAGCAACGGGCATTGACCGCCGCTGCTTTTCCGAGGCAGTGGCCTACCCGATGGAGATTTTCGAGGAGTGTATCCTGAGCTCCGTATGCGAGACAGTGGGGCTTGAAAAGGACGGCGAACTGGTTGGCTTTTTTATCGTGTTCTACTCCGGTCCCGCATCCACCCAGATTGTAACCATTGACGTTGACCCGGACCACCGCGGGCAGGGAGCCGGCAACCTCTTGATGGAAGAGCTCGAGCACCGTGCCCGCCACAAGGGCGTCCGCAGGCTCTTCCTCCAGGTCTCCGTGGACAACCTTTCTGCGCAGCGGCTTTACAAGAAGTTCAACTACCGCCTGAGACGTATCCTCCAAAACTACTACGGGCCCGGCCTGCACGCCTATCTCATGGAGAAGAAACTGGCGGAGACAGCCAGGGCTTCCGGCCTTTGATCGAAGAGCAAAAACCTCTTGGAAAAGTCTGATTATCGAAGTGGTAGTAAAGGCTTTGGCTGGTAAAGCTTGACGAATAAACTTAATTGTGAAGATGCCCCGCCTCACCTATAAGAGGTCTTTAAACTCCTGGGGGCTCAGGCCTGCGTCCCTGGCGATTGCGCCCATGGTGAAAGCGTTGATGGGGTTATTACGGGGAATGGTAAGCCGGACTACACCATCGGACATGATAACGTGTTTACCTTGTCTGATTACCCGGAACCCGATCTTTTCCAAAGCCCTGACCGCTTGCTCCGAGCTGATGCCGGGAATCCCGGGCATCTTCAGACGCTGACCAACTCTTCGGTGACCGTGAATGTCTCGGCTTCATCCTCCTCTGCTTCCAGCCACTCCCGAATGGCAATCCTGATATTATCAAGCGCTTCTTCCCTGGTCGCGCCCTGGGAATGACATCCCCGCAAGGCCGGACAACTCACCGCGAAACCTTCTTCACTCTCAATAATTACAATCCGGTAGTCCATCGCATTATTACCATCCTGTTATTATCTTGAATGAAGAGATCAACCTTGTCAAGGTCCGTTTTCATCACAAAAAATCGAATGGAGGGCTGCGCCGGGAAAGCGGCCCCAAAAGCTCTAAAGTTCTTGCCCAGTTGCGGATCAGAAGCCAAGACGCCGACTCAGGCCAAGCAAAGGCATGATAAGAATTACATAAGGTGTCCCGAAATATAAAGGGGCGGCAGAGAATAGCCAGGGGCGCAAGCCCCGGGAAACATGGAACCCAACCACGTATGCGGCCTGAAAGGCCGCGGGAAAGGGCCTGCCTCCGGCGTCCCTTCAGGACGCGAAATAAATCCGCATCCTTTTACCAGGGGTTAGCCACCCCTGGCTAATTTACAACGCTCCGTTGGAGCGGGAAAAAGGGCAACCGGGAGCAAGCCGTCCTCACTTTGGACTGCGAAAGCTTGCTTTCGCTTTCTCTTCCGGCAAGCTTGCTTGACGGGCTTCTTCCGCTTTTCCGTCTTTGTAGCAAGTACATAACGGGCAGTGCCTGTGTCAATATTAACGGGAGCAAGCTCCCTGACAAAAAGCGGCGGCAAGCCACCGCACTCCGAAAGATACGGCCGATGTTCTAAAGTATGGCCTCTCACCATCTCCATAAACTTAATTGCAAAGAACTGACCCCGCCCCTCTGACCCCGCCCCTTATTATCGGGGTCCTAATGAAGGCTTTTGATGGTGGGAGGTCGCTCCCACCCCGGGCGGGGTGTTACAAAAGGTAAGGGGAGTGTAACGTTTTTGCTGTAGATAAGGAATTGTGTCCACGAAGGAAGAGGGTTTCACGCAAAGGCGAAGACGCGAAGGGGAGAGAGAAGAAGATATTTTGAGCTTGCGGAGCAGAGGATTATCGCGACTGAAAGTCGCTCGCACGGGAGAGGGACTAAGCGCGACGGCGCTACGGAAGAGGGAAGATTTATTGAGCTTAAAAAAATTGAGAGATATCGCGACTAAAGTCGCTCGCACAGGAGTCATCTTGCAAAAAGAATCGTTGCGGCGTAGCGTTTAGTGCCAGGCTGGAGCCTGGCGGTCCCGGGGCGTTGCGTTTAGAGGTTTCACGCAAAGGCGCGGAGACGCGAAGGGAAGAGAGGAAGAGATTTTGAGCTTACGGAACAGAGAGATATCGCGACTAAAGTCGCTCGCACAGGAGTCATCTTGCAAAAAGAATTGTTGCGGCGTAGCGTTTAGTGCCAGGCTGGAGCCTGGCGGTCCCGGGGCGTTGCGTTTAAAAAGGCTTTGTAATGTCTAAATTTCTGAAATCAAATATAAAAATCTTTGCGCCTTGGCGTGAGAACAGGCTTTCTTGTTGATCTAAAAGCCCGGTCAAAAATTGTCCGTCAGGGGGGACAAAATCCGCCCCAAGAGGGATCGAAATTGACCCTCTGTGATACAGTTTTTGACCCCCAAATTTTACAGGGTGTGAAGGCGACGTGATGGCTAAGTTACCGGAAACATGGAAGGTTGGTGTAAAAGGCGGTTCTTTTTTATTGGCGTGGCCGGATGGGGGCCGGAATTTGTACGGGGGGGGCTCTGGAGTGTTCTCACGATATCTTCCATCTTCCCGGCAGCAGTACCATGCCCCGGTCGGCAAGCTCGCCACCCACCACCCGGAACCGGAGCGCGCCCAGGACCTCCTCGACCAGCACGTGAGCGCCCGACCGGCCGCGGTAGATGTTCACCGAGAGCTCGTACTCGCCTTCCAGGAGGGTGTTGGTATACACCATAAAGCGGGCGGTCCCCGAGTGGCCCGCGGGCACCGAGTCGGGCCGGTCGCCGGGGTCTTCTGCAGGATAGAGCTTTTGGTTCAGGTCGCTTGCG
The DNA here is from genome assembly GCA_046484135.1 of bacterium. Lineage (GTDB taxonomy): Bacteria > RBG-13-61-14 > RBG-13-61-14 > RBG-13-61-14 > DATKZS01 > CAYQTK01. Next base: position 9,704 of record JAWOBU010000053.1, read on the forward strand.
GTCTCGTTGTTCGCGCATACCGCGAGGATGCCGTCCGCCCGGAAGATGTTGACTCCGAAAAGCGGCTTTTGGATTTCCTGGCGTGCGTGGTAGTCGAACTCGACGGTTACCGGCTCGCCCGCTTTTACAAGGTCGGTTTTATGATTGTCCGGGCCCATAAGCCGCACGGCGCTGATGGCCGCGTCCCCCGTGCCCCTGCGGTTTTCCAGGGATGTCTCGCCCGCTTCCGCTACTGCCTGCTCGTATATGCTGGTGAGGTAGTGGCTTACCACCTCGGGCGGCTCGCCAAAAGCGTGGACCCGGTGGTCCTTCAACAGCGCCGCCTTGTCGCACAGGGCCCGGACCATGGTAAGGTCGTGGGACACTATAACTATGGTTGCGCCCGATTCCCTTATTGCCATGATCCGGTCCGTGCACTTTCCGCGGAACCATTCGTCGCCCACCGCCAGGGCTTCGTCAACCAGGAGCACCTGCGGGTCCACCGCGGTCGCGAGCGCGAACCCGAGCCGGAGGTACATGCCCGCGCTATAGGTCCGGACCGGCACGTCAATAAAGTCGCCCAGCTCGGAGAACTCGATGATTTTCTCTTCGTTTTGGCGGGCCTCCTCCCGCGACAGGCCCAGTATGGCTGAACCGATCCTTATGTTCTCCCTGCCGGTGAACTCGGGGTGGAAGCCGGAGTCCAGCTCGAGGAGCGCCGAGACTCTTCCCTCCACGTCAACGCTGCCGCTGGTGGGAGGGCTGATCCCCGCCATGACCCTGAGGAGGGTTGATTTGCCGGAGCCGTTCACACCCACCACGCCCAGGCACTCGCCGGGGTTTACGGTGAGGTTGATGTCCTCGAGGGCGGTTATCGCGCGGTGCTGCTTTTTTCGGGTGATTTTCTCGGAGAGGAAGTGTCGGGGCCGGTCATACACCCGGTAGCGCTTGCTCACGTTATTAAGGCGTATCATGGATTTTCACCATAGACCATTTAACTCAATGGTGCAACAGTTCAGGAGAGATCAGGGAAGTGTTAAGGGTTGGTATGGCTTCCCTGGTGCAGATTAGGCTCCGGGTTTTCCAGGGGCGCGTTGGGTGAAGGATGTTCCCGGACGTAAATGGGGAACTTGGCCCTTGCCTGATCCAGGGTTTGGGGCACTTGTCCTCCCTGGTGCGCCAGGTAGTCCTGGATTATGGGGAACTCCGCCGGCTCCATGGTTATCTCCAGGAGCTTTTGACCGGTGTTCACGAGCACGCCCTGGCCGCGGGGATGGGGAAGTATCTTGCTGTCCTGGTAACGCGGATCGTTTCGGACCACGGTGAGCAAAAGCTCGTTAGGAGTGTCCAGGTAAGCGGATTTCGTGAATTCGGCGGGATTGGTCCCGGCAAACTCGACCGGGAGGGGCTCGGTGGCGCTGGAGAGGACCTCGGGCCCCGTATAGGTGTCCGCCACGGAAGAGCGATGAGAAAGAGACTGGTCCGGCACCCGGTAGGCATCCACTCCTGCCAGTATAACAGCCACCAGGAGCACCACTCCTGCCACACCGGTCATGATCCGCAAGGGAACAGCGTCCAGCGCATTTTCCAGCGACCAGCCGGCTTTTTTCCACCAGGAGGCCTCTTGTTTCTCTATCTTTTCTTGCAGTCGGAAAAGGAACCCTTCCGGGGCGGGGCACTCGGGCAGTTTTTTAAGGGATCGTTTTGTCAAGATCAGTTTATCGTGTTGGCTCCGGCAGGCGGGACATTGCGCAAGATGTTGTTTTATAACCACATATTCCGCCTCTCCCAGCTCGTGGTCCAGGTAAGCGGACATGTTATCCCGGATTTCTTTACATCCCATTTCTAACCCCGCATCTGTAAGTTATTTTTTTCACTCTTACCTCTATTGACAATGCTCTTTGCCAAAGGTTCCCGGAAATTTAACAAAACACCGCGTCCGCTCTAAAACTTCACCTTTTTCTCGAGCAGCGATTTGAGCTCGGACCTGCCGCGATGGATGCGGGACTTTACCGTGCCCACCTTGATCCCGAGCATTTCCGCGATCTCCTCGTACGGCACGTCCTCGATGTCCCGGAGCACTATCACCAGCCGGTGCTCAGGCTCCAGCCTGGAGATGGCCTCCTGCACCAGGTCCTGAGTCTCCCGGCTGTCCAGCGCGCTTTCCGGGTCCGGGGACTCGTCCTCCACCTCGTGGTATAAGTCGCCGTCCTCGGTCTCCTGAGGCTGGTCCATCGAAACCGACTGGTAATAACGCCGCCGGCCCAGGAACTTGATCCGGTTCTTGCAATGGTTCACCGTGATCCGGAAAAGCCAGGTGGAAAAAAGCGAGTCGCCCCGGAACTTCGGCAAGGACTTGTGCACGGTCATGAAGACCTCTTGCGCCATGTCCTCAGCCTCGTCCGGGTCCCCCAAAAAGCGGTAACAAAGGTTGAAGGCCTTGTTTTGGTACTTCAAGACCAATCGGTTAAAAGCCTGGTCCTCCCCTTTTAAGAACCGATCAATAAGCTCCCGGTCCTCTTCCCCGGAGGTGGACGCCCATTCCCCGCCGGCAGCCTCTTCCTCGGAGTCATCCGCGCTTTCGGACTCTGCCGTATCAGCAGGGTCGGGCTCCTTTTCTTCCGGGGTTTTTTTGCTGTCCTCGCCGGCTCCCGCTTCCGGGCCGGCAGAGCGTTTTTCCTTATTCCTGTCTCTCCGGTTATAGAAGAGGAAATCCTCCCAGGAAGGACCCGCCGGCGCAGGGACCGGGAATGACCCGGCAAACACCCTGCCCGCGCCTTCCAAGAAATCAAGGAACTTCCTAAAAAAACCCCGGTAATATGTAGCTTCGCCTTTCACCACGCACCCGGCCTTTGTTCTTCTCCTCCCGGCTGATAGTAGAGGATTTAATTAATTAAGGCAAGTAAAAGGGACCGCCGGTTCCGGAACAGACAATATCAGCGGCTTGGTCTCTCCTGCGTGCTCTGGAAGCTTATTGTTGTAAAGATCGTCGCGAGAGGCACTGCGTCTTTGCGTGAAATAAAACCTGACCCTCTTTCACTTCACGTACCCCAAGGCCTTCAGGTCTTTTTTGAGCTGCCGGTCCTGTTCTTGCGGCTGGTAGGTCATGGAGTCGGGCGGCGGCAGGTAATTTATCATCCACTGGTAGAGCGGCAGGTTCTCGCTTTCGGGGACCTTCCAGAGGTTCTGTTTCTCATGGGGGTCTTCGGCAAGGTCAAAGAGCATTTTCTTTTCCGCGCCGGTCCTGGCGTCGTACTTGAGAATTATTTTTTTATCTCCATGTCGGGCAGCCAGTGACACCTTTACGCTTTCGGGGTCTCCTTCCATGGGGTGGAAATGCCGGTAAGAGAGGACCGAGGCCAGCTTCTTCCCGTCTTTTCCTTCATCCAAAATTTCTTGGAGAGTCCTTCCGTGCCATGTCTCTGACGGCTCTATGCCGGCCAGGCCGGAGATTATCTTCGCGGTTTCCAGCGCCGAGACCGGCTTTCGGACCCGGAGCGACCGGGGGTTGCGGCCGTCATGGATGATAAGAGGCACATGGACCTCTTCCTGGAAAAGCGAGCTCCCGTGCCGGTAGTTGCCGTGCTCGCCGAAGGCCTCGCCGTGGTCGGAAACCACTACGATGATGGTGTTCTTTAAAAGTCCCTGCTCTTTCATGAAGCCGACCAGGTCTTGGAACTGACGGTCCCAGTAGCGTATCTCGCCCTTATAGCGGGAGACCACCAAGGGCACGGCCTCGGGATGGTCAATGAGCCATTGGTTGGAAAAGTCGCGGTTGTCGTACCGAAAAAACGAGTAGAGGGATTCGATCTTTTGAAAAAACCGGCCCGGGCTCTGGAAGAAGGTGTCCGGCGGAGGCGCAAGATAGGGGTAGTGGGGGTCCATGTAATGAAGATACAGAAAGAAGGTCTGCTCCCGGTGTTTTTCCATCCACTCCTTTGCCCGCAGGTTCAGTATCCTGCCGGAGTTCAGGTAATTGTGCTGGACCCGGCCCAGAGCGATGAACTGGTCAAACCCCCGCGCGAACCCGTAACGCGGATCAATTAAACGGTTACTCGAGACCCCGGCGGTCCGGTATCCCTTGCTCTTAAAATGCCCGGAGATGAGCTCCACTTTTTTGAACTCCATGTGCGCGTTGCTTATGTAACCGTGCTGGTGCGGGTACAGGCCGGTGAGTAAGCTGGCGGTGGACGGCACCGTCCAGGAGCTGGGCGCCATGGTCTGTTCCATGACCACGCTCTTTTGCATAAACCTTGTCAAAAACGGCGCGGTCTCGGCATCCAAACGGTCGGCCCGGAAGGTGTCTACCATCACCACCAGCACGTTGGGACCCTGCAAGTCCCGTTCTCTTTCCAGGTCGGTAACAAAGACGAGGGGAGAGTCATTCGTCAGCGGGCCTTGCGGGAGAAGCCGTACCCGGAAGCTCTGCATGGAGGGGTTCAGCTTTTCCGCGGGTATGATGAACTCGTTCCAGGTTTCCGGATCGAGCGCAGGGGTTTTGTAAACCGGGTGAGTAACGTTGCCGGAAACCAACGCCGAGACTTCCAGCCGAATGTTCTGCTTCTGAAGACCGGGCGCTCCCGCGGCAAAAGAGAGCGGCTCGCCCGGCTTCCGGTTAAGGTGAAAGGTCTTGGGCTTCCCCGCGGTCAAGGCGTGGGCCGCCCGGTTTTCACTGTTAATGGAGAGCTGGAAGCGGGGACGGTTTTTTTTCTTCTTCAGGGTCTCGAGAATTTCCTGCCGGCTCGAGCCGGTGTACTCGTAGGGCGGACCGCTCCGATAGTTCACGCTGTATAAGGTGGCAGCCGCGACAAGCACAGCGAAAAGGGGCAGACATACCTTCCACCACTTTTTCTTGCCCCGAAAAAAAGAAGCCGCGGCCACCGCGGCCACAAGCCCGCCTGCCATAGAACCGTAGAGTATCCCCTCGTTGGCTATGGGCAGATCAAGGTAAAGCTCGATCCAGATGCTCAAGCCGCCCGCCGCCAGAAAGAATAAAACACCCCCGGATAAGAACACGGCTACGACCGCCAGGAGCTTGATTGTGAAACCGGTTAAACGCATTCTTCTATAAGCACTGACTAATAGAATAAACACCCCCTTCTTCCATATCAAGTAAGAAAAGACGAGCGTTTACGTTTTGGACTGATTCGGCAGGTTGTTTTTTTATTATTACCGAAACATGATTTTATTAATTTTTCCTGTGGAGCAAAATAATGCTATACTTAGCGGTTGGCTTCCAGGAGAGAAGAACAGCAAAGCGTAGCTCGGGACCTTTCCGGCCCCTGGCAGCGACAGCAACGGACGCCGGCAGTATCCTGCTGTAGTAACCTACAGGAAGTATATATAGGCCCCCTCTGATATCCGCAAGGTTGTGGAATGCTTTTTCCGCCAGGCACTGTTTTGCGCTTTGCCGGCGACAGAGAGGGGGTTGGGAAGGAGTACCTATGAGTCCGGAGACAGAAGAAGGAAACTTTCATCCCCAGGTAATAGTGCTTTATTGCCAGGGCACGGCAACAGAAGAAGACTTTTCCGACTCCAGCCGACAGCTCGACGAGTGCACGGTGCGGACCATAGTCGTTCCCTGCTCGAGCAAGGTGGAGATAGGACTCCTGGTCAAGATGCTCCACGAAGGCGTGGACGGAATAACGGTGGTGGGCTGCGAAAAAGGAGCGTGCCGTTTCAAGGTGGGAACCGCCAAGGCGACAGGCAAGGTGAACTATGTAAGAAACATGCTCGAGCAGTTGGGGCTTGGCCTTGATCGGACAGCCATGGTCAGGGGAAGGTCGCTCTCTTTTGATGACCTGTTGGAGCTGGGCCGGGAAAGGGCCAAGGCAGTAAAAGAACTTGGTCCAAATCCCATGAAACCATAAACCAGGTGATAGAAAATGCCCAAGAAGTACCACGTAGAAATCAAACCGGCCCCTCCCAGGTACTCGCCGGTACCGAAGTACAGCTACTTTGAAATAGACCGGTGCTTAGGATGCCGAAGGTGCGTAAAGTACACCGCCTGCATCTATGACGTGCATAGCAGGCGCGCGTTCGAGGCCGAACAGATGGTGGACACCGGCGACAACCTTTGCGTGAACTGCTTCCGGTGCCTCCAGGAATGCAAGAACAACATAATGTCCCGGGCAATAAACCCCCGCTACCAGCGGCTCGGCAACCATTACTGGACGCCCGACATCGTAAGCCGCATCTGGAGCCAGGCCGAGACCGGAAAGATACCCGTCTCCGGAGCAGGATACCGGGGGCCCTTCACCGGTCCCGGCTTCGACTCTATGTGGACCGACATGTCCGAGATCGTAAGGCCCACCCGCGACGGCATCCACGGCCGCGAGTACATAAGCACTATGGTCGAGCTGGGAAGAAAACTTCCCCATCTCACCTTCAACGAAAACAATGAGCTCGAGAAAGTCCCGCCGCCCCTGCAAAGGATATCCATACCCGTCCTCCTGGACATCCCCCATTTCGGCCGCCACATGACAGAAACCGCCCGGCGGGCCATGGCCAGGGGCGCAGCCGACCTGGAAACACTGGCGGTGGCAGAGTACGCCGAAGCGACGAGCTTTCTGGAGGACCATAAGCCCAACCTCGTCATCAAGCTCGACCCGGAAAAACAAGACCTGAAAGGCCTGGCAGGAGCGCCTGCCGCAGAACTGCCGTTTTCAGACAATGTAGTTAAGCACCTGGAAAACATTCAGGCCGAGCATCCCGGCATGGTGCTTTCGGTACGCCTTCCGCTGGACAGCCTCGCCTCTGACCGGGCAGTAGAGCTAACGCGGAAGGGCGCGGGCGTGCTTCATCTTTGCGCCGGACCGAACGGCGAAGGACAGAACGGCAAGGGCGACGTTTTTATCATTGACCTGGTGCGGGAAGTCCACAACGCGCTGGTGGACAACTCCCTCCGGGAAGAGGTGTCCGTTATAGCGGGCGGCGGCATTGCCATGGCCGAGCACATGGCCAAGATCATCATCTGCGGCGCGGACGCAGCCGCGGTCGAGCTTGCTCCCCTGGCGGCCCTGGAATGCCGGCTGTGCCGCGACTGCGAAGAGCAGGCGACATGTCCTGTAAGGATAGACCTGGTGCCGGAAAAATGGGGGGCCCAGCGGATCGTGAACCTGTTGGGCGCCTGGCACTCCCAACTCATCGAGGTCATGGGCGCCATGGGAATGCGGGAGGTGAGAAGGCTTCGCGGCGAAGTGGGCCGGGCCATGTTCTTTGCCGACCTCGAGCGGGAGAACTTCGCGCCCTTGTTCGGAGAGCGAAAAGAGCCGCGGCTTTCTTCCGGAAACCCCGGCCTGGACGCTGCCGCCCGGCAGGAAGTGAAAACTCCCATGCCCTCGCCTTCGGCCAAAGAACCGTTTAAGTCAAGGGACGGTGAACTGCCGGCAAAAGAGTGCCCGTCCCGCTATCGGAACCGGCTTTCCAGGTACGAGGTCATCATAACCTCGAACTGCAACCAGTGCGGGGAATGCGTGGACGCCTGCAAGTACGATGTGTTCGAGGCCACGGGCGGGTATCTTCTGTCTCCACGTGCTTTCCGGTGCGTGGGAGAGGAGCGCTGCCGGTCCGAAGGTTCCTTATGCACGAACGTCTGCCCGGAAGACGCAATCCGGATCGGGCCCAATCCTCTCTGGCAGACGTTTGGGGACCCGCGCTGGACCGCGGACATGATCGTGTCCACCTGGAGACAGGCGGAGACCGGCTATCCGCCTGAAGGCGCAGGAATAGAGTACAAGACCGGAAACTCCGGAGGCGGCTTCGACCGGATAGACTTTATCTTTCCCGACCAGCCTCCCGATCCGGACTTGAAACCGGAAGAGACGGACCTGCGGATCCCCTTGAACCGGAGGAAAGACTCGAAGCGTCCCGAGGTGGAGATCGGCTTCCCGGTTTACGGCGGCGGCATGAGCTTCGGGTCCATCAGTCTTACTACCATGCTATCCCGTGCCCGCGCTTACGAAGCGTTCGAATCGTTTACCTGCACCGGCGAGGGCGGATACCCGGACGAGCTTACCGAGTATGACGACGCTGTCATCACCCAGGTTGCCACCGGCCTGTTCGGGGTGCGCGAAGAGACCATCCAGCGGGTCCGCATGGTCGAGTTCAAGTACGCGCAAGGGGCCAAGCCCGGACTGGGCGGTCATCTTCTCGGCGACAAAGTAACGCCCGCGGTGGCCAGGATGCGCGAAGCAGTGGAAGGTAGCGCGCTCTTCTCGCCCTTCCCTTTCCATTCCGTGTACTCGGTGGAAGACCACAAAAAGCACGTGGACTGGATAAAAGAGATTAACAAAAAAGCGCTGGTGTCGGTAAAGGTGTCAACGCCCACTGACGTGGACATGGTGGCGGTGGGAAGCTATTACGCGGGAGCACACATAGTCCACATAGACGGCAGCTATGGGGGTACGGGCGCGGCGCCGGACATTGCCAAGAAGAACATCGCCATGCCCATAGAGTACGCCATCAACAAGGTCCACCAGTTCCTGGTGGAAGAAGGGGTCCGGGACCAGATGACATTGGTGGCGAGCGGCGGCATCCGGACGGCCTGGGACATTGCCAAGGCCATTGCCCTGGGCGCCGACGGAGTGGTGATCGGGACCGCGGAGATGGTGGCACTCGAATGTATAAGGTGCGGAAACTGCGAGAGCGGCAGGGGATGTCCGCGCGGCATCGCAACCACCGACCCGGAGCTGTCATCCGCCTACTCGACCGAGTGGGCCACTCAAAGACTTGTAAACCTGTTCCACTCCTATGCGCTCCAGCTCCAGGAGATACTCTGGCGCCTCGGAATGAAAAGCGTGAAAGAGCTGGTGGGAAGGACGGACGTGCTCTGCCACCGCGACTACGAGAAAAACGGATGATGATAAAGGATGGCCCACACAACTTGTTGTGTGGGTGATCGTATCATTAATGTGGCGCGTAAATGAAAAACTCAGTATTTAGGACAGACAAGATGGCTGCAAAAGATTACGAGATGATGAGAAGATTAATAGCCTCCAGGGAGAGGCTGGTGCGTGGCAGGAGCCTTTCCCTTCACAAAGAAGCTGAGGAAGGCGGATGCGGGGTCGTGGGGTTTGCAGCTTCGGTGCCCATCCGCGGCAGGCACATATTCGAGCCTTCCATCCAGATGCATAACCGCGGGAACGGCAAAGGCGGCGGCATCGCACTCTCCGGCCTGAACCCGGTCCAGCTCGGCGTTACCGAAGAGACCTTGCGCGACTCCTACATGATCCAGCTCGCTCTGTTCGACGAGGACGCCGAAGCAGCCGCGGAAAAGGAGTTCATCGAGCCTTACCTCGAGGTCCACAAGAAAAAGCCCATCGAGGCGGTGGCTGACTGGAAAGACCTCGATCTTCCCATCGAGCCGCCCGCGGTAACCCGCTACTTCGCCCGCGTCAAGGAAAATGTTCTCGATAAGTTCGCGGACGAGCACGGCCTTGCCGAGCTCTCCGCCCGCGAGCTGGAGGACGAGTTCATCTATCAGAACAGCGCCGCCTTGAACCGGCAATTCTACTCGTCGCTCGGCGAGAAGCGTGCTTTTGTGCTCTCCCACGGCCGGGACCTCGCCGTCTTCAAAATCGTGGGATACGCCGAAAACGTGGTCCAGTATTACGGACTCGAAGACGTGGAAGCACAGGTATGGATCGCACACCAGCGCTATCCCACCAAGGGCAGGGTATGGCATCCAGCGGGCTCTCATCCGTTCATGGGCATGAACGAGGCGCTGGTCCACAACGGCGACTTTGCCAATTACTTCGCGGTGTCCGAGTACCTGAAGCAGCACAACATCATGCCCCAGTTTTTGACCGACACCGAAGTATCGGTCCAGCTATTCGACCTGTGGCGCCGGACCTATAAATATCCGCTCGAGTACGTGATCGAGGCCATGGCCCCCACCGGCGAAGCTGACTTCGACCGGCTTTCCGCGGACAAGCAGGAGGTCTACAAACAAATCCAGGCCCTGCACGTGCACGGCTCGCCGGACGGTCCCTGGTTCTTTATCCTGGCCCGCAGCAACCCCGACCAAAACCGGTTCCGGCTTCTCGGCATCACGGACACCTCCATGCTCCGGCCCCAGGTGTTCGCGCTCCAGGAAGGGGACGTAAGCATTGGACTGGTTGCCTCGGAGAAGCAGGCCATTGACGCTACCTTGAAGTCGCTAAACCAGGAGGACAAGCGCTTCCGGCTGGTTGCCGACCGCTACTGGAACGCGCGGGGAGGAAGCCACACCGACGGCGGAGCTTTCTCCTTTACAGTGGAAAGAAACAACGGCACCTGCAAGCTCCTTTGCGCGGACAAGTTCGGAAAGCCCATAACCGCGCCACCGGGAGACTACAGGATTGACCTGGAAGCCGACCCGGAAGAGCCCAAAGACGCAGACGAGTTTATAAGCTCACTTCAACAGGAGCTGGAAAAAGGCGACGTAAGCTCGGCCTATGCAAAGTGCGCGGCCAGGATAGAAGAGCTCAACATAAACGGCCTACGCTGGCTGGTGCGCGCAGTGGTCATGGCCGCAAACCGGAACGACGGCTTAAGGCTCTCCTGCCTGGACCTGCTCTCCCGCTTGAACGATCGGCGTTACAACTGCGGAGACCTGCGCCGCTCCTCGGTCCTCCAGGTGGTGCGCGACGGCATCGGCTGCATCCTGGACGCGGCGCCTCCCATAAACGAGGACCGCCGGGGAAGCGTGCGCATGATAGACTGGGACATGCGCTCCGGCCTGCGCCCTCCCCGGCAAGACGAGCAAGCCCTTGCCATCTTCGGCCGCGACTTTCCGCCTGAAGGTGACGATTGCGACGCGCTGTTAGGAGTCGAGGCTTACAGACAAGGCTGGCGCCGGCTGATTTACTACGGCTTGGTAGGACAGCGTTTTCACGGCTGCGGTTTCGGTCCCGCTACTCATGGACTTCGCATTGACGTTTACGGCAGCTCGGGCGATTACCTGGCCTCCGGCATTGACGGCATGGAGGTTCACGTGCACGACAACGGCCAGGACCAGATGGGCCAGATACTCAAAAGCGGCAAGCTGGTGGTTTACGGCGACGTGGGCCAGGCCTTTATGTACGGGGCCAAGGGAGGCTCGATCTACATCATGGGCAATGCCGCGGGCCGGCCCCTCATCAACGCCGCGGGTCGGCCGCGTGTGGTCATCAACGGCACCTGCCTGGACTTCCTGGCCGAGTCCTTCATGGCCGGAGACCCCTTAAAAGGCGGCGGCTTCGTGGTCTTGAACGGGATCGCGTTCGACGACCGCGGCAGGGTGGTGGAACAAGAGACCCCTTACCCCGGCTCGAACCTGTTTTCCCTGGCTTCCGGCGGGGCCATCTACGTCCGGGACCCGCATCACAAGCTCATGGATGAGCAGTTGAACGGCGGGGTTTTCACCGAACTCTCCGAGGATGACTGGAGGCTTATCCTGCCGTACCTCGAGGAGAACGAAAAGCTCTTCGGGATTTCCATAGAGGACGACCTGCTCACGGTGGACGGAGAGAAGAGGTCCTTCAAACAGGTCTACCGCAAGGTCCGGGCAGTGAAGCTTACCGTGCTCGCCAAAACCGAGGTGCCGGAGTAGGGCAACGCCCGCACAAATGGAATACCTGAAAACTTACGGCAGTTCCGGCAGGTCGGTGGTTTTCACTTCGTAATGCTCGGGCAGGCTGAAGGCGTCTTCTGGAAAGTCCGGCGAGGTATCCAGCATTTCCACGTCCAGGGAGAACAGCTTGCCGGCTTCTTTTCGGAAGACCTCGGTCCGCCGAATGGCGTTTTCCGAAGTTACATATAAAACCGTCCGTTCCGGCGAGTCGGAGGGATCAAGCTCGTACTTCACAACCCTGGTGCCTTCCAGCATCTCTTCTCCAAGCTTGACCGGTTCGGTCTTTGTTCCTTGTTTGTACGTATCGAAGGAGGGGCTAAAGCTCAGGGTTTCCGGAATAAGGGACCGGACCATTTCCTCGCTGTACTCGTAGCGAAGAGCGGTCCGGCTGTCCTCGTTCAATAAGTAGAGGTACTCCCCGTCTGCGAGTAACCGGATGCCGCCTTTCTGCCCTCCTTTTTGTACATCGAGCTCGACCCGGAGGCGCGGCTTGTCCACCATGTACTCCATGGTCATGACGCCCTGCTCCGGCGAGTCCATTCTGACCCGGTACCAGAAATGATCCATGTCCATCTCTACGGGACTTTCCAGCTTGCCGGTCTCTTTTTTCTTCTCATCAGTACATCCCGCAACCAGTACCGCCATAAGAAGCACGGCACAGGCGGCATACAGCGGTTTCGGATTCTTCATGAATCTTTTCTCCCTTCGCCGACAAGATTGTACGGGGTGATGTTCCTTGATCGTGTCCCTCTCAGAATCAGAAACTTTCAAAGGCCCCCAAAAAAATCAGAACCCCACGTAGTCTTGCATTCCATCAGGAATTCGTCAATTTCCGGGTCGAAGTACTCTTTTGCCCCCTGAATGGTGGCCAGGCCGCAAAGGTCAGAAACCGCAACCCTGTTTACCAAATGACGCCTCAAAATCTTCGCCTTCTCCTCCGCCGTGAATCGCTTCTGTTTCTCTCCCATACGAAAGCCTCTTTTCATGATAATTCGGGAGGCTTACTCCATTTCCAACTTACGCGAATCATTATTCTTTATTTGAACAACAAGAAACCGTTGCGGCGTTGTGTCGTTGCGTTTAGAGCCGGGCTCGAGCCCGGCGGTCCCGGGAAAGAGCCGGGAGGGACAGGGCCTTTCCCCCATCACCCTCCATAGTTTTCTTTGACCCACTGGAGCGCCTGCTCTCGATCCTGAACGGTCCCTTCCAGTTGTGCGTCTTCCAGTGCTTCGAGTATTTGTTTGAATCGTGGTCCGGGTTCGAGTCCCATGCTGATGAGGTCGTCTCCTGTGATGAGGCGGGGCGGTTTCAGTTCTTTTTGCTGGTTTTGGAACTCTCGTTTTTTCTTTTTGAGGAACCGGTAGTTTTCGGTGTTTCCGTGCGACGCGATGCAGTCGAGTCGGTGCAGTTCGAGGTGGAGGTCCAGGTTTTCCATGCGCAGTATTCTTTTGAGCTTGGCTTGTCTCATCTCCTTTACGTGCATGAAGCGCATGTGCTCGCGCACCAGCTCGACCACCGTGTTAATGGTTTCGTTCGCGAACCGGAGCCTGCGGAGCAGCTTTTCGGCCATGTCCGCTCCTTTTTCCACGTGCCCGTCGAACCTGATCCTTTCCTTTACCTTGTATGTGTGTGGCTTTCCCGCGTCGTGGAGCAGCACGCCTAGCACGAACTCGATCTTCTTGCTGTAGGGCCGTTTCATTTTTTCCAGCATGAGGAGGGTATGTTCGTACACGTCGCCTTCGGGGTGGAACTCGGGGGGTTGTTGTACGCCTTTCATGCGGGAGACCTCGGGCAGGAGCACGTCGAGCAGGCCGTAGCGGTCCATGGCCCGGAGGCCTTCCGCGGCATTGTCCAGGAGCAGCTCGATAAGCTCGTCCTTTATCCGCTCCGCGCTCACGTCCAGGACCATGGCGGCGTGGCGGGTGATGGCCTTGCCGGTTTCTTCTTCGATGGGGAACCCGAACCGGGACGAGAACCGGACCGCCCGGAGCATGCGCAGCTTGTCCTCCATGAAGCGGGCCTCGGGGTCGCCGATGGCCCGGATCACGCCCGCCTTCAGGTCCTTCTTGCCCCCCACGTAGTCAATGACCTTGTCGTGGACCGGGTCGTAGAACAGGCCGTTGATGGTGAAGTCGCGGCGTCTTGCGTCCGCGCGGGCTGTGGAGAAGCGGACCCCGTCCGGCCGGCGTCCGTCCGAGTAGCCCCATTCCTCCCGGAAGGTCGCGACCTCGTAGCTTTTGCCGCGCAGCCGCACGATAATAACCCCGAAATGTGCTCCCACCGCCAGGGTCTTCTGGAAAAGCTGCATGACCTCGTCCGGCCGGGCGTCGGTGGCCACGTCATAGTCCTTGGGCCTTTTGCCCATGAGCATGTCGCGCACGCACCCGCCCACCAGGTAGGCCTGGAAGCCGTGCTTTCGCAGTCGTCTTACTATCTTTTCGGCCTGGGATTTCATATCGGTCCGCCGGGCCGGTCCTGTTCAAGGATGTCTTTCAAATTTTGGATTGGCTTTCTTTCCGATGCTGACAGGTTAGTTCCACCCCGGGCGTGCTCCTTTCTTTGCCGGAAAGGGTAGCAGAAGACCCGGCAAAGGGAAACTCAGGCGATGGCCCTCGGGTGATAGTGCTCGTACTGCTCCTTCAGGTTCTTGATGTCCACGTGGGTGTAAATCTGGGTGCTGGATATGTCGGCGTGGCCGAGCATGGCCTGTACCGAGCGCAGGTCCGCTCCACCTTCCAGCAGATGGGTGGCAAAGCTGTGCCGGAAGGTGTGGGGAGATATCTTACCCTTTATGCCCGCGGCCAGGCAGTAGTGCTTGATCCGGTACCACACCGCCTGCCGGGTGATGGACTTGCCCCGGCGGGACAGGAACAGGCCGGCGCCGCCGTTGCCCTTGGCCATGCTCTGCCGGCCCTTTTCCAGGTACTGCTTGATCCAGTGGGAAGCGTTCTCCCCGATGGGAACCAGCCGCTCCTTGTCGCCTTTGCCCACCACCCGGACCACCTCGGCCTGGAGGTCCACGTCGTTCAAGGAAAGGTTGATAAGCTCGGTAACGCGCAGGCCCGCGGCATAGAGCAGCTCGAGCATGGCCCGGTCGCGGACGCCTTCCGGGACCTCGGGGTCGGGCGCGTGCAGGAGCTTGTCCATGTCCTCCTTGGAGAGCACGTCAGGCAGGCACTTGGCGAGCTTGGGCCGGTCCAGGAGCTCGGTGGGGTCCTCCTCGATCAGGTCCTCCTCGGCAAGGTAACGGTAGTAGCCCCGCACCGAGGACATGGCCCGGGCGATGGACCGGGGTGAAATCCCCTGATCGGCAAGCCAGCCCATGTAGGCCCGCAGGTCTTCGCGTTTGACTGTTTCCGGAGAGGAACCGTCGAGCCAGGAAAAAAAACGGCAGAGGTCATGACTGTATGCCTCTACCGAGTTACGCGACAGTCCCCGCTCCACCACCAGGTGGTCAAGGTACTCGTCCAGATAATCCATTCTTTCCGCCTCCGCATTCGCATTCGCATTACTCGCATCAGAAACCAGAGCTTCAAATCAAGAAATCAATCACATGATACCAGAAGGGCTGAGAGAAGTCAAGTGAATGTAGAAGTGCTCCCAGTGCTGTCCAAAATATAAGACAGAGGCAAACAATTGTATCACGCAGAGGCGCAAGACGCAGAGAAGGAGGAATTTCTTTTGAGTTTAAAGGGAAAAGACAAGACCAAAGTAGTGATCCGGCTAAGCCGGGCTTTTCCGGAATCGAGGTCCCTTGAAAAGAGCCACCGGCAGACGTTTTCCATAAAGTATCGCAACGGGCAAGTTTCTTTGTCTTGCCTTTGCGGCTTTGATATCGTGAAAGACGGGCACTCCTTTAAAATAGTATTGATGGAAAAAACTATGATAAGGAGGCCCGTCATGGAAGAGCTTAGGAACGCAGGTTGTTTTGTGGGCATTGACGCCCACAGCAGTCATTGTAGTATCAACGCCATTAATGTACAATCCCAGGTCCTTTTGGAGGAAGATGTTCCCACGGAGCGGGGATTGCTCAGGGAGGCGCTTTTGAAGTTGCCGCGTCCGGCAGTTGTAATGCTTGAGTCCAGTTGCATGGCTCCTTTCGTAAAGGAGTCGGTTTCCTCTGTTGTGGACCGGGTCATCGTTTGCGAGACCCGTGAGAACCGGTGGATATCTAAAAGCGATGCCTCGTGCGCTTTGCAAGAGCCAGGCTGGAGCCTGGCGGTCCATGGGATCGCGGGCGTCCCGCCCGCTCTTGTCTGCGGCCGAGACGGCCGCGTTCCTATCTGCGGTGAGTTCCGGGGACATCATACACAATTCAAGCCATCCTGTTCCGAAAGGCGCCCGGATTCCGGTAGCCCGTATAGCTTTGCTATGCGGGCGGCGAGAAGCCGCAGGATGAAACCATCCTGTGCCAAGGGCGCCCGGATAGTCGAGCTATCCGGGGTACCGATCCATCCCGCGCTTTTCAAGCGCCCGGATAGTCGAGCTATCCGGGGTACCGATGCCTCGTGCGCTTTGCAAGAGCCAGGCTGGAGCCTGGCGGTCCATGGGATCGCGGGCGTCCCGCCCGCTCTTGTCTGCGGCCGAGACGGCCGCGTTCCCCGCTTTTGCCTGCGGCCGAGACGTCCGCGTTCCCGGGTGTAGTTCCCTCAAACCCCTTGCATGTCGCAAGCCCAGGCCATCCAAAGCCTTTACTGCCGTCTCGGCAATCAGACTTTAACCAAGAGGCTCCTGTGTTCTGTTGTCGCCCGGCCACTTTGGCGTGTTTTTCAGGACGATTCTTTTGCGCCTTCAATGAGTATTTGCACGGCGTTGGGGTCTGCGAGCGTAGATGTATCTCCGAGGTCCTGGTACATTCCGGTGGCGATTTTTTCCAGGATTCTTCTCATGATTTTTCCCGATCTTGTTTTGGGCAGTACGGTTGAGAACTGTATTTTGTCTGGTGTCGCGATGGGTCCTATTTGCTTTCTGACCTGTTCGACCAGCTCTTTCATGAGGTTTTCGTCGGGTTCCATGTTGTTTTTCAGGGTAACAAAAGCGTAGATGCCCTGTCCTTTCAGGTCGTGGGGAGTACCCACCACTGCGGCTTCCGCGACTGCGGGATGGGAGTCGAGCGCTGACTCGACCTCTGCGGTCCCGAGCCGGTGTCCGGAGATGTTGATCACGTCGTCGAGCCTTCCCACGATCCGGTAGTAGCCGTCGTCGTCCACATAGGCCCCGTCGCCGGTGGTGTATTTACCGGGGAACTTGGCCCAGTAGTTTTCCACGAACCGCTGGTGGTTTTTGTAGACCGTTCTCATGCATCCCGGCCAGGGCGTCTCGATCACGAGGTGTCCGCTCTCGCGGGTTTCGGCCTTACTGCCGTCCTCGCGGAGTATGGCGGGCCTGATGCCGAAAAAGGGCTTGCAGGCGCTTCCGGGCTTGGTGGGTATGGCGCCGGGGAGGGGGGTTATAAGGAACCCGCCGGTCTCGGTCTGCCAGTAGGTGTCCACCACCGGGCACCTGCCTTTTCCGATCTTTTGGTGGTACCAGCGCCAGGCCTCGGGGTTGATGGGCTCTCCCACGCTTCCTAGTATTCGCAGAGAGCCGAGGTCGTGGTTTTCCACCCACTTGTCTCCTTCTCGCATGAGCGCCCTGATGGCGGTGGGCGCGGTGTAGAGCTGGTTTACCTTGTACTTGTCCACGATGTCCCAGAACCTTCCGGGGTCGGGGTATGTTGGAACGCCCTCGAACATGAGGGTAGTGGTCCCGTTTGCGAGCGGCCCGTACACGATGTAAGAGTGTCCGGTGATCCATCCGATGTCCGCGGTGCACCAGAACACGTCTTCTTCTTTTACGTCGAAGACCCACTTGTGGCTTGCGCTCACGAACACGAGGTATCCGCCGGTGGTATGGAGTACTCCTTTGGGCTTTCCGGTGGAGCCGGATGTATACAGGATAAACAGGGGGTCCTCTGCGTCCATGCTTTCCGGCTCGCAGTAGTCGGTTATGTCGGGTGCAAAGACGAGCTCATTCCACCACTCGTCTCGTCCGTCCTGCATGTGGACCTCGCGGCCGGTGCGGTTTACCACGATTACGTTTTTGACGAAAGAGAGCCCGGAGACGGCGTCGTCCGCTTTCTCCTTGATGGACACCTGCTTTTGTCCGCGCAGACCGCCGTCCGCGGTGATCAGCAGGCGGGCCTCGGTGTCCTCCACCCGGTCGCGGAGCGCGTCTGCGGAAAAGCCGCCGAAAACCACCGAATGGATGGCCCCCACCCGGGCGCAGGCCAGCATGGACACCAGGAGCTCGGGGACCATGGGAAGATATATCGCCACCCGGTCGCCTTTCTCTACTCCCTTCTTCCGCAAGACGTTGGCAAAACGGTTGACCTCGCGGTGGAGCTCACCGAAGGTAAAGGTCCTGCTCACCGATGGGTCGTCCCCTTCCCAGTAAAGAGCGACCTTGTCGGCCCGGCCGGCCTCGAGGTGCCGGTCCAGGCAGTTTACGCTTGCGTTCAGCTTGCCGCCCTTGAACCAGGAAAAACGGGCGTTCTCTTTGTCCTCCCACTCGAACACCGACTCCCACTGTCGGTCCCAGTTTATGAACTCAAGAGCCACCTCGGACCAAAAGCCCTCCATGTCCGAAACGGAGCGCTCGTACATCTTTTGGTAAGCTTCCGGCGAGTTTATATACGCCTTTTCCCGCACGTGGTCCGGCACTTCGAAGATTTCTTCTTTTTCAGTAGTTGAAGTTTTTTCCGAAGTAGTACTCATGTTCATTACCCCCTTCAGGAAATTTTCCGGCTTTAGTTGAATTTAGCATATTATTTCCCCGGCTTCCGCTTTTAATTCTTTTTTAATCTTGAATGGTGCAAGGATTACTCCAAGAATACCTTTAATATTCACCACCAAAGCAGTCTGTCTGTTATTCCTTGATTATATTAGATGTTTCTAATCTTCTTTCGGGAGAATTAAAAACCTCCGTGCTCCAATAAGACCGACACGGTATTCCATAATGGAAACCGGGTGTTTTCAGAGGCTATTCCATTTTTGCACGGGCCAGGGAGCGGTAGTCGCCTCCGGGGTAGGTGCGAAAGCCGGTGAGCTTGCGGTCATGGGCGATGATGTTATTGGTATACCAGAGGTTGTAGGTCGGCAGGTCCCGGCAGAGGATTTCCTGGACCTTGTGGTAGATTTGCTTTCTCTTGTCGCGGTCCGGGGTGGTCCTTCCCTTCTCCAGGAGCTTGTCCAGCTCCGGGTTGCGGTAGCGGTTCCGGTTCTTGCCGTCCGGGGGCAGGTTGTCGGAGTGGAAGATCACGTAATAGATGTCCGGATCGGTAAGCCCGACCCATGATAGTGAGTATACCTGGAAGTTTCCCTCCGAGATGTCTGCGAAGAAGGCGCCGAACTCGTATGACCTGACCTCCATGTGGATCCCCACCTTTGCGAGCTGTGCGGCAATGGCCTCTGCCATCCACCTTCTGGACTTCTTCTGCGAGGTCTTGTACACGAGCGAGAAGCGTGGCTCTGGTCCTTCCGGGTCCGGGTATCCCGCTTTGTCCAGGAGCTCTTTCGCTTTCTCGGGGTTGTACTCGTGGGTCTTGACGTTTTTGTTATAGGCCCAGTGTGAGGGGGGCAGTATACTGCGGGCCAGGGTCACGGTGTTGCTCATGAGCTTGTCGGCTATTTTCTTCCGATCAATTGCGTATGCGATGGCCCTCCTTACGTCGCGTTTTTTAAGCACCGGGTCGGTAAGGTTAAATCCCAGGTAGTTGCAGTTGGTGCCGGGCTCGGCAGTGACCTTGATGTCGGGGTCTTTGCGGAGGAGCGGCAGGTCGTCGGGAAGCACGGAGTTCTGGAGCAGGTGGACCTCGCCGCGTTCGAGGGCCATGACCCGGGTGCCGCCGTCCGGGATGATCCGGAAGATTATCCTGTCGAAGAAAGGCTTGTTGCCGTGGTAATGGGGGTTTTTGACCAGGACCGCCTCCCTGCCCGGCTCGAAGCGTTTGACCCGGAAGGGACCGGTGCCGGCCGCGTTGCGGGAGAGCTCTTCTTTTTTCCGCCGGGCCTTGTGTTCCGGCACGATCCCCATGGTGAGCTCGGAGAAAAGGGGAGCATAGGGCTCTTTCAGCTTGAGCCGCACTTCGTACCTGCCCGTGGCCTCGAGCTCTTCGAGCTTCTCCATCACGATCTCGCGGCGGGAGTGGAGCTTCGGATCAGCCTGGCTCTTCAAGGTATAGACCACGTCCTTGGCGGTAAGCTCGGTGCCGTCCGGGAACCTCCGGTCCTTTTTCAAGCGGAACACAAAGGTTAGCTCGTCCTTTCTCTGGGAGGATTCAACCAGTTGAGGCACGGGCTCGGAGTTTTGGTTGATCTGAAACAGTCCCTCGAAGACCAGCGGCAGTATCCGCAACGAGTAGGCGTCCTGGGCCACCCGCGGGTCCAACACCTGGGGGTTCGCTTCCAGCCCCACCACCACCTTCTTCTCCGCCTTGTCCTTGCTGTCTTCGCATCCCGAAATCAAAACGGCGAAAACCAGGATATAACACAGACATATACTTGACAGAACATGGTTTGTAGGGCATGATGATCTGCGGAAATGGAGGGAAGTTAAAAAGGATAATGCGCGCACAAACTTGTTATTCATACAGCCTCCGACTTGTCCGAAGTTGACCAGATTATGAAAGGCGCCGCCGGTATTGTCAAGGCCCGAGCGGGAGCGGTACGGGACAGATTGAAGACGAGCTTTAAAATAACGTCGCTCTTCTGTTTAGCTGTTGCGCTTTGTCTTACGGCAGTCGGCTGCAACTCGTGCAGTCGCTCCGGCGAAGAAGACAAAGCCTCGGCCGCGGGCGCCCTGCCCGATATGACGCAACCTGCCGAGACGGCAAACAAGCCTTCCTCC
>JAWOBU010000205.1:0-7407 GCA_046484135.1 bacterium
AAAGTAGGCCCGGCCGATTTTGACTTCCTGTTTTTCTTTCAGAGGCAGCTCCCGGATGGCGCCGGTGGGACAGACCTGCCCGCACAGGGTGCAGTTATACTCGCAGTAGCCGATCCTGGGTACGATCACGGGAGAAAAGGTCCCTTCCGAACCCGCTTGCAGGAAGGCGGGCTGGATGGCGTTATTGATGCAGACCTTCATGCACTCGCCGCACCGCACGCACCGGTCTTTAAACTCGTCTTCCGGAAGAGAGCCCGGCGGCCGGATAAGGAGAGGGTCCGGCTTTTTATGAAGGGCGCGGACCTTGTAAAAAGCGGGCAGGGCGAGCCCCGCCACAAGCGTCCAGGCAAAGCCGCGACGGGACACTCCGGTTGCCGCGGGCTTGCGCTTCGTCTTTTTGAACTTAAAGGAGATGATCTTTTTATGGCACAATGCCACACAGTCCAGGCACAGGTTACAGTCGCCCGGCGATATGGCGCCTTCATGGTTGATGGCCCCCATCCGGCATATGTCCCGGCAGGTGCTGCAGTCAGGCACGCTGCATGATCCGCCCGGGTGTTGCCGCAAGGGCGCGTAACGCGAGACGAGCGCCAGCATTCCTCCCAGCGGGCAGAGGTTCCGGCACCAGAACCTGCGTTCGATCTTTTCCAGGCCGAACACGGCAAGCAGTATGACGAGAGAGGGCAGGGCGAGCGCGAAGAACTTTTGGTTGTAGGGAAGCAGGTTGTCTTTTAAAAAGTCATAGACCGGTTCACTCACCGGGGTGAGGAACCCCACGGCCTCGCTTTGATATACGTAGTCAAACGGATATGCCACGGACACATTAAGAGCGGGGTCCACGGCCAGGGTCAGTCCCCGCACCAGAATGGAGAAAGGATCGAAGTATCCTACCAGGGGAAGCCCGAACAGTGCGCACACGATGATCAAAGCGAGAAGGTAATACTTGCCGGGCCGGAGCTTGCCCGCCGGACCGGTTTTAACCGGCTTGATCACGGTGGCGGAGGCGTCGAGCAATGTGCCGAGCGGACAGACCCATCCGCAGAAGAACCTTCCCAGGAACAGGGTAAGCACTATCACCACCAGGGAAGGGACGAGAAGAGAGATAAAGGTCCGGGCGGCGAGCATGGCGGAGGCCGCGATAAGGGGGTCCCACCGGAAGAAGATGTTGACGGCGTAGGGTATCTCGTCCGAGCCCTGGTAGTCGGTCATGCGGAACAGGAACAGGAAAAGCCCGAGAAACAGAAGCTGGGAGAGCCTCCTCCACCAGTAGACCGGCAGGCGGTGCTTCCGGCTTTCGGGCATATCAGGCCTTTACTACTTTGATCTTTTCAAGGTCTTTTTCGCCCAGGCCGAGCTCGTGGGCGGCCCCTATGTAGCCGAGCTCTGACGTAGCCATCCCGAACAGGTTCTTGGCTGCATAGGCGTCAGCAGCCACCGTGTCGGTGGATGCGATCAAGGTGTCCTTTTTCTCCACGTCGTCGAGATTGCCGCCGGACGGGCCGTTGCGCAGGAGAATGCGGGTGGCGTCTATCACGGTGAGGTCCGGAGTGAGCACGGTGTTAAGGTCGGCAATGCCCTGGTCCAGCCTCATGTGGACCTTGCCCCGGTTGCCGCCGATCACTCCCAGGATGTTCTTGAGACCGAGCGTAAGCTTTGCCGAACCGTGGTGCTTGGCTATGGGAAGGTTTATGTAAACGTCAGCTTCCAGAGCCGGCTTGTAGAACTGCCAGGTACGGAAGAAGATGCCCTTGTCAATCTTCTTCTTTACGAAGTCCCGGTCCTGCGGGTGGACCAGCCTGGCGCGGTCGTCGCCGATAGACTTGATGACGCGGTTGGCCCCGCTCTGCTCGTAACAGCGACGCTCTTCAGCCAGCACCCGGTCGAAAACCAGCACGTCGGAAGCGCCTGCGTCCAGGCACAGCTCTATCATGGCCTTCAGGACATCCGGGTGCACGTTGGCCCCCTGCTCCGGAGTGCGGTCAAAAGATATGTTCGGCTTCAGAGCCACTTTATGGCCCTTTTTAACAAACACCTCGATACCCCCCAGCG
The DNA here is from genome assembly GCA_046484135.1 of bacterium. Taxonomy (GTDB): domain Bacteria; phylum RBG-13-61-14; class RBG-13-61-14; order RBG-13-61-14; family DATKZS01; genus CAYQTK01. The sequence continues at coordinate 2,050 of JAWOBU010000205.1, forward strand.
GCTTTAGTACCGTGGAGACAAGCGAGGCGTAATCTTCGCCCTTGGCCACTGATACCACAGACTTACCGGACGCGGCCCGCCCGCGGGCGGAAAGGCTCACAGATAGAGCTGCCGAGCCTGCGGACACTCCTTTTATAAAGTTTCTTCGATCCATGCTTCCACTCCTTTTTGATATCGGTTATTAAAAGGATAACTTCAATTTCTTTTATTTGCACTGACTGTTGTCCGGCTTTGTGCAAGCTTTGCTTTCAGTCTTCCTGGAGGGCCGACTCGACCGCGGAGAGCAATGCTCCCGGCCCGTCCACCTTGCAGACGTATCCCTGGACACCGGTATCGCGGACGAGCTGTCTGAGCTTGTCAGCCGACAGGTTCGAGTAGTAGAGTATTTTCGGCTTCACGGTAAGGGCCCGGTGTTTCATTATTATGGGGACGAGGTCCTGTCCGGCGATTTCGGGCATCATTACGTCGAGAAGTATGAGGTCTGGTCCGAAGTTCTTGATCTCGGGCAGTGCGCCTGCGGCAGTGTTCAAGAGAAGCACTTGGTAGTCCCGTTTTTCGAGAACATTCCTGGCGAGCTCTCCGTCATTCTCGTCGTCGTCCATGACCAGGACGCGAAACCCGCCGGAGCGTTTCTCCGGCGGGTGCATAGCTTCCCTGATCCTTTGGGCCAGCTCCTTGGGCAGGAAAGGCTTGGACACGACCATGTCCGCTCCTGCGGCCACTGCGGCATCAACCGGTTTCTTTTTCTCGACCCCAGTGATTACGATGATTTTGGTTTTTTTGAACCGGTCCGACTCTTTTATTTTCCGGACCAGCTCGATGCCGTCCGTTTCTCCGGGCAGCATGAGGTCCACCAGGGCCAGGGAGGGCTCGTTAAGCTCGAGGGCTTTCCAACCTGACTCCGCTGTCTCGGCCTCAAGTACCTGCATGTCGAGGGACTCCAAGACCTTGGCCATGATCTCGCGCGTCTGGGGATCGTCTTCTACTATAAGCGCCCGCTTCTTGCTCACGGCAGTTTCCTCTCCGGCAAGGTGAGCATAAAGGTCGTGCCTTTGCCTTCCCCTTCACTCTCGAACCAGAGCCTGCCGCCATGCCCTTTTTCCACGATCATCTTTGCTATGGACATGCCCAGGCCGGCTCCCCGGCTGTGATGTTTAAGCTCTTCTATCTGGCCGAAGCGCTCGAACACCTTGTGCGCCCGGGAGGGATCAATGCCCGGCCCCCGGTCGGCTACGGATATGCGAACTCCTTCTTCCACCGGCTCGGTTTTTATGGATATGGATTTACCGGCCGGCGAAAACTTGACGGCGTTGTCGAGCACGCGGCTTATGGCCTGCCGCATCCAGGCGGGGTCCATCTCGACCGGCTCTATCTGGTCGTCCAAATCGGTTTCCACCTTAAGGGACTTGTTCTCGATCTCTTCCTGGAGCGGCTGCAAGGCTTTCTCGATCACCTTGTTTATGGACTGGCTTACGTAATTGAAAGAAAGTGAATCAGACTCCAGCTTGGAAAGGTCCAGGATATCGTTGACCAGTTGCCGGAGGTGGATGCTTTCGTCATAGATCACGTTGCAGTATCTTTTCCTTTCCCGGCGGGACGGGTTCCATTCCTTCAGGAACTCGGCATAGCCCAGGATATTGGAGAGCGGTCCCCGCAGTTCGTGCCCCACCAGGCTGATAAGGTCGTCCTTCATTCGGTCCAGGTGCTTGAGCTCCTCGTAAGCTTTCTCGAGCTCGCGGTTCTTACCCTCCAGGTCACCGGACATCACATTTTGGCGCTGGTCCTTGCCCACCACCATCATGCCGGTGAGCTCGCCCGTGTTACTTCGCACCAGGGAAACCGACATGGAGACCGGGATGTGAGAGCCTGCGCTTGTGACCCAGTGGGTGGACACGTTCATGGCGCGGCCGTTTTTAATGACTGAGGTGAACTTTTGCATGGACTTGGGGTATCTCTCTTCGTTCGCCTCGAAGAGCGCCGCCACCGGCTTTTGGTGTATCTCGGAATGCTGGTAACCGAGCAGCTCCCGCAACGGAAGATTGGTATGGATGATGTTTCCCTCCGTGTCCAGGACGGCCACCATGTCATAGATGCCTTCCGCAAAGCTGCCCGCCATCTCCAGGAAGTACTCCTGAAAACCTTCCGAGCCCCAGGACACCACTGTCTCCTCGCCGGAAACCTCGAAGAAACCGAGCAAGACGCCCTCCGGCTCTTGCTCCTTCAATACCGGCTCGGCAAAGGCTTCCACGAACACTATCCTTCCGTTCGGCAAAGAAAGCCGGACCGGGAGATGCTCGATAACCAGCCCCTGCGACCAGACCTTGGAGAGGTCGTCCATAAAAGGGAACCGGTCTTCGGGGTGGATAAAGGAGGCCAGGCTCTCCGGCAAAGGCTCGTCCGTGGACAAGGAGAAGAGCTTATAAAAAGCCGGCGAGCCTTGCACCGGCTTTCCCGACGCCGAGAGCCGGCACAGGCATAGTGTTCTCGAGCTCCAGAGTATGGATTCATCCCGTGGGAACTTGTTTGGAAGGGCGTTTGACATTTTACTTCGTTAAGGGGTCCCTGCAATCAATGCGACATGTGCGGGCGGTTTCAACCGCGACTTCGATTATGTTTTAAGCATTACTTCTTATTAGAGCGATAAAATGCGCCTGTGTTTGAAACAAAACAGGACCCGCGGCAACTCCGGCTCAGAGCATTCCCTTTACCTTACTGACCAGGCTGTTCGGACCGTCCACCTTGCAGATGTAGCCGTCCACCCCTGTCTTTTCCACCAGCTCCCGGAGCTCGTGCTCGGACTTGTTCGAGTAGTAGACGATGCGGGGCGAGGGCTTTATAAGCCGTTGGATGATCTCCACCAGGTTGTCGCCGGAGAGCGCGGGCATCATCACGTCCAAAAGGACCAGATCGGGATGAAAGGCCTTGATGCTGTTGGTCGCCCCTATGGCCTTGGTCTGGGCCATGACCTCGAAGCCCGCCTTGCTGAGGACCTGTTTGACAAGCTGACATGAATTTTCGTCGTCGTCCAAAATAAAGATTTTTTGGCTCATGGGATCCTCCTGTCTTTTATTAAAGAGTCCACCTGGGTCCAGAACTGCTTGGGAGAAAAGGGCTTGCTGATAAGGATGTCCGCGCCCGCGGCCAGGGAACGGTCCGCCTCCCGCTTCTTGTCCGATGCCGTGATCATGACTATCACCGTGTTTTGAAAACGATGGTCGTTGCGGATGAGCTTGCACAATCCGACCCCGTCCATTTCGCCGGGAAGCATGACGTCTATGACCGCAAGCTCGGGAGGCGCGTTGTCAATGGTTTTCCACCCGGCTATGGCGTTCTCGGCCTGGAGAGTCTCAAACCCCCGTGCTTTCAAGGTCCGGTCAATGATGTCGCGGATCAGCGCGTTGTCGTCAACTATCAAGGCCTTCCTGGCGCTCATGGCTCGTCCTTTCTGTCCGGAAGCGTGAAGTAAAACACGGTTCCTGCTCCCGCGGACTTGCCTTCGCTCTCGAACCACAATCTGCCGCCGTGTCCTTCCTCGACTATCTGCTTGGCAATGGGCATGCCCAGCCCGGCGCCGATGCTGTGGTGTTTCACGTCGTCAACCTGCTCGAACTTGTTGAACACCTTGGAAACGTCCTGGTCGTCAATACCGGGCCCCTGGTCGGCAATGCTTATCAGGGCGCCCTCCTCGGTTACCCTGGTCTTGACCGTTATGCATTTGCCGGCATCAGTAAACTTGATGGCGTTGCCCAGGATATTGGTCACCACCTGCTGGATGCGGTCGGCGTCAAAGGTCATGGATTCCAGGTCTTCGTCCAGGTCAAGCTTTATGTTCAAGTTCTTCTTTTCCGCGTCCGCCCACAAGGAGTCGGCCGCTGCCTGCACCACCCGGTTTACATAGTCCCGGTGGTAATAGTACTGCATCCGCCCCGCCTCCATGCGGGAGAGCTCCAGGATGTCGTTCACCAGCCGGGAAAGGCGCTGGCTTTCCTGATAGATGATCCGGGCGAAGTTGTTCTTCTCTTCCGCCGGCGAGTCCCACTCGTACAGGAACTCGGCATAGCCCAGGATGTTCGCGAGCGGCGCCCGGAGCTCGTGCCCGACCAGGCTCAAGATGTCGTCCTTCATCTGGTCCACCCGCTTGAGCTCCTCGTAGGCGGCCTCCAGGTCACGGTTCTTCCGCTCCAGGTCCTTTAGAAGAGCGTTCTGGCGCTCGTCCCGGGCCACGATCAGCATGCCGATAAGCTCGCCGTTTTCGCTTCTTACCGTCGAGCCCGACATGGTCACCGGCACCTTTTCGCCTTCCGAACTCTGCCAGTAAGTGGACACGTCTTGCATGGTCCCCGTGCGCATCCACTTGGCAAACCTGAGCATTCCCTTTTTCAGGTTCTCGGAGCGGTTTTCCAGGAGTATGGCCGCGGGCTTGCCGATGAGCTCGAACCGCCGGTAACCGAGCAGCTCCAGGAGGGGAGGGTTCACGTGATTGATGCGGCCTTCCGTGTTGAGAAGTACCATGGGATCAAAGGTGCTGGTGATAAAGCTCTTGGCCACCTCCTGGAATACTTCCAGGTCCAGAGCGGCACGGCCCGATCCTCCCTCGGCCTTCTCCCACCAGAAGATATTGATCCGCGAGGCGCCTCCATTATCGTGGAAAGGCTCGGCCTGGACCTCCATGGAAAGGATACGACCGTCCGGGGTAACCATCCGGACTGGACGGCGGTCCAGGAAAGAATGCGACGACGAGATTTTTTCCAGGTCCGTGAAAAACTGCTCGCGGTCTTCCGGGTGGATCAGAGAATGAACCTCGGACGGCATCTCCTTGCCCTCCGAGGAAACAAGGTTTGCAAACCCCGGAGAAAAACAATGCAGACGGCCGGACTCGTCAGTTCCGCAAAGACAGATAAGACTCGACTTCCAGGGATCGCTGAACGCTTCCCCCCGCTCCCCTGAATTTTGACTTTTGGACATCCCCTCGCCTCGAAGTTTACATGCTGGTAAGTAATAATATTAAAGTAGAAGCCCGAAGTCAAGAGGCGTGGCCAAGTGAGTTTCCCCCATTTTTTTCAGGTATCGAACAGCTTCAGTTGAGGATGAGGGAAAGGATCAAGGCCTCGAGGATGAATCGGGCCTTGGCCGGCGCATTGGAGGATGGACTTGATACCGTCGGAGACCGCGTAATAATGGAAGTCGGGCTTGCCTGCGCGCAAGCAGGGATGCCGAACAGGCGTTTGGCGGCTTTGAAAACGTGAGTGGCAAGTATCTTCAGTTTGGCTTTCCTCTCCAGCCACACCGCGGCAAAATAAACACAGGCGAACACCAGCATGGCAAGGTCCGGATGCTGTCGTAGCCTAAAATCCGGAT
>JAWOBU010000093.1:0-8433 GCA_046484135.1 bacterium
TTGCTACACTAAATTCGGGAAAGGCGTGTCTCATTTTGCTTGACACATTCCGGAGACACTACACTAGCGTCTCTTCCAATAACCGGGCTTGCGTTTAGAGTGGGCTATGGCTATTATCTCGATTTTTTGATTCAGACTTCGATAGAAGATAATGAACGGGAAGCGGGGAAGCACGTATTTTCGGATATCGTTATCATATAAAGGCCAGGCCTCCGGAGCATTCAATTTTCTTTGTCAGCTTGTGTTTTAATTCTTGCCAGGAAGATGTTTCCACCGAACCCGCATCCAGTTCAGAAGCCCGACGGCCAACTTCCGCTTTCCACGCCTCTTCAAGCCCCTCTTCCGGCAACTCCTCCAGGCTTGATATCAAGAGGCCCGCCAAGGTCGCCCGGTCTCTCTCGTCAAGATCAAGGGCCTGTTTGAAAAGCTCCGTGGTTTTTATGCTCATTTTAAATCTCCTGTTATCCTGGTAGCAGAATCCGTGGCGCCTGTCAATATAGAGACGCCCTCCTCCGCCACACCCGAGTATCGTATTGCGGTGCAGGCAGCAAGTAGACTCCTTTAAGAACCGGTAATTATTCGCGGAGGACTACTTCGCTTAATATGGGGAGAGGTGTCTTTGTAAATCGTACCTTGTTTCGCACACGGGGCTGACAGCCGGGCTCGCCACCGAACAGATAAAATACATCATTGCCGCAAAGGGTTGCGGGCGTGCCGCCGGTTTTAAAAAATGGGCGAAGTTCTTTGCCTATTGCTTGTCAACTCCCCAGTGAGGGTTACCAACGTTTCCTGAATTGTTAATCGGAACTTGATTTGTTCCGTCTGATTTCATCGCCCAAATTTCGCCTTCTCGTGAATATACGATATGGCTTCCAGCCGGCGACCAAGACCCCTTGGCTTCTGAAGCGGAGCTACGGGTCAGATTTGTGGGATTATTTCCGTAAGAGTCGATCTGATATAAATCATTTTTTTCTGCCCTATACAATATTTTCGTTCCGTGTGGAGAATAACGCGGGTTGCCGTCAGAACCTCCGTTCGTATCAATCAGGAATTGTTGATTGGATCCGTCAGCGTTCATGATCCATAAATCTGAACAGGCGCTGCAATAAGGAGCCCCCACACCATAAACGATCTTTGAGCCGTCTGGAGAGAAATTTGCAGAAACCGTATTATCTCCCTCATTGGAGAGATTCACTTGGCTGGTCCCGTCAATGTTGGAGACGAACAACTCGTAGTTTTGCGAAGATCCGCTTGATACGTCTCTCATGAAAAGAAGATTTTCGCCACTTGGGGAGAATCCCCAGAAGTTACCACTGCCGTCACTTCCGGTATCTATTACTTCATAGGCACTACTACCGTCCAAGTTCATCAACATTACTCCATTATTTGTTGAAAACTCCGCTTCTTTTTTAAAGAACCCGATTTGTGTCCCGTCCGGCGAAACGCGCGGGTTAATAATTTTATAGCCGGTCATAGTTATCAACTTTTCCTGATTGGAACCATCGGGATTCATGCGCCAGATCTCGTTTTTCTCTGCGCCTGCCACGTACACGATAAAGCCCGGCAAGCTTTGAGAGTTTTTGGAATCACTCCCAGCAAATATTTCTTCAATATCGGGGAATCCATCACCATCATCATCCGGGTCGGCATTATCACCGATCCCGTCGTTGTCCGTGTCTACTGTCTCGTAGGGGTTTTGAGGGAAATCGTCATTTTCATCCGCGACACCATCGTTATCGTTGTCATTGTCCTTATCATCATCCGTGCCGTCGCCGTCAAAATCCGGGCTGTCAGCGGGAGTGAGGTATACGTCATTTACCATATAAGCTCCAATCATATCTGAGACCATGACGTTGTCCACAATGATCGGATTGTACCCGTATTTAGAAAACTTGATTCGATAGACACCTACCGGAACTCCCGAAAAACTCCACTCACCTTCACTCAGAGTGGTCGTGGCGTATGGGGTGTTCAGCAGTTTTGCCGTTATACCTTCATGAACATCACTGTCGGACAAATACGCCCTGCCAGTCAAGCTTCCGGTAGCGGAACAAGATTGAAGGTCCATATTGACCGATTGGGTCCGCACGCCAGTTTCGACGGTTACTCCGTCAACTGAAGAAAAACAGTAGCCGTCTTTTACCGCCGCCACCTTGTGTTCGCCTTCCGGCACCCCGGATATAACATAGTTGCCGCTATCATCCGTTATGGCGGTGTAACTGGTACCCGGCACGAACACGGTAACGCACAGATTGCCGGTACTTGCTCCCTCCAAAGTAACCGTCCCGCTTATCTCTCCCGTCTTATTCATTTTCAGCCAACCAAGATGAAGACCACTGTCAGCGGGCATATTAATCCCTTCAATGATTTCCGAGTATTCATACTCACCATCCCCGTTTCGGTCATACTCATAGATAAGGTCATGCACTCCCGCTGGTACTCCGTTGATCTCAAACTTGCCATCGGAACCACTTATTCCTCTCAAGTTGGTCCCCTTTACCTTGATCAGAGCGTTAGAGACTGCCGTTGTACCCTGAAGGGACGAAAGCGAGCTAAAAGAGCCGGAAGCATCGCTTAAGTTTTGCAAGTCAACTCCAACCAGTCCTTCCATCTTACCGGCAGGCAGATTTACGGATTCGAACGAGGTACTATCGTTCCCGCTCTCCCCGCAAGCGTACATCGAAAACACCAGAACCAGCGCGAGGATAAATGCCCATAGACTTTTTGCCTTTTGACATGCCTTCATCGAAATCCTCCTGCGATAAAGTCTTCAAATGTTCCTCGTAATTTTATGAAAAAACCAAGGATTTGTCACATCCCTTCCATATTCGTGGTTGGATTTGACAATGTCAAATTCCTGTGACATTTTTCAAGGCTGTTCGTTTTAGATGATGAAAATAGCATGACGACAAAGCGCTGATCGTAAGACTATGACTGATCATGACTGACAAGGAGCTTGTAGAGCACGCTCTGGCAGGTGACGTTCGTGCCGCCGAGGAGATCGCGGAGCGGACAGTGGGACTGGTGTACTCGGTCGCATTTTCCTATGCGGGAGGGGAGCGCGCTGTTGCGGAGGACCTCCAGCAAAAGGCCATGGTAAAGATCATGGAGAGCCTGAAAAGTTTTGGCCCGCCTTATAACCTCAAGGCCTGGGCGGTGCGCATCACCCACAACTGCGGGATAGACCACGCCAGGAAGAACCAGACCCGCAACGAGGCCGCCCGCGAGCTCGCCCATACCATGAACGACTGCCCGGATGACGACCCCGAGACCGAGCTTTTAAAGCAGGAAAAAGAGAAGATGATCCGGCGCGCCCTTGACTCGCTTTCCGAGGACGGCCTTAAAAAGGCCATCGAACTTTTTTACTTCCATGAGATGACCGTCGCCGACATCGCCGAACGGGAAGGTATCTCCCAGACCGCGGTAACCACCCGGCTCTCCCGCGGCAGGGGCAAGCTCAGAAAGAGCCTCCTATACATGAGCATCAAGGACAAGAAGCTATGAAGGAATGTAAGCTGACCCGCGACAAACTGGACCAGGCCCTGCAAGGGGAGCTTTCCGAAGAAGAGCGCAAAGAACTCGTGGAACACCTGGAGTCCGGCTGCGAGGAGTGCGAAAGGTTCTTTGCCGAGCTTCCCGATGAGTACGAACAGGCGCTTTTGTATGGCGCCATGGCCTCGGAGCGAAGCAAAGACATCAACAGCGCCGGCTCCGAGCTTGGCGGCAAGAGAGCCGTAAAAGCGTCGTCACAAAAGGCGGCCGAGCTCTACGGCAATCGGCCCGCGAAATCGTGGAAGAAGATTCTTCCGATGGCCGCCTCGCTGGTACTGGTCGCGGCCCTGGTTTTTTTCTTTGTCTCGGACCATCAAAAGTCGGGCCATCATCAGAATATCAAGGGACCCGGCATAACCACTCCCCTCGATATCTCGCTCCGGTTCGTTACCATGCCTCCGAAAACCCCGGAAGGGCGAAAGCCGAAGCTGGAGCGGGGCATGAACCACGCCGTACTTCCGCAGGGCACCAGCCTCATGTTCCGCTACCGCATCAGCGGCCCTGCCCATGTTTACCTCACAAAGGTGACGCCTGACAAGAACGTTACCATACTCCGCTCGGAACAGAGAAAAAGCCCGGGCGCCTACGATTTCGAAGAAAATGAAGGTCTCTACTCCTACACCCTTTCCGGACCGGCCGGCAGTCGCACCTTCTGCGCCGCGTCCTTCCATGAAGAGACCTCTTTACATGAACTCGAAAAAAGGGTATTATTGGCCTTTACCGAAAATCGAAAACAACAACATAAGGATACGATTAAAAAAGCCTGGATGGATTGTTTCGAGGTAGAGGTGAAACCATGGCAGGGAAAATCCGGACCGCGATAGCCACAGTTATAGCGACCCTTTTTATCGTATCGAACGCCAAGACCCAGGTAAAACTTCCCCAAAACCAACTTGACCGGGCCTACGCCCCCCAAAGGCTGGCATTGGTGGTCGGGATAAACCAGTTCCAGGACCCGGTGTGGAAGGACCTCGAGTTCGCGGAAAAAGACGCCCGCGACATGGCCCGAAAGCTCCGGGACCCGGAGATCGGCTACTTCGACCATGTAACACTTCTGACCGGGCCGGAGAAAACCACCCGCCAACGAATCAGGCAGGCATTCCAAAAGATCGAAAACATGAACACCAGCCCCGACGACATCGTCATCATCTACTTCTCCACCCACGGAACCCTGGCCCGCGACAAAGAACACAGACTTCATCAGTACCTCGTAACCTTTGATACCGAGTTCGAAAATGTAACGCAAACCGCCCTGGACCTGGAAAAACTCATCCGGTCCTTCAACAACCTGACCTCAGAGCGCAAGGTGCTCATGATGGCCTCCTGCCACTCGGGAATGGGAAAGAGCGAGCTGCCGCCCGAGATCAGGGAAGAGCTCGAACACACCAAGTCCGGCTTCCTGGTAAAGCCGGTCGAGTTCGCAAGCCGGGCGTCGGTGATCATCGGGGCCTGCGGCTGGGGAGAGACGGCGCGGGAGGACTCGGAGCTTAAAAACGACATTTACACCCATTTCTTTCTGGAGGGGATGATAAAAGGCGACCGGAACCGCGACGGCGCGGTGAGCATATCCGAGGCCCATGATTACGCCCAGCGACAGACTTATTATTTCACCCACGGGGAACAGCGGCCCTTCGCCCGGAGCGACATTCTGGGCGCCGACCCGGTCATCCTTTCCGGAAAGGTCCGAAGGCAGGGCAAGCCCGTGGTCTACAGCTACGGCGACCGGCTGGCGGGTTCCGTGCTCTCGGTGGACGGCGCTGAAAAAGGTTCTCTACCGAACGGCTATGCCGAAGACGCGGGCTGGAGCCGGATCGAGGCGTATGCTCCCGGCTCGGGCCAGGACCTTTACACCGGTCTTATCTACCTGCGCCGCGGCGAGAGGCTGGACCTGGACCGGGTCATTTCCGCGCGGGCAGAGCCGTCCGTGGGGCTTACTGGGGCCTTTCGCATGATGGGCTCTGAAGAGTTGCAGGAGGACGTACTTCCTTCCACTTACTTTTACGGCATGGCCTACCGCAAAGGGGCCTTTCCCTTTGCAAACACCACCTCCCGACTGGAGGCGAACTACGGGACCGCCCGGTGGGAAGCAGAGGTAGACAGCGGCGAAGCCGACGTTGCCGCTTCTGTGCTCCAGCTATCCACGGCGCTGGTGTTTCCCTACTCCACCGACCTCGGCACCTGGTTCGCTGGGCCTGTGGCAGGCGCCATCATGATGAGAAAACACATTGACTACTTTGACAGCCAGATGGAAGAAGAAAAGCGCGACTCCGGGACCCCGTTTCCCGGCATCATGCTCGGAGCAAGGTTCGAGATTGAAAACGACCTCATTATGGAGATAGCCAACCAGACCACATGGAACCGGTTCAAGGTGGACGATATGTACGAATCCTCACTGGCGAACCAGGTGTCCCTGACCCTGTACTTCAACCCGGCCGCCTTTGCCGCCCGGAAGTAAATCAAGGAAATCTTTACTATTCTTTTGAAAACATCTTTACAACTGCTTGCGATTATGGTATAGGACTATTGATTGTTCCGGGCGGGGGCTTGTAAAATGGTTTCACCCGCAAGACATGAGATATATCCACGATTCGGCAGGAGGTTCGGTATGAAAAGATCACGGATGATAGCTTTTGTGGTGTTGGCGGCATTGGCGGTGGGGGGTTGTTATTACCTGGAAGGCCCGATCAACGAGCGGGTCTCCACTACTCCGCCGGTACAACGGCCCTACGTAATCGAGCCCAAGACCGTAATGGCGGCGGACGCAAACATGGCCTACATGGAAGCGGGCAGCGGCCCGGACGTGGTCCTGATCCACGGGGGAGTGATTCCCATGCACGCGGGCGAGTCGCTCGCCATAAACCCGCTGGCTGACATTTCCAGCATTTTTATCGGGTATCTTCCGCTTTCTCAGTCGCTTCTTCATTCGGGCGCGGTGGCCACTGCGGACTCCTGGAACTATAACATCCAAGCACTTGCCGAGGCGGGGTTTCACGTAGTGGCTCCCGACCTTCCGGGCTTCGGGGCCTCGGACAAGCCGGACAAAGATTACACCCTCGAGGATTTTACCGGATACCTCGCCGCATTCATGGACGAGATGGGAATGGAAAAGGCGTCCCTGGTCGGGCACGGCCTGGGAGGCAAGATCGCCGCCCAATATGCCCTGGAGAACCCGGACCGGGTGAACAAGCTGGTCCTGGTGGACAGCTTCGGGGGCAAGGACTCCTTCTCCCTCCACGACCTGCCCCGCTGGGCCGGGCCCAAGTACATCCAGTACGAGAAAGCGGCCAAGGTGAACGTTCTCCTGCCCACTGTTAAAAAGATGTACGGAAGCTGGGAAAAACCCCTGCAGAACGCCATGTACTCGACCCTGAACCAGGACGTGAAACACGCGTCGCTTGCCACCCGTAAGAACATCATCGCCCAGCGGGAAGGAAACTCCAAGGAGTTCATAGAGAACGTGACCGACTACAAGATGCGGGCCCTGACCTCGGAGGAGATGAGAAAGGAAGTCGAGGCCGCCCACAAAGCGCTCATGGTTACGGGCGAAGGAGACCTCGCCGACAACCTCTCAAAGATAAGAGCGCCTGTGCTCATCATCCGCGGGCAGTACGATCCCATCATAACCGAAGACGAAGCCCTCTACATGGACTACGAGCTCCCGGTAAGCAACTATCACAAGTACTCCTACAGCGGCCATTACCCCATGGTGGAAGAAACTGAAAAGTTCAACTATGACCTTATAAACTTCCTGAACGCCGAGTTTCCGGAAGTGAAGGAAAAAGAAGACTGACAACCGATATCTCCCGAGGACCACCGAGTCCCGCCGCCTACAACTCCCACCCCTAAACATGGGCCATCCGACCCGTTTGCAGGTCCCCGGCCGCAAAACTATAATATCTTTCCATGAGCATCTCGACCGAGGACAAAAAGAAAATCATAAAGCAATATCCCAAAAGCTCCATCTCCGAGCTTTCCCGGGAGTTGGGCGTCTCCCGCCGGGCGGTCAAAAAGGTGTTGCAGGAAAAAGAGCAGGCCCGGGCCCGAATGAAAAAGCGGGCCGTCCTGCTGGCGCTGGTTCTGGCGGTGGCTGCCGGCGCAGCCGGGGGAGCGGTTTACTATGTGCAAACCCTGCCGCCGCCCGCGGCAGACCCGGAAGAGAGGAACCTCCTCATCGTCAGCATTGATACCTGCCGGGCCGACCGCCTGGGATGTTACGGGTACGGAAATGCAAAGACTCCGGTAATAGACTCCATTGCGGCACAAGGCGTAAAAATGGAACGCGCTTACGCCATCCAGCCCATCACCCTCCCCTCCCACGCCACCATCTTGACGGGACTTCATTCCTTTAATCACGGAGTCCGGGACAACGGGCTTTATAAACTTCCCCGCGAAGCCGTAACCATGGCCGAGGTCCTCCGGGAAAAAGGGTATCTCACCGGCGCCATCATCTCCGCCTTCGTGCTCAACGAACAGTTCGGTCTCTCTCAGGGTTTTGAGCACTATGACGACCGGCTCTCAAAGGAACCAACCAAGAGCTCAGGCATAGCTGAAATCCAAGCCTCCCTCGTCTCCGAACGGGCCGTCAACTGGATTGAAAAGAACGCCAACAAAAAATGGTTCCTCTGGCTTCACTACTTCGATCCGCACGCCCCCTACGTGCCGCCCGAAAAGTTCAAGGACGCAACCGGAGACCCTTATGACGGGGAGATTGCATACGTGGACCACGAGCTCGAAAGGGTCATGAACCTCCTGGACCGGAAAAACTTAAGGCGGAAAACCGTGGTTATTATAACCTCCGACCACGGCGAGGGCCTGGGGGAGCATGAAGAAGCGACCCACGGCATCTTCCTTTATAACTCCACCATGCACGTGCCCATGATC
>JAWOBU010000125.1:0-9006 GCA_046484135.1 bacterium
CTGATGTTGCTGTTGCCGGAGTAAGACCAGGCGAGCTCGCTGTCCGCGGCCTCGACAGCATCCGCGTAATCATCAAGGCTCCATGATGTTGTGAGGGTCTCGTCTTCGGCCATGCTCACGTCGGGAATGCCGGAGACGGCAGGCGGGTCGTTCACGGGGGTGAACTCGACCTCGAGGGGCGTAGAAGCGCAGGCGCCGTCGGTGTCGCAAGCGCTCACGCTCCCGGTCTCGGAGCCGTTCCAGTCGGCGGGCGCGGAGAGTTGTATGGTGTCTCCGGCAAGCGCGGCGTTTACGCTGGTGAAGCCTTGGACAGAGTAAGTCAGGGCATCGCCGTCCGGGTCGGAGAAGTGCGTGCTTACCTCGCCCACATAGGCTGTGGTGTCCTCGTCAGCGCTGACGGGAGCGAAGGCCTGCTCGACAACAGGGGCGTTGTTTGAGGGGGCGGAATCATCATCAGAGCCTCCGCCGGAGGAGCCGCCGCAGTTTGCGCCGGCCAGGCTTGCTGTGATTATAAAGGCGAAGAAGAACACGCGGACGGTTTCAAGCAGACTTTTGCTCATGGCATTTCCTCCCGGAAGGGTTTTGTGTAGCTATACTCTCATTATATTTCATATGGATAACGGGTCAAGGGGTTTTGGGGTTTTGATGTTTATAATAGCCGATTGATACCTTGGCCGGCTCGTGTTAGATTGATTGGTAGAGAGGCTGGAGTTTTCCTGCATAGGAGAGATACCATGGTTGACAAGACAGACAGGGAGAAGCAGAAGTTTTTGGAGAAGTTTGGTGAGGACAAGTACATAGATCTTTTGCTTTCGGGGGGCATCCGTCCGGAGGACCTTCCTCCCGATCTGATGGGCAACCCGGTTCACATCCCGCAGGTGAACTTTGACGTTCCCATGGAGCAGAAAATCCGGGCGCGGATGGGCCCGCCGTCTTACGCTGTTCGGGCCAGGTACGTCGAGGACCTGGAGGAGGAGCTCCACCAGGAGCTGGAGAGAAAGTGGAAGATGGTCGCGGACAACTACCAGCACGACCCGGACAAGTTCAACACCCTCTGGCGCGTCATTGTCGAGACCCTGGACCTGGAACACATAAACCAGCTCATCAAGGAGCACAACCGCTACTACCCCATTGAAGCGAACCTGCGCGAAGACCCGGACACCGGCCGGCTCATGATGGGAAACACGCCCTGGAAACCCAAAAAGAAGATCACGCCGGAAAGGCTCCTGGAGAAGTTCCCGCCGGATATCAACAAGGCATTGGGGGAAGAGGAAGAGTAACTCCCCGCACGTTTTCATAAATCATTTTTCATGATATCAAAGCTGAACATGTCAACCAGGCTCAATCTCCGTTTGCCGGACCGGACAAAAAGGCCCGTTACTTGCTCGTGAAGTTGTTCGTGTATTATTTCCGGACTCCGCCTCACATTCCTGAGCGTTGAAAGTTCGGCGTATCATAGCCCGGTGCGCAAGCCCGGCGGGAGGCGTTGGAGTGGCACATCGAGGACCGGGCCACCATGGCGTTGACTCGCAAGAAGCCTCCTTCGTTGGTGCTTAAAAAGAAACAGCGCAAAGTTCCTCCTGTCCATTACATATCCTTTTTACTTCGTCCCCCACTGCTTGTTCGGCTCGGACCCCATCTCAAGGACAAGCTTGCCGCCTTGCACTATGTCGCTGTGCTTTAAGAAGGGCGTGTTCAAAGGCTCGCCGTTCAGGGTGGCGGACTGGATGTAGTAGTTGTCGGGCGCCTGGTTTTCGGCCACGACCTCGAAGGTGGCCTCGTCGTACGGCTCGCCTATATGGACGCGGACCTTGTCCCAGAGCGGGCTTCCCATGGCGTAGAGGTCGGTGCCGGGAGTAACCGGGTAAAAGCCCATGGAGCTGAAGATGTACCAGGCGGACATCTGGCCGCAGTCGTCGTTGCCCACCAGTCCGGCGGGCTTGTTGTGGTAGTACTTGTCGAGTGCCAGCCGGGCCTGTTTCTGTGCCTTCCAGGGGCTGCCGCTGTAGTCGTAAAGATAGATGTAATGGTGGACCGGCTCGTTGGTGTGGGTGTAGCGGTAGATGCGCAAGACCGGCACAAACACCTTGTCCAGCTTGTTCTCGAAATCCTCGGGTCCGCCCATCATCTCGATCATGCCTTGCACGTCCTGCATGGCGCAGAACATGTATCCCCATTTCACGCTCTCGGTGTACCCTTTGTGTCCCGCCCAGGAGCCGTCCGACTTCCGGCCCTGGAAGTAGCCGTCCTGGTAGAGGTTCTTATAGTTCTTGCTTCTTTGCATTAATGTTTTGTAATCCTCGGTCTCGCCCGCGGCCTTGGCGAGTTGCGCCACGCAGAAGTCGTCGTAGGCGAACTCGAGAGTGCGGGAGACCGACTCCGCGGTCTTGTCCACCGGCACGTAACCCAGCTTCTTGTACCAGTAAAGCCCGCCCCGCGATTCGACGCTGGTCCAGGGATCGCGGTCTCCCCACTTCTTGTGCTTGTCGCCTTCGGGCGGGACCATGGCGTTCTTGCGGGTGGCTTCATAAGCTTTATCCAGGTCAAAGCCCCGGATGCCCTTTACCCAGGCGTCAGCCAGCACCGAGTCCGCGTGCGAGCCGATCATGATGCCGGTATAAGTGGGGTTCGGCCACTTGGGAAGCCAGCCTCCCTCTTCGTACATCTGGAGAAGGCTTTTCATCATGTCTCCCACCCGCTCGGAAGACGTAAGTATGAGCAGGGGATGCTCCGCCCGGAAGGTGTCCCACAGCGAGTAGTCGTTGTAAGCAACCCCTTCGTGCACCTCGTCGTCGAACGCGCTGTAGTACCGGCCGTACTCGGAAAAGATGCGCGGATACAGATGAGCGTGGTACATTCCGGTGTAGAAGTTGACCTTGTCGTCGCGCGTGCCTCCCTCGACCTCGATGCGGCCGAGCTTCCGGTTCCACTCGGCGCGTCCCTCGTTCTTTATCTTGTCAAGGTCCCAGCCCGGAATCTCTTTCTTAAGGTTCTCTTCCGCCTGCGACAGGCTGATAAGCGAGGTCCCGATTCGGGCCTGGAACGACTTGGTGCCCTTCTCGAACTTCACAAAGGCGCCCAACCTGTCGCCCTCGGCGTGAGCGGTCCCCTTTACGAGCTCTTCACCCTTATAGATACCAAAGCCGGTTATGGGAGTGTCGAACTCGATCACGAAGTGGCCTTTGAAGTTGGGAAGCGGCGGACCGAGGTGGGCGGAGTGCCGGTCGGTGTTATAGCCGATAATGCGGTTGTTGTCCGGGTCCACGGTAACGCTGCCGGAGAAGTCTTGCTCGCGGCTCGCGTCTATTACCAGGTGAGGCTCTTCTTCTCCCTTGAAGGAGAAGCGCATGATGGATGACCGCACGGAAGCGGCGAGCTCCGTTTTCATGTCCCCCATCTCGACATGGTAGTAATAAGGCGTGGTCTTCTCGTCGTCGTGGGAAAAGCGGACGTCCCTGTCCTTAAAGCCCGGCTCGACCTCGCCTTGGCCCGGCATGACCGACACGTAACCGTAATCGCCCATCCACACCGCGGGCTGGCGGGTTCCCTGAAATCCCATGATGGTGTGGTCCCCGTAGCGGTAGGGACATCCGCCGATCTTGTTGAGCCGCGTCATGGGCGTCCACTGGACCATGCCGAAAGGCCGGGTGACGCCGGGAATCATGCCGCCGTAGAGACTGGGCCCGATCCCGCCGTGGGTCCCGATATAAGGGTTCACGTAATCCACCGGGTCCGGGTCCCGGACCGAGCCGGTGGCGAAAAGAAACAAAAGACACAAAGCCAGAACCGATAACTTCTTCATTTCCTCCTCCTTGAAATCTTCAGCGGCTCTCATACTGCGCTGCCAAACTTAAGATGATGAACTACTAGGCAGTCGCTTTTTTCTTTTTGGCGGCTTGTTCGCGAATCCAATCCAGCCACGGGTCCATTCCCTGGCGGGTCCGGCCGGAGAGCTCGAACACCGGTATGGCGGGGTTCACCTGTTTTATGAACCGGATGGCCTTGTCCTTGTCATAGTCGAGGTGCGGGACCAGGTCTATCTTGTTCAACAGTGCCACGTCGCTGATCCTGAACATGAGAGGGTACTTGACGGGCTTGTCTTCGCCTTCGGTCACGGAAAGGATCACCACCTTCTTGTCTTCTCCTACGTCGAACTCGGCGGGGCAGACCAGGTTTCCCACGTTCTCGATGATGAGGATGTCCAGTGACTCGAGGTCCAGGCCGGAGGCCGCGTCTTTGACCACGTGGGCTGCCAGGTGGCAGTCCCCTCCGAAGTCGTCGGTGCAGATCTGGACCACCGGCACGTGCCCGTGCAGGCTCAGAAGCTCTGCGTCGTTGGTGGTGCAGATATCGCCCACCACCACGCCCACGCGATAGTGGTCCATGAGGTCGTGGATGGTCTTCATAAGAAGCGTGGTTTTGCCGGAGCCGGGCGAGCTCATCACGTTGAGCACGAAAAGCCCGAGTTCGCCGAACGAGCGCCGGTTCTCGGCTGCCATCCGGTCGTTTACGTCAAGTATGTTTTTCGCCACCGATATCTTTTGCGTACCGCCTTCCTTGTGCATGGTTATACTCCTTTAATCCCCGCCCGCGGCTTCGCCGGGCGGTTTTTCCTCGACCTCGATGGAGTCCACCACCATCTCCCGGCCGGAGATGATGTCTACGCTCGTACTCTTGCAACCGCCGCACTCGAAGGGAGGACGTTCGATCTCGGTCCGCTCCCCGCAATCACTGCATTCGACCACCACCGGGACTTCCTCCAGGTACAGCTCGGCGCCTTGGGCGGCCGTGTCCTTGGTGACCACGTCCATGCAGAAGCGAAGCGACTGCGGAACCACCGCGCTCAGCTTTCCCACCCGGAGCTGGATGGATTTCACCCGGAGGTCTTCGTCTCCTGGCAGGCTCTGGTTCACTATCTCCATGATCTGGAGCGCTATTCCCATCTCGTGCATAAAAATCTTTCCTTTTTATTATAATGCTCCCGCTGCCCAATCCTGTCAATGGAGATATCCCTCTTTTCTGACGTGGCGGACAGACTCCCTGCTGTTTTGTCAAAGGAGAGATGAGAACACTGTGCGAGCGACTTCAGTCGCGACTTACATCGTACCAATACTCAGCCTGGGAGCGATATAAAACGTTTGACACAGCAATAAAGCTACGCTGGAGATTCATGCTACCTTTTTCCACGGTTAAGTGTGAATGAATTGTCATTTTTCTACCCGGCACCTTTCAAGTGTTGCCAGCGGGCATAAGTCGCATTTCGGCCGGGGCCGGCAGTAGTCCTTGCCCAGGTAGACCACCTGGGCGTGGAACTCGTTGTAGAGCTTTTGGTCGGCGGGCAGGTGGTCAACAAAAAATTTCTGCGTGGTCTCGTAGCCGGCGTCCGGCGGGATATGGCCCAGGCGGGAGAAGGCCCGGCGCGTATAAGCGTCCACCACGAACACGGTCTTGTAAAGGGCGTAAAGAAGGATGGAGTCCGCGGTCTCGGGTCCGATGCCGCGCAAGGCGAGGAGTTCCCTCCGGAGCTCTGCCGTTTCCCTCTTTGCCATCCGGCGCCAGTCTCCCCGGTAGTTTCGGACAAAGTAGTCGGCAAAGTCTTGGAGCCTTTCCGCCTTCTGGTTGAAGTAACCGGACGGCCGTATAAGCCGGGCCAGGGTTTGCCTGCGGGACCTCTTTATCTTTTCCGGCGAGAGCTTGCCTTGTTCCTTCAGGTTGGCGATGGCCTTTTCCACGTTTTTCCAGGAGGTGTTCTGGGTAAGGATGGCTCCGACCATTACTTCAAAGGGCGTGTCCGCGGGCCACCAGTGGAGGGGCCCGAAATGGTTGTAGAGAAGTTCGTAGATGTGCAGGAGTTCTTTGGTTGTTTGGGAAGCGGGGTTTTTCATCAGTGTCATCCAAAATATAAGACAGAGGGAAAGAATTGTATCACGCAGAGGCGCCAAGACGCAGAGAAAGAAGAATTTATTTTGAATTTAAAGACAGGAGACAAGACCTGCTTAGTGGTCCGGCGAAGCCCGGCTTTTCCGGAATTGAGACTTCTTGAAAAGCGGGTCGGAAGATGCTCTCCGAAAAGTATCGCAACGGTGCAAGTTTCTTTGTCTTGCTTTTGCGGCTTAGCGTCTTTGCGTGAAATAAAAATTTGTTTTGGACAAGAGTGGTTTTTCATGGTTATGGTGGCGGGTCTTGATTTTATTATTTAGCCGAAGAGGTCGTCTTCATCAGGCGGTTCCCGGGAGGATTTCTTTTTCTCCTCCTTTTGGTCGGGGGTCTCGCCTGTGCTTTGCGGCTGCTCTTCTTGTTTGTGTTCCTTTTCGCGGGGGACATTCTGAGAGGCGGTGTCTTCTCCCTGCCATTTTTCGGTACTGCTTTTTAGGGCGTCCTGGAAGCGGGGATCGGTCATGAGGTATCTTCGGAGGCTTTTATTTCCCTTGTCTTCGAGCTTTTTCTTGTACAGGCGGGGCATGAATACAAGGTAGACCACGATCCCGATGAGCAGAAGTCCCAGCATCAGTCCGCCTACCAGCGGGGCCTTGTCCCGTGGGTCCCCCGGCAAGAGCGCCATGAGCACGGCGCAGAATCCAATAACGAGAACGGTTACAGCGGCAACTTTAAGGAAGAAGGAGTTACTCAACCTTGTTCTCTCCCTCCCGGGAAGAGGGGGTCAGCTTGTTTTCGATGGAGTTCAGTTTTTCCTGGAGCTTTGCGAAACGGTCGCGGTTTTCGAGCTCCAGGTCCACCACTCGTTTCAAGCTGACAAACACCAGAAGCCCGGCGATAAGGATGGCGGCCAGTATTACGATGGCTATGATTTCCATGTTTTTAAACTCCTCGGAACGGTTTGACCGGCCGAGCGGGCCGGATAGAGCGGGACCGGCTCTATGACGGTTCTTTCCCCATCAGCATCTCCTGGATCCGGGGCGAACAGGACTTGATGCGGCTGGTTACCGTCTTGTACATGCCCATGACAACTTTGACGGCGATCTGGGGCGATTCTTCCATCATCTTTTCAAACGCACTCCTTTTCATGACCAGAAGCTGCGAGTCCTGGGCGGTCAGGGCGGAGACCGCCCGGGGGCCGTTTTCCACCAGCGCCAGCTCCCCGAAAAAGTCTCCCGCCCCCAGGGTCATCAAGGTCTCGGTCTCGCCTTCCCCCCGCATCTTGGCTATGTTGATGGCGCCGGAAACTATGATGAACATGGACTCGCCCGGCATGTTCTCCAGGAACAAGGGGGTAGGGGCCGCTATGCTTTTTTCTTCCATGTACTTGGACAGCACGGCAATCTCTTTATCGGAGAAGTCCCGGAAAAGTACGTTATCGCGCAACGGTTTGATCTTAGTCACCTTAGAACCTCCTCATTATTTGCTTCCAGAGCTTGTCGCTTTCAGGCAATATATCCGTTTTCTTCTTACATGCTTCTCCTCCCCATTCTAGCCGGAATCGGGGGCTGAAATCAAGAGAAAAACCGGATTTTTACATAATCAGCCTGAAGAATCGGGGGCCTGGGGCATGAAAAAGGGCAATCTCTGGTTCTGTCCTCCTTCAAGCTTACAGCCCGTCGATCCCGGAACTGCTCCGGCTTTCATGGAGGCAATGCCTTTGTATTGCCGGCAAAGAGCGCAGTCAGGGGAGGCCCTCCTTATTTTCCGGAAGGCCCCCTTTTTTACCTGCGGATTTTTGGCCTAACATATAAGCATGGAAGAGCAAAAGCCCATAGTCCGCGGCCGGACCGTCGCACTTTTTATCATCCTCTTTTTTCTGTTGGACCGGGCCTTGTCTATCGGTCTTTTCCTGCCCGGCTTCTGCGTGGAGGACGAGAGGTGGGTACGCGACGGCGCCGTGCAAATGGTAACCGAGCTCGATTACAACCCCGGCACCCACAAGTATCCGGGACTCATGCCCGAGCTTACCGCTTTTGTCTATCTCGGGTCCTACCTGGCTTCCAACTACCAGGCCCTTTTTCATTTTGAAAGCTTCGAGTCCTTTGCCTGGGAGCTTTCTCATTACAGCTTCGACTTCGTGTCCACCATTGTGCTCGGAAGGCTCCTGGTGGCGGTACTGGGCGCTTTTGCCGTGTTCCTGTTCTTTGTATACGTCCAGCGGGAGTTCGGCGAGACTGCCGCGCTTGTCGGCGCTTTGCTCATGTGCACTTCTCCTGCTTTTCTTTTTTCCACCCAGCTTCTGAAAAACGACGTTCTGGTTGTGGTCGGTGTTTTCTTGGTCCTCTTTTGCGGGCGGGGCATGGTAATGAGTTCCAGGCTCCGATACCACGTGCTGGGCGGGCTGGCGTTCGGGTTCTGCCTCGCTGCCAAGTATCACGCACCCGCGATCGTGCCCCTGCTGGTGGCGCATTTCTTTCAGGGCCGGGACCGGCCTTTCCGGTCGCGCCTGTTTTCGGGCCGGCTTCTGCTTCTTTTTATCTTCGCTTTCCTTGGCTTTGCCTTGCTTTCTCCGGCGACCCTGGCGGACCTCTCCGGAGCGGTCGAGCAAGCAATTTTAGAGCTTGCCATCCAGAACCGGTTCGATCCGCTTTTGCGAAGATCGCCGGAGCTTTTATGGCATGCTCCGGTTGTGTTCGTGTTCGCCGCGGTGCTTCCCCTGGCGCTGGGGGTGCCTTTGTACCTCATGTCGCTTTGGGGGCTTTTTACGCGCACCTCGTTCCGTACACCCGCCCGGCTGGTTACATGGTCGTACCCCGCGGCTTTCCTGGTTTTTATGATCGGTTTCTCCGAGCTGGGCGTTCCTCACCTGTTCACTCCGGTGGTGCCTTTTTTCGCGCTGGCCGCGGCGCTTGTGCTTTCGTCTTTGCTGGAAGCGGGCACGCGCGGCAGGCGGATCGCGGCCATTGCGGTGCTGGGGCTGGTATGCGGCTATAACCTGGCGCTTCTGCACAGCTTCAACAACTACGAGGACTTCGTTCTGCGGGAGTCGGTGTCTCATTTCGAGGGGCGGTCGCAAGAGGGGACGAGCCTGGCATTCGTGCCTTACTACCCGAACCCGGACGTGGA
>JAWOBU010000039.1:0-2791 GCA_046484135.1 bacterium
CCAACGCCTGTTCTTCGTCAAATACCTCGCACTCCGAGATCACGTGTCTGCCGCTTTTGTGGACCACCTTGCCATAGGAGACCAGGGTTCCTTTTGTGACCGGCTTCAAAAACTGGACCCGCAAATCCAGGGTCACCACTTTCTCTTCGCCGCTCATAATCTGGGTGATGGCGGTCCCGCAGGACGAGTCCGCCAGCGCGGACAAGGCGCCCCCGTGCATGGTGCCCCACAGGTTCTTGTGCTCGTCCCCGACCTCCATCTCCATGACCGACCCCGTGTCAGTGAACTCTCTTACCCGCATGGACACGTGCTTATAAAAGGGAGAGTCGTTTACGGCCGCGGCCACCAGCTTTTCCAGATCAGGGTTTCTTTCGGGTTTGTCCATGTTCGTTGTACCGCTCCTTATATACAAAGCATATCAAAGAGCAGTAGGCCGGGGCAAGACCACTGCCTGTCTCCACAAAAAGGAGGGCCACGGCCTTTTGTGACCGCGGCCCTCGATATGAGAACCAGGCAACTCCTTCAAAAAAGACGATGCTCAGGAGGTCTCCCGGTCGGCGTCAGTGCGCAGGTAGTGCTTGTGCCAGAGGTCCCGGGTCAGGGACTTGACCTTTTGGCCGTACTCGGTGAGTCCCTGCTTGTACTCCTCGTCCTCCATGGCCAGCTCCGCGTACTCGTCCATGGGCTCGGCCTGCGCCTGATCGCGGATCTGGCAGAAGCAGTCGTGGTTGTCCCGCACCGGACAGGGCGCGATCCAGTTCTCGACTTCCTTCAAGGGCTTGCCGTAGCCGTACTCGTGCTGCCACTCCCGGATGCCTTTGAAAAGATCGCAGTTGCGGATATCGTCCAGGGTCCGGCCTTCCTCGAAGGCCTGGAGCGCGTTCTCGTTGTAATAGGGCGCGAACACGCAAGGAGCCGCGTTCCCGTTCCAGTCAATGTAGAAGTAGCCCCAGTCGCGGCCGCCGCTGATGCAGCCCCTGGTCAGCGGGCCGTTGTTCCAGAAGTCCACTATAAACCGACGGTCGTTGTAGATTAGATCACGGGCCCGGTTGTAGAGCTCGACCCGTTTCTCGGGCGGGACCATCAGGTCCAGGGTCAATCCCCTGCCGATGGGCATGTACTGGAACATCCAGGCGTAAGAGGCGCCCTGCTGTTCCATCCAGAAGTCTATCATCTCGGGAGACAGCAGAAGGTCCGCGTTCTCGTTGGTCGCGGTCATGGAGATGCCGAACATGACGCCGGCCTCCCGGAGGTTCTCCATGGCCTGAAGTATCTTTTTGTAAACGCCTTTACCCCGCCGGTCGTCGGTTTCCTCTTCAAAGCCTTCCACGCTGATGGCGGGAGTAACATTACCGAGCTCGGCCATGCGGCGGGCCGCGTCCTTGTTGAGCAGGGTCCCGTTGGTGTACATCAGGAAGAACTGGTCATGGTGCTTTTCGAACACGTCCAGGATGGTCTTGCCGTTGTCCCGGTAAACCATGGGCTCGCCGCCGCTGATGGTGGTGAAGAACGAGCCCCACAGCTCCTTCTTCTGGCTCAGTATCCTGTCCACCGTGTCAAAACTTAAAGTGGGTTTTTTGCCTTCCCCGGCGCCGGCGTAGCATCCCTTGCACTGGAGGTTGCAGTTCTGGGTGGGAGAGAGCGTGATAAAAAGCGGAGTCGAGTCGTAAACCCCCGCGCGCTCGGCACGTTTTTTCTTCCACTCCGGAATCCCGGCGAAGAAAACATCGAACATCCTCACCAGGTATTGGCGGCTGATCCTGCCCTGCGAAAACCCGCGCGCTATCTCCATGGCAAGGTTCTCCAGCATGTAAAGCCGCTCCCGGTAAAGCGATACGTGCGAGTACTCCTCTGCCTCCTTGCCGATCTCCCGGATGATCAGCTTGTAGATCAGTCCAGCGGTCAGCTTGCTCCGGAGGGCCTGGTTCAAAACATTGAGTCTCACCATGTGTCTGAAATCACTGTCCTGGATCGCCTTCATTTTATCGCCTCCTTTTTTTCTCTTAACCGTTAATCCTCTATTGCTTTTGGCCGTCCCTTCGAATGTATTATTCAAATGCCGGGCCGAAACCACAGGATGATTTTAAAGGCTATGGGCAAGAGGTGGCGATTTGCGAAATTTGTAGTCTAACCTCCTTATTCAAATGACGTTTTTAAAGCAGGTTCTTGCAAAAATTCCATTGAAAATCTCTGTTTGTCCTTTTGTAAAAAGCCCCAGTTGATTACTGTTATTCAAGAGAATTACTACTGAACGAGAATTTTATTGTCTCTCTGTACTCCGCTGTCAGCTTCTTGATGAAATTTATAAACATTCTCCAAGCGCAGTCAAGGGGTCTTCCTTAAAGGGGAGTTTTGGGGTAAAAATTATTCTTTTCTTGCCCCAAGTTTGCCGATACCACTTGTTAGGCGGCCTCCGGAGAGTTAAACTATAAAACAGGAATCGCCGAATGTTTAAAGCGGGGGGGCATGCCCCCTATTCAGGCAAGGGAGAGTTTGTGATGGTTGAGTCCGCCTATCAGACCGGGGTTGAGTTATGGAGTCCTTCGGAGGAGCTTTCCGGGCGGGTCCGTAAGCTGCGGGAGGAGTACTTTTCTTATGACGAGCGGGAGTTCCGGAACGAGGTCCTGGGCTTTACCACCGGCGAGCCGGACGACATACTTTTTTCCTCCATCCAATGGGGAGTGGCGCCGGAGGCTTTCTTTTTCTCGAGGTCGTTCCAGGACACGCTTTCGGCTTCCGCCATCAAGGTGGACCTTCCGCCCGACTTCTGGCAGAAGGGCCTTCCCCTTCG
>JAWOBU010000077.1:0-23648 GCA_046484135.1 bacterium
GTCGCGGATAAATTGAACGATCTTTTTATCTGGTCCGGGAAGCAGATACAAGATCACCTTAGTTGGAACGTGGTTTGGCGATAGAAAGACCGTTTGGACACTATTTGGACACACTTTGTCCAAACAAACTCATATTAACCCACAAAAACCCCCATAGACTCGACTGTGTTTTCTACTTGGCTTCACCCGGAAAATGTTGGAATATTGCCGACGTATCTGTTTTTTAACTGGCGCGCCCGGCGTGATTCGAACACGCGGCCTGCGGATTAGAAGTCCGCTGCTCTGTCCAACTGAGCTACGGGCGCAATAAGAGTATGAGAAAAGGATAGTTTCAGCCGCTCCGGATGTCAAGCGGGCCTGCGGCTTTAAGTGGCTCGGAAGAGAAAGGGCCGCCTCCCGCTTACGAGAGACGGCCCTCTCTTTGTAAAATCAGTCCGGCTTTCTCATTTTTGTTGGAGCATTACGCCGGGTTTATCACTTCACCTTTTGAAAAGGCGGTAGAGATCATAATACTGGAGCGTTCCCCCGCTTTCATCAGCATAGGCTCCGCCGCCGATGTTGGTCCCTGCGGGAGCGCCCACTTTCATCACGAAGGTTTTGCTTATGTTGTCTCCGCTGTTTTCTGTGTCATCAAGCGCCAGGGCCGGGAAGTAGTTTCCGTTGTTGTTTACCACGACTCCTCTCACGGTCCGGGCTTCTTGTCCTTTACAGTCTATTACCACGTTGTCGGAGTACTCCACGTCCCAGAAGTTGGCTATGTCGGTGCTTCCGTCCTTTGCCTCCGGAAGGCTTACGGTGCAGGCAGTGGTCTGTAGAGTGCTGCCGTCGCTTGCGTAGATGAGCCGGTGCTTTGCTTTCATGTTGGTCCCGTCAAACGGGCTGGCCTCGCCCTGCCTTTTCTTTACCGCCATGAGCTGGCCGGCTTCCAGGGTAGCCAATCGCCCGGGAGGAACCACCTGATGGAACGCTAATCAGCTTTATAGGGGATGCCAGCTATGCCCGTAAATTAGGGAAAGCGGTTCTGACGAGTGCCCGGAATTCATAACCCCGCTTATTCTTTGCTCGGACCAGGAAGCGTGGCATATTTGCCTCACGGTGCCCGGGAAAAGTTTTGTTCTGCTAAAACAGAGAGATAGATGACAAGTCCCGGCATTGGTGCACACCGGTCTTTGTTGTGTTGCTCTCGTGCCACACTTTAGGGAAGAAGAGCCGCTCCTCTGAGTGATTCATCCTACTCTTTCAGCGATTTTATGAGGAAAACATGAGCTGGAAATCGTCCCTTTTCGGGTAGGGGCGGCAAGCATTCCGGCGGGAGCTTGCTACGTAATCTCTTGATTTTCTTCAATAAAATAACATGCTCCAGTGTCCGGTTGCAACAAGGGTTACCTCCGGTTCGATTTGTTCTGCCGGAAAAAAGCCCCAGCTCCTTTCTTTATGGCACGAATTTCGCTACTTCCACTTACAAATACCACCACTGAAGAGAAAAAGGTTTTGCAAAAAGCGGGATGTGCAAAAGAACCATAGAAAAAACAGTTAGTTGCAGCGGCATTGGGGTCCACGCCGGCGAGGAGGCCACGGTAGTCATAAAACCGGCTCCGCCCGATCACGGGACCGTGTTCGTGCGCACGGACCTGGACCCGCCGCTCCGGATTGTGGCGACTTATGAAAACATAAAGTCCGGCATTAATGCCACCACCATCGGCGAAGGGGGTGTTTCCGTATCCACTATCGAGCATCTCATGGCTGCTCTGTCCGCCCTCATGATAGACTCGGTGGAGATCGAGGTCAACGGCCCGGAGCTTCCCATCATGGACGGTAGCGCGGCTCCTTTTGTCTCGCTCATCAAGTCGGCGGGTATCCGGAAGCTGGACTGTTCCCGCCGCTACCTGGTGGTGGAAAAGCCGGTGCAGGTAAATATAAACGGCAGCCGCGCCTCAATCCGGCCTTCCCTGGTGCCCTCGGTGAACTGCTCCATAGCCTACGACCATCCCTATCTCCGTTACCAGCAAAGGGCCGTTAGAATAAACCCGGCGGATTTCGAAAGCGAAATAGCAGCGGCCCGGACCTACGGCTTCCTGGAGGACGTCAACCGGCTGCGCTCCATGGGACTTGCCAAGGGCGGCTCGTT
Organism: bacterium; assembly: GCA_046484135.1. Taxonomy (GTDB): domain Bacteria; phylum RBG-13-61-14; class RBG-13-61-14; order RBG-13-61-14; family DATKZS01; genus CAYQTK01. The sequence continues at coordinate 2,129 of JAWOBU010000077.1, forward strand.
GGAGAACGCCCTGGTTCTGGACAGCAAGGGAGTGGTGAATGAAGAGGGCATGCGCTATCAGGACGAGTGCGTGCGACACAAAATCCTGGACGTGATCGGGGACATGGCCCTGACCGGCATGCCGGTCCTGGGCGAGGTCTACTGCCACAAGTCCGGACACCGCCTCTCCCACAAGCTCATCACCGAACTCATGAAAAACCCCGACAGCTACCGCATCGTGGACGAATCGGAACTCGACGCTCCCGGTCCCCTCGAAGAGAAAACCTTAGCCCAGGCGTCAAGCTGGGTGTGAAGCTCCCGCCCATACGTTTCATATCAGCGATATACAAAATCATTGTATCACGCAGACAGGGCAGACAGGGAGTTCGCTCCCACCATTCAAAGACTTTATTACCACCTCGATCATAAGATTTTTTGAAAGAGGCTCCCCGACATAAAAGCCAGCAGCCAAGGATTGCACTTCTTACACTCTTAATAAGGCTTTTGCCGCTCCTCCGTTTCCCCTTTCATCTGTTTCCTTGATCAAGGTACTCTTTCAATGATCCCATTATGGCTTCGCGCACTTTTGTAGCCAGCCCTACTGCTTGTCTTGCTTCTTCAAAGGAAATTTCAGTCACAATTAACCGGGGTAGCGAATATTAACGCTGTAATCCGTTAAACCGCCCGCCTCTCGAAGGGACTCGGACATACTATTGTCCTGGGAAGCGATAAGGTCCAGCAGTTCATCCAGATCATGTGTTTTGGGGAACTCGACCTGGTGTGCTACCAGATAGGCTTGAGGAATTTCTCAGCGGCCTGCTGAGAGTGGAAACCAATGGCCTCGAGGTATGGAGAGTTCTCCTCCAAAAGGTGCGAGGCCAATCCCAAATCTTTTTCGGCTTTTGCAAGCCATTGCCGGACCAGTTCGCGCTTGACCTCTTCAGGCGGCCTCATAAATGACTTTCCCGTACTTGTGAGCGGGATAGGCCATGCCGCCCACGATGTTCTTGCTCTCCTCGAATCTCTCGGGGGTCATCAAGATTATGTCAAAAGGATAGCCCATGCCTTGCAAGGCCCGGCGTATGCTCGATCTCCGTTCCCGCTTCCCGTCCGGATCTCGTTCGAGTATCAAAAGATCAATGTCGCTGTCAGGAGTCATCTCGTTCGAAGCGGCCGAACCGAAAAGGATGATCCTTTCGGGATGCGCGACCTCCAGTATCCGCCTGATGATCTCGTCTATAAGTTCATGATCCGCTTTCATTGCAGTATCCCCTAAATTGGGGTGCATAAGAACCCCTCTGCTGGAATGTGCCCTATTTTAATATGGCGTCCACGGTTGTGCAATCTGCAAAGCACGCAGACAGGGCAGACAGGGAACTCGCTCCCAAAAGGAGAAGCAAGAATTTTGCAAAAGTCCTCTTACTTTTTCTTTTCCAGCTCTCGGATGCGTTCCTGGATGCGCTGGACCTCTTCGGTAAGGCTTTGGGCCTGTTCCTTCAGAACGGAGACTTCTTCTTCCTTGGACATGCTGCTCTGTCCGGGATCGGAGCCGGCGCCTGGTCCGGGGGGAGCGTCCTGCGGCCCTCCTTGACCCATGCCGCGGCCCATACCACGGCCCTGGCCCATACCTCGGCCCATGCCGCGGCCGCCGCCCATTCCTCGGCCGCCGCCCATGCCGCGACCCATGCCGGCATGGCTTTCCACGTTCGGAGCGGAACTCGGTTTGAGAGCACCGCCTTTGAACTTTTCCACGGCCTCCCGGACCGTGCCGGAAACACCGGTTATAAGCTGGAGCCCGGCCTCCGAAAGCACCCGGTAGGCGTTGGGACCGCAGTTGCCGGTCAAGACCGCGGAAGCACCTTTGTCCGACATGAGCTGGCCCGCCTGAATGCCGGCGCCGCCTCCGGCGTAAGCGTTCTCGTTCTCCAAGGCCTCGTACTGCATGGAGTCGGTATCCACCAGCACGAAATAGGCGCACCTTCCAAACCTGGGATCCACCTGGGCGTCCAGGGACGGCTCGACCGCGCTTACCGCTACTTTCATGGTATTCTTCCTTTCTTTTGCGTTAATACCTCTTCCTCAATTTTTAGGATATCCTAACTTTTGCGGGTTTGCAAGGGAAACATCCGAATCTTTTGGGGGCGGCGACATGTAAGGGGGGGGGCAAGTAAACCGTCAATGTCCACGCCCGCTTTTATATGCGGCCGAGACGGCCGCGTTCCCAGGTGTAGTTCCCTCAAACCCCCTTACATGTCGCAAGCCCACTCTTTTGACATTCTTATCAATAGCTGATAGCTTTGGTCCGTTCCTGAAAAGCGACTTATCATATAATGGACCATGAAAAGCCGGATGGAAAAAAGCTCCCGGGTTCGGATGCCTTCCCCGCCTGACGACAAGAGTCTCCTTTCCAAAATTTATCGGAACACGCCCCTGCTTTTGATCGCGGGTCTTTACCTGATCCTGGCCGCCTACCGTATCGAGGTCAAGAGCCTGTGGGTGGACGACGCCTTCAGTATCCGGGACGCCAAAGAGCTTACCGACTTCAACTGGATTCGGCCTCTGTACTTTATGGTGCTGCGGGCCTGGATGGCCTTTGGTAATGGCCCGGTGTATCTTAAAATTCCCACTCTCTTTTTCGGCGCTCTCTCGGTGGTATCTCTCTACTTTCTTGTAAAAGAAGTCTTCGGCAAGAGCGCGGCCTTAATCGCCGGGCTGGTACTGTCTGCCTCCAGCACTTACATCTACTTCTCGCAGCAGATCAGGTTCTACACCCTGATCACGCTGTTTGCCGTGATCTCCACTTGGGCCCTTATAGCGCTGTGTCAAAAGTATCGGCCTTACAAGCTCCTGCTCTACTGGATCATCCTGGTTGCCGGACTGCTCGTGTCTCCAACTCTCGTCCTGCTTTATCTGTTTCATCCTCTTTATGTCGCCCTGTTCTATAGAAGGGAATCCAACCTGCTCAAGAAATACCTGGCGAGCGGCGGCGCGGTTATAGCCCTTTGTTCCCCTTACGGTTGGTTCGTTCTCGAGAAGATCATGTGGTGGAACCGGGAGTCATGGATCAAAGGGATTGAAGTTCCCTCCGTATTTAATATAACCGAAGCCCTTTCCGTTATCGGCAGGCTTGTCTTTTCCTTCAGGGAGGGGGTCGCCTTTTCTCCCTATGCAGGCGCGGCAGTGGTTGTCCTGTTCCTGGCACTGGCTGTCTTATGTTCCAGATACAGGAAAAAAGAAACGCTTCTCGTGCTTTTATCGTTTGTTCTGCCCCTGGCTGTATTGCTGGCGGGATCGAGCTTCGAGCTTCGGTTTTTTCACCGCAAGACCCTGTTTTCTGTCCTGCCTTTGATTGCAGCTGCCGCTGGTGTGGTGATGATGCGCGCGCCCGCCTGGGCCAGGGCCCTCGTGCTGGCCGGTTATCTTGCGTTGAACCTGTCCCTTTTACAGGACTTCTATGAAAAGCGCGCTTTCCACGGCGAAAGGTGGGAAGAAGCCGCTGCGTTCCTGGACAAAAGGGTGCATCGCCAAGGGCTGTCCCTGGTGTTTTTCCCCCATGACGCGGTCCACGCTTTTAAGTATTACGCTGATAAAAGTTACCACTACCGCCTGATTAATCAGTATCAGGACCTGGAGAAAATCAAGCAAGACCTGGATGCTATCTTGAAGGACATGAAGAACAGGCAGTTCACGTTAATCTTGAAGACCAACAACTACAAGGCCCGGATGTTAATAGACCATATCAGCCGCCTCGAAACGGACATGAAAGTTTACCGGTTCGACAAGCTCGAGGTTATGGTGCCAAACGAAAAAGAGGGGGCCTCTTCGCGGCATTGTCATGAAAACCGGTGCTTCCTCCGGAGGGGCGATATGCTGACGCCGGGAGACCTGGCTTTCATGGCGGAGAGGTGGAGCGGCAAAGAAAAAGCGGTGCACTGGTCGGCCGGCAAAGGTTGCGGCGACCAGGAGGGAGAATGGAGCGCCGGCTTTACCTTGCGGGGGGCGGTGCCCGCGAATCCGGACCTGGAGAGGCTGGGCTGGCGAAACCCGGACCCCGAACACTATTGCAAAGGGAACTCGCCCTGGTTCGTGCTCGAGAAGCCCGCGGAAGAAAAGACATGCACCTCCCTTGCTTTCCGCTGCAAGAGCAGGGGCGAAGCCTACAGGATACACGTCTGGGAAGAATCGGATTGCGATCTGAAACTGCGATGGAAGATGAAATAGCCCCCAGTTTTCGGGACGGCGCTTGAGAGCTGTGTTATAATACATAGAAAATTTATGAAGCCGAGCCTGGCTTATATCAGTAGAAACTTTAAATCGAGGTGAGAATTAAAAGCCATGGGAGAAGACGAGCAGGAGAGTAAGCGGCGGAGGGCCTACGTGGAAATCAGGGAGATTGAGATAGACGACATACCTTCAGTGTTTCACCTGGGGGAGAAGCTTTTCACGTCTTCTGCCGCCCCCAACCTCTATCGGACCTGGGACGAGTTCGAGGTTACCGGCATGTTCCAGGAGGACCCCGGCCTGTGCTTGGTGGCCGAGTATGATGACAGGATCATCGGTTTTGCCATGGGCACGACCATCGAGAAAAGCCATTCAGCCTGGAAGTACGGCCACCTGGCCTGGATGGGGGTTGACCCCGAGTATCAGCGGCACGGGGTGGCGACCCGGCTTTTCCAGGCCTTCCGCGATCGGGTGGCGCAGGCGGGCGTGCGCATAGTCCTGGTTGACACCGAGGCTGACAACGAGCGGGCCATCCGCTTTTTCCAGGACCTGGGCTTCCGGAACCCGGAGGATCACATCTACCTTTCCCTGAACATTGACCAGCACTTGAAGCTTTTGAAGGAGAAGAACGGCAAGAACAATGACTGAGCTTTCCGCAGAGCACAGGCTCAAGAAGCTTCTTAACGAGCTGGTGGACATCTACAGCCCCTCCGGCAAGGAGGAGGAGGTCCTCGAGTACGTTTATGACTACTTGAAGAGCCACGGCCTGCCGGTCGAGCGGCAGGAGGTGGACGACAACCGCTACAACCTGGTGGTGTTCCCGCCCGAGAACGACATCGAGCTGGCCCTGGTCGGACACCTGGACACGGTGGTGGCTTATGATCTCGACCACTACGGGTTCGAGGAGGAAGACGGCACTGTCTCCGGCCTGGGAACCGCGGACATGAAAGGCGGATGCGCCGCCATGATCGAGGCCATGGTGTCCGCCTGGAAGGAAAACACATCCCCCCCGCCGGTCGGCCTCTGCCTGGTGGTGGGAGAGGAGGAAGAAGGTGACGGAGCCATCGAGCTCGTCAAGGACTACCAGTTCCCCTGGGCCATCATAGGCGAGCCCACCGACCTCCGGCCCTGCCTGTCAAACTACGGATACCTCGAACTCCAGGTCGAGTCCCGAGGCAAAAGAGCCCACGCATCGCTCGCCGACCAGGTAAGGAACCCGCTCCGCGTCATGCTCCGCATCGTGCTCAAGATAGTGAGATACCTCGAATCGGAAAGGCCCCAGGTGGTCTACAACATCCGCGACATGTGGAGCTCCCAGGCCGGGTTCTTTATACCCGACCATTGCGAGGCCTGGCTCGACCTGCATATCCCGCCCCAATCCTCCATCGCCGAGGTCATGCAGGAGATCGAGGACATACTCGACCAGGACCGCGAAGAAAGGCCCGACCAGGACGCAAACATCCGCTTCGCAACCATTGACGCCGGCTACGAGCTGCCCGAGAAAGGACACATGGTGGAAGCGCTCCAGGCAGGATACTCCCGCACCGGAGTGCAATGGGCGCCCGTCCCCTTCCGGAGCCACTCCGACGCCACCCGGCTGTGGGAAGCAGGCGTAAGACCCGTAATCCTCGGACCCGGAAAGCTCGAAATGGCCCACTCCCCCGAAGAATCCATCCAAATGGACCAGGTCCAAAAAGCATACGAGCTCTATCGCGAGATCATAAGAGAGGTGGGGAGCCTGTAAAGGAAGAGCTTCAGGCAGGCACGTCCCGAGATTTGTTAATTGACATCAGCATTACCTGTCATTCATGAACTCCGTATGGTCTGCTTATATCATGTTTTGCTTATCACGGGTTTTTCCTACTCCGGGTGGCCCACCCATCCGTCCTCGGATGGGTGGGCTTACATGTTCAAACAGGCTGTACTCGAGCGAAGAGGGGTATAATACGAAAAGCGCGGCTAACCTTTACCCCACCCATGCGCACAGCAAGCAGTGCGCATGGGTAGGCCACCCGGAAAAGTTTGCAATGAGGGCTGGGTTACGGTGTAATCTGAAGTCATGGGAGTAACAATCTTTGGTTAAAAAACGGACCCTTGTTGGTGCTAATGTTGCCCATTTTGTTACTTTTTCCACTTATGGCAAGAGGCGTTTATTATCCACTGCTGCGGCCCGTGATATGGTTATTTTTTCATTGGATTGTTTGGCAAGAGCGGACCGGGTCAAGGTTGCGGGCTTCGTTATCATGCCCGACCACGTTCACGCCCTTTTATGGTTTGATGATGACCGTAATCTTGCCAATGTCATGAATGTGTGGAAGTCCTCATCATCAAAACGGCTTGGCAAGCTGTATTGCGAGCATATTCCCGGCATGCTGGACCACTTGGCAAAGACCAGGGATGGTCGGTCCAGGAGAAGCTTTTGGCAGAGCCGGTATCATGACTTTAACCTGGTCGGTCCTGATAAAGCGCGTGAAAAGCTTGTTTACATGCATAACAATCCTGTCAAAAAGGGGCTTTGTAAGGATGCGGGGGATTGGCGTTGGTCGAGTTATCGCTGGTATTTTCATGATGAGGACGTTGGAGTTAAGCTCTCAACTTTTTTCTAGTTTCCTGTCAAACTTGAAATGTCGAACCTGACACAGAACCAACGGGGAGACCCACCTGTTCGGCTTTGCTGGACGGATGGGTTTACAGGTTCACCAGCGGAAGGTTGAACCCGTTCCCCACCCATTTGCAGACAAATGGGTGGGCCACCCAGCCGAGATTTGTTAATTGACATCAGCATTACCTGTCATTCATGAACTCCGTATGGTCTGCTTATATCATGTTTTGCTTATCACGGGTTTTTCCTACTCCGGGTGGCCCACCCATCCGTCCTCGGATGGGTGGGTTTACAGGTTCAAACGGATCGTACTCGAGCGAAGAGGGGTATAATACGAAAAGCGCGGCTAACCTTTACCCCACCCATGCGCACAGCAAGCAGTGCGCATGGGTAGGCCACCCGGAGTTTTCCACCGCGTTTACGAAGTGGCTTACATGGTCAAACTTGTTTTCCTTTTTCTCCTCAGTAATACACCGCCTCCGGAAGCCTTTTCTCCATCCAGTCGAAGATGGCTTTTATGAACCTCATGATGAAGACCCAGTAGACGATGAGCCAGAGGGGCATGCCGAGGAAGGCGGGGTTCTGGTAGTTGTAGAGGCCGCCGCTTATGAGGAGCGACTCGTAAAACGGTCCCAGGATGAGCACCAGGAGCATCAGGGTCCTTTCCCTGGAAGTGGGGGGAGCGAGCAGGACCCGGACCGCCAGGATGAAAGCGAAAAGCGCGCCCGGAAGCCACGGCTCGGAAGCGTAGTTGTACACGATCACCCGGTAGGCGACCACCACGACCAGGTCGAGCAGGAAAGGCGTGTTCAAAAGTCGGGGGGCTTTGTCCTCCACAAAGTAGCTGTAGCGCAGAAGCCGCCGCAAAAAAAGGAACGCCAGCCCCCAGAACACCACCATCCATACTGGAATGGGGACCGGAAGAATCGTGGGAGGAGTATAAGAGTAAACACCCCTCCACATGGACATAACGTCGTTGCCGCCGCCCGCGATAACACCCAGCAAAAAGTAAATCACGTCGCCCCGCTCATACAACAACGCAAACCGCACCGCGATCAAAACCCCGATGAACCCGGTCATGAGGGGCGTCTGCTGGCCGTAAAAGAAGACCATGGCCGCCATCGCCAAGAGCACCAGCGCCTCGAGAAAAAGCGCGGAAAAGCCCGCGATATATGGCCTTGCATTTTCTTTTTTCATTGCCTTTTTCCGCTATTCCTTTTTCTGTTGTAGCGCGCCGCAGGCGGGCACTCCGCCGAGGGAGGAGGCCTCGGTTACCGCCCGGTTGATGGACAGGGCCACCGCATGTGCGGCCATTGCTCCCAGCCGGTTTATGTCCAGGGGCTTGTCGCCGGTGGAGAAGGCGAACACCAGGTCTCCATCGAACACGGAGTGGGCGGGCGCGAGCACCCTTGCCATGCCCGCGGACGCCATCCGGGCCAGCTTGGCCGCTCCCGCCTTGTCCAGGGCCGCGTCAGTGGCCACCGCCACCAGGTTGGTGTTCTCGCCCCCCGCGGGCGATTCCACGGGAGCGCCTTCCCGCAGGAGCTTTTCCGTGTTCGCGTACTTGCCGCTGGAGGGGTCCCGCGCTCCTGCCAGCACCGCGCCGGTCTCCATGTCCAGCACGTCGCCCAAGTTGTTCACCACCGAAAGAGCGCCCACTGTAACCCCTTCAGGCGAACGAACCGAAGCAGAGCCCACTCCCCCCTTGGTCGCGTTCTCGATGCCAAGTATTTTGCCCACGGTGGCACCCGTGCCCGCTCCCACACAGCCCGACTCGACTGGTTCGGCCGTGGCTGCCTCGCAGGCGGCGTACCCGAAGGACGCGTCCGGCCGGACATCAGCGCTTATAAAGGACAGGTCGAAGATGATGGCCGCGGGAACAATGGGCACCAGGGCCACCCGGGCCATGTAGCCGATGCCCTGCTCGGCCAGGTACTTCATCACCCCGTCCGCGGCCGCGAGGCCGAAGGCGCTCCCACCCGCCAGGCACAGGCCGTGGCACTTCTCGGTTACGTGGAGCGGATCAAGCACCGGAAGCTCGCGGCTGCCGGTGGCCAGTCCCCGCACGTCAACCGAGCCCGCGGCGCCGGCCTCGAAGATACAAACCGTGGCGCCGGTGCCGTGTTCATAGTCGGAGTAATGGCCGACCTTGACTCCCGGAACGTCGGTTATGCTGTCCGTGCTGGGCATTTCAAACTCTCCTTTATCTTTCACTCCGGCTTTACGGTGAGTATGGGCCCCTGGTAGATGAGGCTTTTGACGGAGCTTTTATCGAGGGCGTTCGGGTCCCGGTCCCAGGGGTAGGGTCTTTCGCCTTTGGGTCCGGGCGGAAGGGGCGAAAGGTTTTTCTTGCAGACCTCTTCGGCATAGGGGTAGTAGTCTTCGAGGGCGGCAAAGACAACATTTTGTGCCGCAACCACGGCCACCCCGGTTTCGATCTCGTCCTGATACATAAGCAGGGTCCAGAGCGACTCGAAGATGGTGTTGCGCGAGGCCGCCTGCTCGTTCTGCCAGAGCATCTCTCCGGTTTCACAATCCGCGAGCTCGAGCCGGAGCTGTATGGTTACGCTGGCGGCGAGGACCGCGTACTTGGTGGAGAAGTCGGTTACGGTCCCGAACATGACCGCGTCCACGGAAAGGATGTCGCCGAGTTCCTCGGGGGTGAAGCTGTATACGTCATGCGCGATCAGCACTCCGGCTTCCTGGAGCCTCTTGTCCGCCCACTTCAGGTCGGGGACCTTGTACCCCTTGTACCGGAGACGCTTGGCCACGATGGGCCTTATAAGGGGCGTTGCGTCCAGGTCGGTGCTCATGTTGTCGAAGGGGAGCACGGCAATGCTTTTGGGCTTGAGTCGCCGGTAGTCGGAGTGGACGGCTTGTGTGGACTCGCTCCCGGTCTGGGGACAGCCGGTCACAGCCAGTGCGACCGCGGCCAGGATGACCGTCAAAAGGCAGGGCAGGAGCCTTGGCGCCCTTCTTCTGCCGGAGCTTATAAAGACCCTCAAGGCGCGGCCTTACTTCCCGGAGGCTATCATCACCATGTCGCCGCGCTTGGCGCCCGATCCTTCCATCATGCGGGCCACTGCCACGTCCTCGCCGGTCAGGTCTATCACCCGGGCCTTGCCGAGCGGCTCGGTCTTGTATCCTTTGAACTCGCCGGTCTGAGGATCGGTGAGCTTTCCGGTTACGCTCTTTACGCGAAGTTCCTGGCCCATGGCCATGCCGGAGACGCGGCCGGCGTTTACGTAGATGACCTCGGTGCCGTCGCGCTGGTCCACGTCCATGACAAATCCCTGCCACGGTATCTGCATGACCGTGTCCACCAGGTTGCCGGTGAACTTCTGCATGGCCGACCGCAACGCCTTGTCCGCCATGGTCTCGTTAAAGGTGGACTTCTCGCCGAAGCCCAGCACGGTCTTGAGCTCCTGCTCGACCCTGCCGGTGCCGCTGTCCGCGAAGATGACCTTGCCGGTGGTTACGTTCACCACCCGCACGTCAACGGTGGTCTCTGCTATGACCATCTTCTTCTGGTAGACGCCGTAGTCCTTGGCCTCCTCCCAGATGCCAAACTCCGATATGGTCCCCACTACTACCGCCTGGACCCCCACCAGCTTGCCGGCCCGGGCCGCGGTGTCCAGGTTTACCCGGCCGGAGTCTATAAGGTCGTACTCCTTCTCCAGTTCGTCCAGGTCGGCCCTCTCGTAAAGAACAAATACGTCCGCCTGCTGGAGCTCGGTGTAGAGCACGTCCACTGCCGCGTTGGAAAGCCGGTTTTTGCCGTACCTGCTCTTGTTCTCGAACTCGAAAATGCCGACCCGCTTCTTGGGGCCTTCCATCACCTGCTCCGGTTGTTTCTCTACCGGCTCTTTGTCCTTGGGACAAGCGGGAAACAGAAAAACCGTCATAAGCAAAAGACCCAGACTCGCGTATCGTTTCATTTCGCCCTCCTTGTGAAAGCTCGAGGCTCTGGAGATCCAAAACCTGACTTGTATTAGATAATAAAAGAAGATAGTACAAGTTAGCGCCGCCGGCAAAGATTTAGTGCGGCGTCTTGATCCGCCCTACTTGAAGTGCTTGTTGTAAAGCTGGCGGGCCAGCTTTTTCGCAATGCGGTTGTCCGGCTCGAAATGGGGCAGGGCGGCGGGGTCCGCCTCCATGGTTTCTTCGAGCATCTTTTTCGCCTTGTCCATCTTTCCCTGGTATACGTACAGCTCGCCCAGGGCGTAGGTGTTCCTGAGGTATCGCGGCTCGTACTCGCGGGCGAGGAGGCTGAGCCGGAGGATCAAGTCCTCGCTGAAGCCGAGTATTCCCGCGGTCTTGGCCACCAGCTTTCCGGCGCGTGCGACGGCCAGGGCAAAGTATTGGGAGAGCCCGCCGTAGTAATAGTTGGGGTCTTCCTCGGCCACCACCTTGAGCTTGTTGGCCATCTCGAGCGCGTACCTTGCCATGGCGATGTACCCTTTGTTGGTGCCGTACTGTCCCAGTCCCGCGGCTGTCCAGTAGTTGGCCGCCGGGTTCCTGGGTTCGAGCTCGACCGCTTTCCTGCCCCACTCCGCGGACTTCCAGCACCACTTGGCCTTGTCCTCTTCGGTGTCGGCGTGGTAATGCATCCAGTAGTAGCCGCGGCAGAGCCACATCAGGGGCTCGATCCTTTCAGGGTACTTCTTCTCGAGCTTGTGAAAGAGGTCTATGGTTTTCTGAAGCTCGGCTCTGTCAAGCCTTTTGTCCCAGTGGCTCATTGCTTCTTCCCACAGGGGGTCGTCATCCGGGACCGGGAGCTCGCGCAGGTGGTCGTACTTCCTGCCGAGCTTGCTGAGCCGCTGGTTCTCATCCTCGGTAAGACGGCGCATGAGCACAATGGCGGAGATGCGCCAGTAGACCGCGAAACGGTTTCCCGGCTCGAGATGGAGGGACCGCTTGAACGCGGCCGCCGATTTTTTCATCCACTGGTCCCGACCGTCGCCTCCCTCGCGCATTCCCGCGAGATGCATGGCCCGGCCGACCCAAAGCCAGGCCACGGCGTTTTCAGGATGCTCGTCCGCTATAGCCTGAAAAAGATCCAGCGCCGCCTTGACCTTCTCCGTGTCCCCCCGCTGGTCCCACTTCTGGAAAGCCTTGTCCCACAGCTCGCCCTCGGGACGAGGCAGGTTCACAAAAGGGCTCGAGGTGGTGATGCTCTGCGGGTATTCAGCCCCCGCTGCGAAAACAGGCAGAGCCAGAAACAAAGCCAGTCCCAACCAAAAAACGATGCCGGTCCTCTGCATGACAAACCTCCTGTCGGCCAAAGATGAGAATCAACTCAAGTTCATACCACAGTATAAAAGCCTTGTCCAGAGTTTGGGAAAGATAAAGAGATAATTTCACGCAAAGGTAAAGCCGCAGAGGCTGGAGTTTTCGACTTGGGGTGTATGAGTATTGTCGCGGCTTACGCCGCTCGCACACGGAACTTTTTAATACACAAAATCATCAACAAAATCGTTGCGTCATGGCGGCGTTGCTTTGAAAAAAGGCTTTTTTGTTTTCCATTCTCTGTTGTCACGGCCCTTTTTGCAACAAAGGTGTTGCAGTTTTCGCGAATCGTGCTACACTGTTAAAAGGGAAGTTGTAGTTTATAAAACGGGGTTTTCTTAAAAGGAAGTACAAAAATGGATAAATTTCCGGAGGCTGACTGGGTCTCCCGGGTGCGGAACGATATGGTAAGCACTCCCGAAGCTACTGATGCATATGTTTCCAAGCTGATCCTGGAGAGCATCAACGACGGTGTTTTCACCACTGACCGGCACTGCCGGATCGCGAGCTTCAACCGTGCGGCGGAGCGTATTACGGGCTTCAGCCGTGATGAGGCGGTGGGCAACTACTGTTTCGACATCTTCAGAAGCGACATCTGCCACTCTCACTGCGCTCTTCTCGACACCCTGGAGAAAGGCGATTCCCACCGGCACGTGCGGGCCACCATCATCACCAGGAGCGGCAAGCAGGTCCCCATCTCGGTTACCACCAACGTGCTCCGCGACAACGACGGCAACCTGATCGGCGCGGTCGAGTTCTTCCAGGACCTCTCCCAGGTCGAGAACCTGCGGGCGCGCATCTCCGAGCTCGAATGTATTGACGAGATGGCCTCGGCCAACCCGGAGATGCAACGCATAATAAACCTCCTGCCCGATATCGGGTCCTCCGAGTGCAACGTGCTCATCATGGGTCCCTCCGGCGCCGGCAAAGAGCTTATCTCCCGCGCGCTCCACAACCTGTCCCCCCGGAAGGACGGCCCCTACATCCGCATCAACTGCGCCGCGCTTCCGGAAACACTCCTCGAATCGGAGCTGTTCGGCTACATGAAGGGCGCGTTCACCGACGCCAAGCGGGACAAGGAAGGTCTGTTCCTGGCGGCGAGCGGCGGGACCCTGCTTCTGGACGAGATCGCGGAGATGCCCATGTCGCTGCAGGTGAAGCTTTTGCGGGTCTTGCAGGACGGCGAGTTCCAGCCCTTGGGCTCGACCAAGACCATGAAGACCAACGCCCGGATTCTCGCGACCACCAACCGCGACATCGAGCGCATGGTGGAAGAGGAGACCTTCCGGGAGGACCTCTACTACCGGATCAACATCATCACCGTGCGCGTGCCCCCTTTAAAGGACCGGCCCGAGGACCTGCCCCGACTGGTGGACTTCTTTGTCCAGAAGTTCCGCGACAAAAGAGGCAAAGCCATCCAGGGACTCTCCGCAGAGGCTCTGAAGCTGTTGCGGAGCTACGACTTCCCCGGTAACGTCCGCGAGCTCGAAAACGCCATCGAGCACGCCTTTGTGCTCTGCCACGACTCCATCATCGGGGCCGAACATCTGCCCGCCCGCATCGTCTCGGGCGCGGAAAAACAGGCCGGCACTCCCCCCGAAAGCGACCTTTCCGAAGAAGACATGATACGGCAGACCCTCGAACGAAAAGCCGGCAACCGCCGGAAAGCCGCCCGCGAGCTCGGCATGCACCGGACCACCCTCTGGAGAAAAATGAAAAAGTACGGGCTTGACCATATGGAAGAAGCCGGGGAGTAGGAGAAGGTTCTGAAGGCAACCGCTTCAGACGATGGGTCACTCCACCATAAAATTTATTGGAGGGCTAATCTTAAAAAACAGGAGACTGTCCCTGTTTCTCAAACCAGCGGCCGCCATACGGTTTTTTGAAGGAGTCGCTAAAATTTATTTCAAGTCCTTGGCGCAACGGAATCCCACGAAGTTGGCGTCCATGGGATAGACGTGCCTGGAGCGGTCCACGGTCTGAAGGCCCACGGGGCTGTCGTCAAAGCCGCCGCCGCGCCAGACGCGAGCGCCGCCGAGCACGTAAAGCGGTCCTTTGGGGTTCTTGTCCGGGCTCTTTTGGTAATAGTCCTCCTTGTACCAGTCCGCGGTCCATTCAGGCGCGTTGCCGGTCATGTCCAGCGCTCCATAAGGGCTCGCGTTCTCCGGATAGCTCCCTACCGGCGCGGTCTTGGCATAGCCGTCGTCCCAGTCCCGGCAGGCCCAGTCCTTTTCGCAGTTCTTGTCGCAAAAGTTGGCCTTGGTCCCGTCAAACTCGTTGCCCCACGAGTACATCCTCTCATCAGTGCCGCGGGCCGCCTTCTCCCACTCCGCCTCGGTGGGAAGCCGCTTGTCAACCCACTCGCAGTAATCCTTCGCTCCTTCCCATTTGACCCCTACCACCGGCTGTTTATCACCGGTAAAACCGTCGTGCTTCAGGTTGGGATCGCATTCGTCCGCGGACACACACTTGTTGTACTCCGCCTGCGTCACTTCGTGCTTGTCTATGTAATACCCGTCCAGCCAAACCTGGTGCGCAGGCGCTTCTCGTTTGAACTCCTCTCTTTTACACTTGTCCCCATTGAACTTCCGGCACTCTTGCAATGCCTTCTCAACCTCCATGCCCATGGTGAACTCACCCTCGGGCACATGCACCATGCCCGCCGGAGCCGACTTCTTCCCGGAAGCTTTCCCCCCGTCCGAGGCATAAAGCGCAAGGGCAAAGCCAGTTAGGAGCGCCACTCCCAAAATAACCGCCGGCGCCGATCCCGATTTTATTCTCATGGCCTGTCTCCTCCTTTCCCCGGTTTCGGGGCTTGTAATTCAAGCGGATATGAAGACGGGGGTGATTACTTGTCCGGGTACTCCTTACCCGTTATTTTTTTCCAGAGCTTTTTGCCGTCCTTGATGGCGATGCGGTTTGTCGCCTCCGCCTCGGGCATGGAGCACGGGTCAATGGCCAGTCCCTTTTCGAGAATATCGAGTGCCTTTTGTTTGTCCTCGAAGTAGTTGTAGTAAAAGCGGGCCTTGTACACGTAGTTTTCTATGTAGTGAGGATGCTTCTCGATGGCGGTGTTGATCTCGGCGACCGCCTCGTTCACGTCCCATCCCACCATCTTCACGGCCAGCTTGGGCACACGGGTGAGGATTTCGGACCAGAGCCTGCCGGGTGCGCCGTAGTCGTAGTCGGGATCAATTTTTTTGGTATCCTCGGAGTGGCCGTAGATGGCGGGAAAGGCCGCGGCCTGGGAAATAACGCTGCTGAACTCTTTGCCGGCCGCCTTGTTCACCGCGACCCAGTAATGGGCTGCCGCGGTTTCCTCGAGCTCCAGGGACCGCTCTGCGTACTCTAAGCCTTTTCCGTAAATCTCCTCGAGCTTTTGCTGCTGCTCTTCGGTTTCTTTGGGAAGCTCGTTTCCGTAGCTCCAGTAGTAGCGGGCGAGATCGACCAGGATCATGGGGTTTTGCGGGTCTGCCTGGTTGGCTTTTTCCATGAGCTCGATGCACTGCTTGAAAATCTCGGGAGTGGCGCCGGTCTTCTCCAGCTCCCAGGCCCGGTCTATATACTTCTGCGCCTTGGGGACATCGGAGACCGGCTTGGGATGCGGCTTGGCAAAAGCCGAGACAGAAAGCAGAAGTACGATTGACGTGCTCAACCAAACCTTAAGTATTCTACTCATGGAGTCCTCCTCTTGTTTTTAGAAAATAATATAATACCAAAATCATTAGACACGCAAGTGGGCGCGAAAAGGGTTTCAGCCGGGCGCGTGAAGATAATAACCCTGGCCATCCCCCTGGGACCGCCAGGCTCCAGCCTGGCTCTTTTCTTTGGATTTTTTGTCTGGCGTTCGTGTTTTTCCTTGCCGGTCATCGGTGATTTTGTAATCGTCTTTGCCGGGCTGGAGCCCGGCGCTCCCGGGGAGAGTAACCTATTTTTTCCATGCTCTTTCTTCCGCCCAGACCGACTTTATGCCCACGCCTATGACCCAGGTCTCGGCGTAGGGCCAGGCCACCAGGCCGCCGTCTTTGGTGGCTAGCTTATCCTTAAGCTCGTGCACGTAGCTTTCGATCCGGGCCGGGTCGTTTTTCGGATAGACGTTCTGGATGTCAACGGAGGCGAAGATGCAAATCCTGCCGGCGGCGTTTTCCGATAGCCAGTCAATGCCGCACATGTTCGGGCTGTCGAGCTGGAGAAAATCGAGGCCCGACTCGATCATAAGCGGCACCAGCGCCCTTATGTCTCCGCAGGAGTGGAGCCCGCAGTGCATGCCGAGTTTATGGCAATGATCGCTGATGCGCTTGTAGCGGGGCAGGAAGAACCTCTCGAAGTGGCGCGGTGAGACGAGCGGCCCGTTCTGCGAGCCCCAGTCGTCCACCAGCATGAAGCCGTCCGCGCCGGCACGATGGAAGCTGTCCACCATGTCCACGGTCATGTGGGTAAGCATGTCGAGCAGCCGCTCCGACTCGTCCGCATGGAGGACCAGGTCGGTCATGGAGTTCTCGAACCCCCGAAGATACTGGAACCTCTCCCGGATGCTGTTGGTGTCCACCCCCAGGCGGTAGCGGTCTCCGTCAAGCCACTTGGACAGCCTTGCTGATTGCTCGAACCGCGAGAAGTCCTTCATGTCCGGAAGTTCATAACCGTCCAGCATATGCCAGCCGTCCTCGAGCGGGCACTTTACGGTCTCGCCCAGGCTGGTCCGGCCGGACGCGCGCCATATCGTGCCGAACTCGTCAATCGCGGTCCGGTCCTCCTTGAGCCAGCTCGTGCCGCGGCGCGCTTTCCACTTCCAGGCCCGGGCGCTCACGAACCCCGGATGCACGTAAGGGTAATAGCCGTCGGGCGGCTGCCAGGACTGCGGCGGGTTATGGAACAGGAACCAGAAGTCCAGCTTCTGGTGCGGTACCCGGTCGGGCCCCTTGAACTCGATGGCCCGGCACGCCCGCTCCTTCCGGGACATGGCCTGTCTGCCGGGCGCATACTTTTCTTTGAGCGCGTGCAGGAACACCTTTACCGGCGTAAGCTTGGTGAGCTCGATTTGCAGCCGGTGCAGGTTTGTGCTCATCAATCTTTTTTTAACCTTCCCGGCAGATGTATTGAAGATTGTCCATCCATTCCGAGAGCCGCTCGGAGAAGTCCGCGATGCCTTTCATGCGCACGAACACGGGATTGGTGAAAAGCATGCTCGCGGGCTCGGTGGAAGGCCTTTTGCCTTCCTCTGGCTCAAGGTACGGTCCTTCAACCTCGACCCGGTAGAAGGCGGGAAGGTTCTTAATAAAGACCTCCCGGTCCCGGTACTGGAAGCTGCATTCATCGGTTTCATAAATGACCTCTCCGTTCCGGATGAGCTTTACGGTTACGTTTTTGATGGGATGGTCCAGGCTGAAGCGGACCACCGGCGGTTCGGAGAGGGTGATATCTTTGCCGAACATGATGGGCCCGGCCGGCTCGCCGTCCGCGGAGACCGAGAACTCGGTTACATAAGTGTCTTGGAAAGCTCTGCCTTGCAGGCTTACCATGCGTCCTTCCCGCATGCAGCGGTAGACCTCTTCTTCGCTCCACTCCTTCATGTAAAAAAGGGTGGTGCTCCGGAACAGGCTTCCCTTGGGACCATGGTAGTCCGCGTCCGCATTGGCCCAGAGCGGCTCCTCCCGGAAGCCGAGCATGTAATCGGACAACACCGTGTCCCAGTAGCCTCCCGCCGCTCCCGCGATCTGCCGGCCTTGCGGAAGGATGGAAAAGCCGGTGAGGCCCGGAAGCTCGAACACGTGATAGGGCCGCGGCACGCTCGTGGCGTGGATGATTCTCCCGCTCCATATGTCCTGGTAGGACTCGACGTGCACTGCGTGGACGATGCCTCCGTGGTCCTTTATATAGTTTACGAAGTTCCGGTAGGGCTTGATGCCGGGATCGAGCTCCGGCTCGAGGGTGTCCAGTTTTCTACGGGCGGGCATGTCGGCGTAGATGGAAGGGTCGTGGATGTCGTAAACGGTAAAGTGGGCGTTTTGGTTGGTGATGACCATGTGCGGGAACTTGCCCGCGTTATAGAACCAGGGCATGACCTCGACGCCGATAAGGACGATCAGGTCCGGGTTTTCGCGCTTTAACTTGCGGAGCCTTTTGAAGTACTCGTCATAGCCGATCTTTTCGATGCCGTTAAAGGTGATGCACATCCCGGTGTCCTTGTAACAGAAGTCCCCCTCCCGGTGGTCGGTAATGGCCAGGATGGACATGCCTTCCCGGCGGGCCTGTTTTATGAGGTCCGCGGGCTCCCGGCAGCCGTCGGAGATGATGGTATGGTTATGGAGAGACGCCCGGGCCACCGTCCAGTCGCCGTGCCGGTACTTGGGGGTATGGGAGGTGAACTCTCTTTCAGCCAGCGGCACCGGTTCATTGGAAGTGAAGTACTTGGCGATGGAACAGCCGCCGAGAAAGAACAAAGGCACTATGAAGAGTGCGGCCAGGGCCTTTTTATAACTTGTCATCCGGGTCCTCCTTGAACGGACTTCTAATAATCGTATACCCCTTTGCCGGTTTTTCTGCCCAGGTGGCCGGCGCGGACCAGCTTTTTCAGTAGCGGCGCCGGCCGGTACTTGTCCCCCAGCTCCTCGTGGAGGGTGTTTACACAGGAGAGGATCACGTCCAGGCCCGAGGCGTCTGCCGCGGCCAGCGGACCGAGCGGCATGCCCAGACCCTTCTCGCACGCTTTGTCTATCTCCTCCGCGGAAGCGACTCCCTCGGAAAGCGTGAACAAGGCCTCGTTCAAAAGAGGGATGTAAAGACGGTTTATGACAAACGCCGGAGAGTCGTGCACCACCACCGTGTCCTTGCCGCAGGCCCGGAGTACGTCCACCGCCCGGTCCATGGTCTCGTCCGAGGTGCCCTGTCCGCGCACTATCTCCACCAGCGGCGTCAAGGCCGCGGGGATAAGGAAATGGGCGCCCAGGCACCTGTCCGGCCGGCCGGTCGTAGAGCCGATCTCCGTAACCGACAGGGTGCTGGTGTTGGACGCGATGATGGTCTCCGCTGGTGCGGCCCGGTCCGCTTGCGAGAACACTCCCTTCTTGGTCTCCATGTCCTCGAACACCGCCTCCATGATAAAGTCGGCGTCGGCAGCCGCGGACTCGAGGTCCAGCACCGGATCAAGGTTCGCGAACAGAGACTCTGCGTCCTCGCCGCTCATCTTGCCCTTTTTCACCCGCCGGTCCACAAAAGCGTGGATGCGGTCCATGCCCTGGTCCAGCCGCGACCGCTCGTTCTCCACCACCGCGGTCTTGAAGCCCCCTGCCGCGAACACCACCGCTATCTGACTGCCCATGGTGCCCAGGCCGACAACGCATACCTTCTTGATCTTTTCCATCCGCGGACCTCCTGTTTCCCTAAGCCAGCCTCAATTCTATCAAGGGGCCGCGCCAGTTCAAGAGAGAAGCACTTTACCGTTCCCATACCTCATAAGGCAGGGAGTAAGTTTATCGCCGGGATTACTTCTCTGCCTATAAACGACAAGTGAATGCGTCAGCCTGCATGGGGGATCAAGGAGCTTTTTTACTCGAGACCGAGTTGCCTTTCAATCAACTTGACCAGGGAGTCCCTTATTTCGGTATGGCGGGGAACCGGGGCTTTGCGGCCGTTAGCGGGATTTGCATAAATATCATGGCGGGAACCATGGCGGTGGAGGTAACAGCCTCTTTGAACAAGAGACCGCACCAACTCTCCTCGTTTCACAAATCCACTCCAACCTCGATGGTGTGCGAGTCTGCATGGGCAGGTCCCTCTTCAGCGTCAAGCATCATTCTGTAAGCGTCAGCGATATTTTCTTTAAGCTCTTCCAGGGATTCCCCTTGACTGAATACTCCCGGAACCTCCTTAAGCCGTCCCACGTACCATTCTTTATCTTTCCAGTATTCTAGCGTGAAATACCTTTTCATGGTCAGCCTCCCAAAAAATAATATAGCGGGTTTCGACGCGATTCTCAATCGGCCGGGATTGCTTAACACCCGCGCTTTCTTTATAATACCCTCACCTTCTGGAGAGGTGCCATGACGGGAAGCGTTTTCGGACACATATTCCGGGTCATGACCTTTGGCGAGTCGCACGGGCCTGCGGTGGGCGCGGTGGTGGACGGCTGCCCGCCGGGGGTCGAGCTCGACGAGTCCGTGATCCAAAAGGACCTGGACCGGAGGCGGCCCGGCCAGAGCGAGGCCACCACCGCGCGGGACGAGCCGGACGCGGTGGAGATACTCTCCGGTGTGATAAACGGATACACCACCGGCACGCCCCTGGCCCTGCTTATCAGAAACCGGGACGCAGACCCTTCCGCTTATGACGAGTTAAAGGACCGGTTCCGGCCCGGCCACGGAGACCTGACCTATTTTTTGAAGTACGGCATCCGAGACCACCGGGGAGGCGGCAGGGCCTCCGGACGGGAGACCGCGGCCCGGGTGGCGGCCGGGGCCGTGGCCCGGCGTCTGCTCTCCGGCTTCGGGGTTTCGGTGCGGGGGGCCACGGTCCAAGTGGGATCAGTGATGGCGCGGGACCGCGACTATGCGGAGTCGGAGCGGAACCCGCTTCGCTGCCCGGACGCCGAGGCCGCGGAGACCATGACGGTGCTGCTCCGAGAGGTCCGGGAAGAAGGCGACTCCGTGGGCGGTGTGGTCGAGGTAACAGCTTCGGGAGTGCCCGCCGGCCTGGGCGAGCCGGTGTTCGGCAAGCTGGACGCCTTGCTTGCCGGGGCCATGATGAGCATAGGCGCGGTCAAGGGGGTGGAGATAGGCGACGGATTCGAGTGCGCGAGCCGCAGGGGCTCGGAGAACTCGGACCCCTTGTATAAAGACGCGGAGGGCAAGGTCCGCTCGCGCCATAACCGCGGCGGCGGAGTACTGGCCGGCATCTCCACCGGCGAGGACCTCCGGGTCCGGCTGGCTGTAAAGCCCATGGCCTCGATCTCGAAGGAGCAGGAGACAGTGGACGTAGAGGGCAACAAGACCACGGTGCAGGTTAGGGGCCGCCACGACCCATGCCTGTGCCCGCGCATAGTGCCGGTGGCCGAAGCCATGATGTGCCTGGTCCTGGCGGACGCGCTTTTTCACCAGCGCGCCGTGACCGGCACGGCGGGTCCGGTGAGAGAGTTCAAGAGTTAAGAGACCTTGTCCGGCAGATTGTTAAGCCAGACGGAGAGAAAAGCATGTCAAAGGGCGGGGATAAAAAAGCCATACCTCGGATAGAATCGCTTCGAGTCAAAAACTATCGGGCTTTACACGATCTGGAACTCAAGCCCATAAGCCCGCTAAGTGTTTTTCTCGGGCCCAACGGCAGCGGCAAGTCCACAGTTTTCGACGTGTTCGCTTTCCTGTCCGAGTGTTTTACGGAAGGGCTCCGCCGTGCCTGGGACCGGCGCAACCGTTTCAAGGAGCTTCGCACCAGGGGAGC
>JAWOBU010000229.1:0-12088 GCA_046484135.1 bacterium
CCTCCTTGACTGGAACCAAAAATGAAAACCAGGGTATTTCGGCTTTTATATTTTGGCACGATTGATAAATCGAAAGCAAAACAAAAACATAGAAGCTTGATGCAATAAAACACCGCTGGTACGATTATTAGACCTTCCGGCAAAATCGTTTAGAATAGGGTAATCATGAGGATACTGGTAACCGGCGGCGCAGGTTTTATCGGGTCCAACTTTGTCCATCTTCTGTTGGGTGAGACCTCGCACGAAGTGGTCAATTTGGACGCGCTCACTTACGCGGGCAACCCCGCCAACCTGGAGGAAGTGGAAAACCACGAGCGTTATACCTTTGTAAAAGGTGACGTCCGGGACCGGGAGCTCTTGAAAGAGGTCTTCGGCAAGGGCGTGGACGCTGTGGTCAACTTTGCAGCGGAGTCCCACGTGGACCGGAGCATCGAGAGCCCGTCCGAGTTCCTGGACACCAACGTGACGGGAACCGCCGCTCTCCTGGACGCGGCGCGCGAGTACAAGGCCGGCCTTTTCCTGCAGGTGTCCACCGACGAGGTGTACGGGTCTCTGGGACCGGAAGGGGTTTTCACGGAAGAAAGCCCGCTCGCTCCCAACTCGCCCTATGCCGCTTCCAAGGCTGCCGCGGACTGCCTGGCCCGGTCTTATTACAAAACCTACGGCCTGCCGGTCATCATCACCCGGAGCTCGAACAACTACGGGCCTTACCAGTTTCCGGAGAAGGTGATCCCGCTTTTCGTGACCAATGCCATGGAGGACAAGCCGCTTCCTCTTTACGGGGACGGAGAGAACCGTCGCGACTGGGTCCACGTAGAGGACAACTGCCGGGGCATACTGCTGGCTTTGGAGGAAGGCCGCGGGGGCGAGGTGTATAACATCGGCGGGAACAGCGAGATAAAAAACATCGAGCTGGCGGAGACGATACTGGAAATCCTGGGTAAGCCCCGGAAGCTCATCACCTCCGTGGACGACCGGCCGGGGCACGACCGGCGCTACGCCCTGGACTCGAAAAAGATCGAGACCGAGCTCGGGTTCGGCAGGGACCATGACTTCAAGACCGGCCTGGCCCGGACCATAGAGTGGTACCGGCAGAACCGGCAGTGGTGGGAGAGCATCAAGAGCGGCGAGTACCGGCATTACTATGAAAGGATGTACGGCAAGCGTCTTGAAAGATCGGGAAGGACGCGGCGAGAATGAGGTCCACCTTGGTATGAAGGTCATGGTGCCGGGCTCGACAGGCATGCTGGGCCGCGCGGTAGTGGAGCGGTTACAGGCGGAGAATCATCTGCCCCTGCCGTGTACCCGCGCCGACTTCGACATCCGGGACAGTGACTCGCTTAAACGGGCCCTGGACCGGGAATCGCCGGACGCGCTTGTAAACTGCGCAGCCTACACCGCGGTGGACAAGGCGGAGGACGAGCCCGAGCTCGCCATGGAGATAAACGCGCATGCGGCGGAAAGAATGGCCCGGGCCTGCGCGGAGCGCGGCATAAGGTTCGTGCACTTGAGCACGGACTATGTGTTCGACGGCGCCAAGGGCTCTCCCTATAAAGAGGACGACCCTCCGAACCCGCTGAACGCCTACGGCAGGAGCAAACTCGAGTCCGAGCGGCTGGTGCAGAAAGCGTATCCGGAAGGCTTCCTGATTTTTCGGAGCTCCTGGCTTTTCGGTCCGGGGGGTCGGTCTTTTGTTAGCGCGCTTCTTACGAGGCTTGAAAACGGCGAGATGCATTTCCGGGTGGTTAATGACGAGGTGGGTCGGCCGACCTATGCTCCCGACCTGGCGGTGTTGCTGGTTGCTGCTCTTGAAAAGGGTCTCGCGGGTATATATCATGCTTGTAACCGGGGAGAAGTTTCCTGGTATGATTTTGCGCAAAGCATATTCTCCGCGGCTGGCGCGTCCTCGAAGGTCCGCGTTGATTCGATCCCGTCGGCGGAGTGGGAGACCAGGGCGGTCCGACCTGCCTACTCGGTGCTTGACACTGGAAGGCTTACGGAAAGCCTGGGCATGGACATTTCCGGTTACGAGGACGCCCTGGCGCGCTACCTTAAGACAAGGGCTGGTCATAGCCGGTCCGCGTTGTAGAGGGGGACTGTGATGCCTGACCGACTGTCCTGTACCTGGTGCGGCAAGAAGGAGGGAGAGGTCAAAAAGATTTTTCCCGCCCGGATGATCTGCATCTGCTCGGCGTGCGTGGAGCGCATGTCCGGGCTGGCCCGGGCGGAGGAGTCGAACCTGGCCGAGTCGGTGCGGCGCGAGTTAGACAGCGCCGTGCAGCAGAGCTTTCAGCGGATCATAAACCAGATTGACCTCGGGCCCTTGCACGAGAAGTACCAGCGTCTTATGAGTGTCAAGTTCAAGGAAGAGGAAGGCAGTCCCACCTTCCAGGAGGTTTTCCAGGAGTTCAAGAAGGGTGTCGAGGCCGAGATCGCCTCGGATGATTATGAGACCCGTTACGACCTTGCCATCGCCTACCACGAGATGGGTCTCTCCGAGGACGCCTTCCGGGAGATGGTCCGGAGCCTGCGGGGAGCGCTCCGGGAGGGTGCTTATGACCGGGCCAGCGAGATCATAAGCGCGTTTTTGTACTTCCATCCGGACAGCTCGCGGGCCATAAGCGCGATTTACCGCGCCATGTCAGAGGCGGGCGTGGAGCCGGTTTCCAGGTAAAGAGGTTGTTTTCAAACAAGGAGCTTAAGCTGTGAACATTTGCATGATCGGTGTGGGTTACGTCGGCCTGGTTGCGGGGACGTGTTTTGCAGAGAACGGCAACGAGGTTGTGTGCATGGACGTTGACGAGCCCAGGATCAAGGTTCTTCAGAAGGGCGAGTCTCCGATTTACGAGCGTGGGCTGGATGACATCCTGGAGCGGAACGTGAATGAAGGCCGGCTTCGTTTTACCACCAAGCTGGAAGACGCGGTTCCGGAGTCCGAGGTCGTTTTCATAGCGGTGGGCACTCCCGCGGGAGACCACGGCAAGGCCGACCTTTCCGCGGTCTATGAGGTGGCGAAGCAGATCGGCAAGCTGATTAGCGATTATACCGTGATCGTGATGAAGTCCACCGTGCCGGTGGGAACCACCCACGAGCTCAAGGAGATCATCAAAGAACAAACCGACGTGCCCTTTGACATGGTCATGAACCCCGAGTTCATGAAGGAAGGAGCGGCCATTGACGACTTCATGAAACCCGACCGGGTGGTCATAGGCACGGAAAGCGAAAAAGCGGGCAAGATCATGACCGAGCTTTACGAGCCGTTCGTGCGCACGGAAAAGCCCATCCTCCAAATGGACATTAGAAGCGCGGAGACGACCAAGTACGCGGCCAACGCCATGCTGGCCACCAAGATAAGCTTCATTAACGAGATGGCCAACGTGTGCGAAAAAACCGGCGCGGACATAGCCCATGTAAGGCGCGGGATAGGTTTCGACTCCAGGATCGGGTTCCAGTTTTTGTTTCCGGGTCTCGGGTACGGAGGGTCCTGTTTTCCCAAGGACGTGGAAGCGCTCATCCAGACCGCACGCCAGTTCGGACATGAGCCGCACCTGATCGAAGCGACCCAAAAGGTCAACCGGGGACAAAGAAAGTGGATGACGGACAAGATTGACTCCCACTTCGACGGCGTCTTTGAAGAGCCCATCGCGGTATGGGGCCTGTCTTTCAAACCACAGACCGACGACCTCAGGGAAGCGCCCGCCATTGACATCATCAAACACCTGCTCGACCAGGGCGCAGAGGTCAGGGCGTACGACCCGGTGGCAAACGAAAACGCGGCCCGCGTACTCGGAGACAAGGTCATCTACTGTGATACAGCCTACGAGGCCCTCGGAGGCGCGAGCGCTCTGGTCATCGTTACCGAATGGAACGAGTTTCGAAGACCCAACTTCAAAAGGATTGCCCAGCTTATGAAACAAAAGATCATCTTCGACGGCCGGAACCTTTACGACCCGGAAAGCATGAAGGACAAGGGCTTTACCTACTACTCGGTGGGAAGAAAATCCAACTGAAGTACGATCATTATACTCGGAACCACTGTTTAAGGAGAGCGGAAGACGGTTATGGCGTAAGGTCGATGTTTCAGTCGAGCCTCTCAAAGCGCATGAGGGTGTTGCCGAGCTCGATCATCTGGTTGTGCCTGAGCTCCGCTTCCCGGACGGGATTCGAGTTGACAATGGCCGGCTTTTCCTCATCAAGGGAGATGAGGAAGACCTGGCCGGTAAAGTACTCGATCCTTGCGTGCCGGGGCAGGATGTCGGGATCATAGATCATGAAATCCACGTCCCGGTTCTTCTCGTCCGCTCGTCCGATTATGAGCTCTTGAGGGGCGAGCAGGTATGCCAGGGACTCCCTGGCCATCCGCACTGATGTTATCATTCCTTCCCTTTCCACGATCCTGATCTGGAAGGTCTGGGATTGTCCCATGCAAACCACGTCCCCTGACTCGACTATGATCTCTTCGGTTACCTGCTCTCCGTTCCTGGTGGTCCCGTTGGTGCTTCCCAGGTCGGAAAGCCGGACGGCATCGGGATCAATGCGGATAAGCAGGTGTTTTCTGGAGATGCGGTCTTCGGGCAGGTTTATTTCACAGGACTGGTCGCGGCCCACCAGGAGCTGGGAGCCGAACAGGAGGTTCATGACCTCGCCGTTCACCGTTTTTCCCATGCGGCGCTCGATGGAAAGCCTGGCGGGCAGGGCCATGCTTTCTTCCGGAGGACCGCCTCCCTTGCTCACCCGGGTTTTGTCTTCATCGGGCATGGCATGCTCACTTTATGGTGACGTCGAACATTCCTTTCTCAAAAAACTTTATCAGGATGTCCATCACCCTCTGGGGGAACACGCCCAAAAGCACCACCACGATGCTCATCACCGCGTTCACCAGAACCGCTCCGGACATGGAGGGGGCCCGGACAAAGGGCTTCTCCTCATCGGTCATGTACATGACCACCACTACCCGGAGGTAGTAATAAGCGCTTACCACCGAGTTTAACATGCCGATCACGGCCAGCACGTAAAGCTGAGATTTTATTGCCGACTGGAAGATAAAGAACTTGCCGGCGAACCCGGCCAGGGGCGGGATACCGGTCAGGGAGAACATAAACACGGCCATGGCCGCGGCCATGCCCGGCCGCTTGCGGGCCAGCCCGGCGAAGTCGGACAGCGTCTCTCCGCCTTCCTTTTCCCGGCAGAGGGCCACGATCACCCCGAAAGCGCCCAGGTTCATGAGGGTATAGACCAGTACGTAAAAGATAACGGAGGTAGTGTTGGCTTTGACTATATTCATCATCTTGTCGTCGCCGAAGAAGTCCCGGATGGGACCCACCGCCACGATCGCGGTTACCCCCACCAAGAGGTAGCCGGCGTGGGCGATGCTGGAGTAGGCCAGCATGCGCTTTAAGTTCTTCTGGGCGATGGCCACGAAGTTGCCGAGGGTCATGGTAAGAACGGCAATGACCCACAATGAATAGTAAAGGAAGTCAAACCACCACAGCGGCCGGAAGGCGGTGATGCCGACCCGGACCAGGGCGGCGAAGGCCGCGGCCTTTACCGCGGTGGCCATGAAAGCGGTGATGGGTGTAGGAGCGCCCTCGTAGACATCAGGGGTCCACATGTGGAAAGGAACCGCGGCGACCTTGAATAAGAGACCGACCAGGAAAAGAAAGATGCCGATCACCACCGTCATGTGGGAAAGGAGGTCTCCGGTGCGCGCCGCGTCTATCTCCGCGGACAGGGCCTGATAGGTCAGCTCTCCGGTAACTCCGAAGATCAGGGCCATGCCGTAAACCAGGATGGCCGAGGAGAAGGCTCCCAGAAGAAGGTACTTGACGGAAGCCTCGCCCGAGATGAGCCGGCGCTGCTGGATGCCCACCAGGGCGTACACGGCAATGGACATGATCTCGATACCGATAAACAGGATCAGTAGATCGTGGGCCGCGGCCATCACGCACATGCCGATGGTGGCCACCAGTATCAAAAGGTAATACTCGCCCCGGTGGTCCTCGTCGTCCTGGAAATGGGTAAGGGAAAGCAGTACGGCCACCCCTGCACCCAAAAGGAAAACGTAGTTGAAAAGAACGCTGAAAAGATCAAAGAAGTACTGTTCCTGGAAGACCACGAACGGCTTGGTGCTTATGTTAAGGCGGAGGATATGGAGCCAGGCCTGGGCGATAAAGACGGCGATCAGGCCGACCAGGGTATATATCCCTACCGCTCGGGGCCGCTCTTTCCACACCGTCATCTCCAGGAGCAGACCGCCCAGCAGCAAAAGACCGAGCAGCAGCGGAGTAAAGATCGCCCATATATGTATCGCTTCTATAGAAACCGGCATCTCAATATCTTCCGTTCAAGAAGTTTATTCCTTTTCGCCAAGATAGTCCACTGTAATGGCGTGGCCCTTCTCAATGCGCTCGATGTAGTGGTCTACCGTGGCCTCCGACTTGGACAGGAACGTCTTCGGATAGACGCCTATCCAGACGATGAAAACCAGAAGGATTACAAGATACAGGGCCTCCCGGCCGTTTACGTCCTCGAGCTCCTGGTTCTCCTTTTTATCGAGCGGCCCGAACATGACCCGCTGGTACATCCACAGCATGTAACAGGCCGCGAATATGACGCCGGTGGCCGCCAGCACCGCGAACAGCTTGGCATAAGGGTGCTCCGCGGTATAAGTGCCGACCAGGATCAGGAACTCTCCCACGAACCCGTTCAGTCCCGGCAGGCCGATGGACGACAGGGTCACGATCATGAATATAGCGGCGTACACGGGCATGACCTTGGAAAGCCCGCCGAAGTCGGAGATGAGCCGGGTGTGTCGCCTCTCGTAGATGATGCCCACGATAAGGAACAGGGCCCCGGTGGACAGCCCGTGGTTGACCATCTGGATCAGGGCCCCCTGCACGCCTTCCGGGTTCAGTGCGAACAGGCCCAGCATGACGAACCCGAGGTGGCTCACGCTCGAGTAGGCCACCAATTTCTTGACGTCCTCCTGAATCATGGCCACCAGCGCGCCGTAGATGATGCCGATCACTGCCAGCACGAATATTATAGGCACCGCCTGGTACGCCGCGTAAGGGAAGAAAGGCATGGCGAACCTGATGAAACCGTAAGTGCCCATCTTCAGGAGCACGCCGGCCAGGATCACCGACCCGGCGGTGGGGGCCTCGACGTGGGCGTCCGGAAGCCAGGTATGGAACGGGAACATGGGGACCTTGATGGCAAAGGCCAGGGCAAAGGCCCCGAACAACAGGTACTGGAACGAAGGCTTCAGCGGATGCTGGACAAGGTAAGTGGTTAACACCGGCACGTCAACGCTCTGGGCGCCCGAGTGAAGACCCAGGTAGATGATGGCCAGCAGCATGAGGACCGACCCGAACATGGTGAACAAGAAGAACTTGATGGCCGCGTAAACCCGCCGCGGTCCGCCCCATGCCCCGATCAGGAAGTACATGGGGATCAGCATCAGCTCCCAGAAGACATAGAACAAAAACAGGTCCGCGGCAACAAAAGCGCCCAGCATACCGGTCTGGAGCATCAGCATGAAAATGTGATACGACTTGACCCGGTCCTTTATCTGCGACCAGGAAGAAAGAATGACCACCGGTCCCAGTAAAAGAGTAAGCTCCACTAAAAGCAGGCTGATCCCGTCTATGCCCACCGAGTAATTCACCTGGATGCCGCCAACGAACGTGAACCAGGACGCAGTGGTCCCGAGCTGGAACCCGCTGAGCGACGGATCAAACATGTACCAGAGGACCACGCCCAGAACAAGGTCCAGCAGCATAACCAGAAGAGCCGCGCTGCGGATCAGGACCGGCCGCTCCGAGGGTATGATCCACAAAAGCACGGAACCGGCTAACGGCAAGAAAAGGATGTATGTAAGAATCGAGTCCACGTTAACGTCCTTTAACTACTTGATCTCGAAATAATCCACAAACCCGAAGTAAAAAGCCAGAAGAGCCAGAAGACCGAGCACGATGTAAAAAGCGTAGGTCTGAACCTGGCCCGTCTGCAGACGCCGGCCGGCAGAGCCCAGACCCTTGGTCAACCGGCCCAGCCCGTTCGCTATGCCGTCCACCATGACCACGTCCACCAGCCGGAACAGAACGTAATAAGAAAAGAGCTTCACCGGCTCGATCACCGTGGCCGTGTATATCTCGTCCACCCAGTACTTCCGGTAACTCGCCTGATAAAGAGGCCGGATTTCATCAACCAGCCGAGGCACCATGCTCATGTAACGGCGGTAAAGAACGGCCACCACTATGATGGCGCCCACCGCCAGGACCACCGAGCCCGCGGCCATGGCCCGCTCCAGGTTGAGGGCGTGCGCGCCGGCGTGGCCTTCCGCGCCGCGAGACGACCACATGGGGGAAAGCCACTCGTGGAACATGGAGTGCCCGCCCAGCATGTGCGGCCAGTTCAGAACACCGGCGACCACCGCCAGTATCGCCAGGATTATACAGACGCCGGTCATGCTTAAGGGCGCTTCATGGGCATGGTGTTCGACCTCCGGGTCCATCCGGCTGGGAGTCAAAAAAGTCAGCATCATAAGCCGGGTCATGTAGATCGCAGTACATACCGCGGCCAGGATGCCGATTACGTACACCGCCTGCGCGAACCACTCCGGGTGGCCGTAGGCGTTGGCAAAGGACTTCCACAAAATCTCGTCCTTGGACACGAACCCGGCGAACGGGAACACTCCCGAGATGCTGAGCCACGCCGCTGCCATGCACACAAAGGTGATGGGCATGAGCTTCCGGAGTCCCCCCATCTTCCACATGTTCTGCTCGTTGGCCAGGCCGTGGATGACGGAACCCGCTCCCAGAAAGAGGAGCGCCTTGAAAAAGGCGTGGGTGGTAAGATGGAAGATGCCGGCGGCGAAGGCCCCCACACCCATGGCCGCGAACATGTACCCGAGCTGGCTCACGGTCGAGTAGGCCAGGACCTTCTTGATGTCCGTCTGGGTAAACCCGATGGTGGCGGAAAAAAGCGCGGTCACGATCCCGATCCCTGCCACCAGCATCATGGCCTCGGGGGAAAGAACGTAGATGAAGTTGAGCCTCCCGATCATGTACACGCCCGCCGTGACCATGGTAGCGGCGTGGATCAGGGCGGAGACCGGGGTCGGACCGGCCATGGCGTCGGGAAGCCACACGTAAAGCGGTATCTGCGCGGACTTGCCGGTGGCCCCGATGAAAAGAGCGATGGCGATAAAGGTGGCAATGGATACGCCCACGATGGTCCCGGTCTTTAGAAGCTCGGTGTTTTCCATGACAAAGGACTGCATATCGTAGAAGTCCAGGGTCCCCATGAAAAAGAAGATGGTGAAGATGCCCACCAGGAAGCCGAAGTCGCCGATCCGGTTCACTATAAAGGCCTTCTTGCCTGCGGACGACTTCTCGTTGTCCTGGTACCAGAAGCCGATGAGAAGATACGAGCACAACCCCACGCCTTCCCAGCCCACGAACATGAGCAGGATATTGGACGCGGAAACCAGGACCAGCATGGCAAAGGTAAAAAGGTTCAAGTAGGCGAAGTAGCGGGCGTAAGCAGGGTCGTGGCCCATGTAGCCGGTCGAGTAGACATGGATCAGGCCGCCCACGCCGGTAACCACCAGGCACATGACCGCGGAAAGGCGATCGAAGACGATGCCGAAAGGAGCGGAAAGACCGCCCGCGGATATCCAGGTGAACACGTCCTGGGCAAGGTAATGCCCCTCCGGCAGGCCCCGCAGCACGAAAAAGGCGTAAAGGGATATCACGAAGCTTCCCGCCACCGTCAGGCAGGCCACCACGTTCACCAGGGGCCGCACCAGATACTCACGGAAGAAAATCCAGCCCAGGCCGCAGAACAGGAAGCCCAGAAGGGGCAACAGTGGTATCCACACCAGGTACCCGGCGGCGTGAGAGGTCATTTCCATGGCTTCGTGTTCCATAACCCTACCACTTCAGTATGTTCATCTCGTCCACGTTCACAGTGGAACGGTTCCGGTAGATGGAAAGAATAATGGCCAGGCCCACCGCGACCTCGCAGGCGGCCACCACCATGACCATGAAGGCGAATATATGGCCGGTCATGGTCCACTTGTAATAGGCGAAGCTGGCAAAGGCCAGGTTGGCCGAGTTCAACATGAGCTCCACGCTCATGAAGATCACCAGCGCGTTCCGCCGGGTCAGGACCCCCGCCATTCCGATGCAGAACAAAATGGCCGAAAGCGCCAGAAAGTGTCCCAGACCTGTCTCCAAACCGGCCATCACTGCTCCTTCCCTCCCGGTATCCGCCTGGAAAGCACCAAGGCCCCGATGATAGCTCCCAGAAGAAGGATCGAAGCCAATTCAAAGGGCAACAGGTGCCGGGAAAACAGTATTATACCCACCGAGCGGGTCGAACCGAACTCGGAGTAATAACGGAGCCTGCCCTCCACCGCGGACTCGACATAAGCGTACATGGAAGAAAGGGAAATCTGGCTGAACTCCACCGGGACCTCGAGATTCTTCAGCCGGCCCTTCTTTTCAAGCTGCTCTTTCACCGTGTCTCTCCACTCTTCCAGCTTCTTGCCCCGCAAGAGGTCCACTTCCTCCGGCAAGTCTACAAACAGCCGCTCTTCCTTGTTATCCATGGCCTGAAGGCCGACAAGGGCGAGCTCGCCCCGTTTGTCGGGACCGAGCTCTTTTGACGCAGCCAAAGCGGAAGGCGAAAACTCCTTGTCCCTGCGCCGCTCTATATCTGCTTCCAGTTCGGCAATATCTTCCTTGAACTCCGCCTTGGCGGCAGCGGTGTCCTCTATATCGAGCCTGGATTGGAGGTCCTCTTTCTCCTTTTCAAGCCGGTCCACGATGGTGTCGTTGATCCGGACGAGAAAGCCTCCCATTTGAACAGGAGAAACCACCTGCTCCCGCTTGTCATGGTAGTTCTTGAACACGATCACCAGAAGAAGCGCCACACCCAGGACCGCAAACCCGCCGATCACCTTGCCAACCGTGGGCCGGGCCTTTAAAAGACGTTCGTCCACGTTGACCAGCATCACGATCATCAGGAAAAGCACCAGGATGGCGCCCGCGTAAAGCAACACCTGGATCGCCGCCAGAAAATGAGCGTCCAGGAGCACGTAAGCCACCGCCACCGCAAAAAGGCACAGCACCAGGTAAAGCGCGTTGATCACCGGGTTCTTATGCCACACCACCAGGATGGCCGAAGCTATAGCTACCGCGGCGGTAATGTAAAAAGCAATCGAGTATATGATTTCAGCGGCCATGATTAATTACCAGTTGAGCAGCTCCTCTTTGGTTATAACAAACTTGTCGGTCGAGTACTGGCAGAAGCGCATGTCCATGGTGTCCATCAGGATGGCGTTTAAAGGGCAGGCCTCCACGCACATGCCGCAGTACACGCACCTAAACAGGTCTATCTCGAAAACCGCCGGGTACTTCTCGACGGACGGGTCGTCCGACTCCGCTGCCACTATGTGGATGCAGTCCGAAGGACAGGCGGTGGCGCAACACATGCAAGCAACGCACTTCACCCGGCCGTCTTCCCTCTTGTTCAAACGGTGGCGGCCCCGCCAGCGGTCCGAGATGGGCCGCTCTTCCTCCGGCCACTTGTAGGTTACAACCTCCTGGCGGACCAGCCGGCGTACCCCCGGGATAAAGCCCAGCACGTTCACCCAGAAATGGCGCACGGTAATGGCCATTCCCCGGGCCACTTCCCGGTAGTAAGTCCTCTCCAGCGGGGTATACTTGCGCGGCGCGCCCATTACATCCACCCCCGGGTAAAGACAAGCACCACCGCGGTTATCAAAATGTTAAGAAAAGCCAGCGGAAGAACCATCTTCCAGCCCATCTTCATGACCTGGTCGTAACGGAAGCGCGGGAAAGTCCAGCGCGCCGTCAACAGGAAGTATACGCCCGCCACCGTGAAAAGCGCAAACTTGGCGGCCTGTAAAAGCATGATGAAGACCTGCGTGCCCTGCACCGTAAGAAGACCGGCGAGCCAGGTTCCTTCCCAGCCGCCCTGGCAGTGCAGGAGGTGGTAACCGGACCCGTCAATCCACGGTATCTGCCACACTCCGAAGAACAGCGTGGTAAGTATGGCG
>JAWOBU010000236.1:0-4632 GCA_046484135.1 bacterium
TTTCCAGTAAAGACGGAAGGGGCGGCGGGATAAGCGCGAGGGCTTGCGGGCGCCGGCAAGACCGGTGATCTTCACTCTTCGTTCAGCTCGGTGGTAACTCCGGACACTGATGATTTTTTCAGCTCGGCGGTGGAACTGCACACCTCGATCCCGCGGATGCCGGGTAGTTTTGTGATCTGTTCTACCGACCGCTCCAGCTCGTCCTTGCCGCGGCCGTGTATCATGATGTAGACGCACCACGGGTCGCCGTCCGGATGGGGCCGCTGGTAACAGTGGCTTACCGCGTCTATGGTTGTTGCGCTTTGTCCCACCCGGTCTAAGTTGTCCTCGTCCGTCCGTGCGATAACCATGGCGTTTTCCGAGTAACCCATGGGCTGGTGCCGGACCGACGCGGCAAAGCGGCGTACCTTTCCCTCCTCTTTGAGCCTGCCGATCTTTTCGATGACCTCGGACTCGCTGATGCCGAGCTTCTCGGCCAGGGCCTGAAAAGGCGAGGGCTCGACGGCAAGCCCCTTGGCGGCAACGTCTATGAACTTTCTATCATCCATGCACGATCCTCTTCATGAATAGACCGATCGAGCGTTTTCTATACCTCGAACCTGACCCCCAGCTTGAAGGACTTGATGCGCGGAAGCTTTTTCACGTCTTGAAGACCCGCTCTCTCCGCGATCTTGTTTAAGATGTAATCGCGCGCTTTCTCGTTCTCCGCAATAACGGTGAACCACAGGTTCCATTCATGGTCCCGAAGATAGGCGTGGGTGATCTCGGGAAATTCGTTCACTGCGGCGCGGGCGTCCTCCAGCCGGTCGGGCGAGACCCGGGACGCCACCAACACCCCGCTCATGCCCCAGGCAGGGTAGTTCAGCACGGGCCCGAGACGCCGGACGATCCCTTTGTCCCACATCCTCTGGACCCTTTCGATCATCTCCGATTCGCTAAGGCCGAACTCCCGGCCCAGCTCCTGGAAAGGCCGCGGAACCAGCGGGACCTCCGTCTGGATGCGGTTTAAAATCCGCCGGTCTGTATCATCCAGCTCTGGAAGCGTCTTGCTCATTTGTCTCCTTTTATTCGGAACGCGCCGGAAAGTGCGAACACGAGCTATAAGAGTAGCATTAGCCTGTCGGAAAATTCAAGCAGGGTAGGGCGGAGAAAGCAAGAGGTTTGCTCACAGTATTTATCGAGACCTCAACCGGAGCGGCCATAGAAAGCCGGTAAAAGTACATTCGTCAAAACGGCGGAGTTCCGGGCATGGGCAGGTCCCGGATCAACGGCCCCCGTTTTGCTCCTCGACCGTTTTGTTCCCTTTGCCGTTTTCCGACCCTGCCTTGTTCTCTTTCTCTTCGTCCGGGTGGGGCTCGTGGTCGGAGTCCACCTTGAACTCGTGCCCGCAATGGTGGCAGACGGTACGGCGCCGGTCAATAATATGCCTGCATTCCGGGCACCGTTTTCCCCGGTGGCGGGACCCGCGGGAGCTTCTATGGGAACGGCCGGAACTCTTGCTGCGGGAACGCCGGTCGGAGGACTTTTCCTGTTTTCGCAGAGGAGGGAGCACGCTTTTCAAGTACATCCCGAGACCGAACGCGAAAGCGATAAGCAAAAACAGATAGAATATATCAAAATTACTTGCCATTAAGCTCACTAAAGATATCCGCTGACTTCTTGCACATTGACACTTAATAGAAGGCTTTCTAGACTAACTTGACAGGTAAGTATAAAACTCATGGCAACGAAAATCAAATTACTGCCCGAAGGGGTGGCCAACCAGATCGCAGCCGGAGAGGTCGTGGACCGGCCGGCTTCCATAGTAAAGGAACTGGTGGAGAACTCGCTTGACGCGGGCGCCCGCCGGGTGTCGGTCGAGGTGGAGCAGGGAGGAAAGCGGCTGGTCCGGGTCATGGACGACGGCGAGGGCATGAGCCGGGACGACGCCCTGCTCGCCCTCGAGCGGCACGCCACGAGCAAGATACGGACCGCCCGGGACCTGTTCTCCATCCATACCATGGGCTTTCGGGGGGAGGCCCTTCCCAGCATAGCCTCGGTGTCCGAGACCGTGATGGTTACCCGACACAAGGAGCTTGACTCCGGCGTCGAGGTCCACGTGCAGGCCGGAACCATCCGCTCGGTGGAGGAAACAGGCGCGCCTCCCGGCACCCAGGTCGAGATAAGAAGATTGTTTTATAACGTGCCCGCCCGCAAGAAGTTCATGAAGAGCGTGGACACGGAGATGGGACACATCAACAATCAGGTGGCCAACATGGCCCTCGCCCGGCCGGACGTACATTTCACCCTGGTCCATAACCAGAGGACCGTGTTCGATCTTCCCTCCTCCAGCGAGTTGTCTGGAAGGCTCCGGCACGCCCTGGGAGCGGACGCGGTGGCCAACCTGGTCCGGGTGGACCGTCTCTTTGAAAAGGCGGTCTCTCCCGGAGAAGCCCACATCCACGGGTTCGTGTCCATGCCTTCCTATACCCGGTCCAACACCCGGTCGCTCCATCTTTTCGTGAACCGGAGGTTTGTCCGCGACCGGCTCATTAACCACGCCGTGTTCGAGGCCTACCGTCCTCTCCTGCCCAAGGGCAGGTATCCGCTGGTGGTACTGTTCATTGATCTTCCTCCGGAGGCAGTGGACGTAAACGTGCATCCGGCCAAGCACGAGATCAGGTTCCGTGAGCAAAACCAGGTCCATCAATGTATCGTGGAAACCCTGCAGGAGGTCTTGCAGGAAGCAGACCGCACCGGCAGGACAGCGGCAGTGCCGGAAAAAGTCCTTTACCCGAACACCGGCCAGGACAGGATGGGGGAGAACGGACCGGGGTCCAGGGAACAGGAACGTGTACGCGCCGGCGAGGACACCCCCCTGCTTCAGGGAGTGGGAAACGCGCTCCGCCGCTATTATGAGAAGGCGGACAAGGAAGACGGCCGGGACCTGCCCGGCAGCGCCCGCGCCGGAACGGGAGTGCGTCAAGGCCCGGCCTCGGCGGCGGAAGCTCATCCCTCTCCGGCAGATGAAGACCGAGAGATGGAGAGCGCCACGCAAACAGCGGCGCTCAAGTTTTCCGAACTGCGAGTTATCGGCCAGGCAGGTGGGACCTATATCCTGGCGGAGTCGCGCGACTCGCTTGTAATAATTGACCAGCACGCCGCCCACGAGAAGATCATGTACGAGCGGCTTCACCAGGAGTGGAGTACCGAGGCGGTGCTCAAGCAGTCCCTTCTTTTTCCGGAGACGGTGGAGTTGAATTTCCAGGAGGCCCGTCGGGTGGAGGACAACCTGACTGTCCTGGACCGGCTAGGGCTGGAGGTGGAGCCTTTCGGCGGGAACACGGTGGTCATCAAGGCCCTGCCCGCGCTGGTGGGTTCTGCGGACCCGAGGGGGCTTCTTCTGGAAGTGGCGGACCTTCTGGACGAGTCAGATGCGGGGTCCATCATCTCCCGCCGGCTTGACGATATCTTTGCGGTCATGGCCTGCCATTCGGTGGTGCGGGCCCATAAGTCCATGTCAAAGGATGAGATGGAGGCCCTGCTCCAGGACATGGACACCATAGCCTATCCCGGCCACTGCCCGCACGGGAGGGACGTGGTGGTACGTATTAACTGGAGCCAGCTCGGCAAATGGTTCGGCAGATGAGAGAGGGGAATAAAAGGATCATCGCCATAACCGGCCCGACCGCCACCGGCAAGTCGCGGGCCGCGCTTGCGGTTTCCAGGGACCTCCAAAGCCGGGGGTACCGGCCTTACATCATCTCCGCGGACTCCGTCCAGGTTTACCGCTACATGGACATCGGCACGGATAAGCTCCCTCCGGAGCAGAGGGGTGATGTGCCTCATTACCTGATTGACGTGGTAGACCCGGACGAGGAGTTCAATGCCGAGGACTTCCGCAGGCACGCTGACCGGCTTATCGCGGAGAGCGGAGAGGACGGGATACCGATCGTGGCCGGTGGCACCGGTTTTTACCTGCGGTCCCTGTTGTGGGGGCTGTTTGAAGGACCGGGCAGAGATGAAGAGCTCCGGAACCAGCTCCACCGCGAGATGGAGAACAAGGGTGTCGAGTCCCTCCATCAACGCCTGGCATCCATTGACCCGGAGGCCGCCGGCCGGGTTCATCCTCATGACCACGTCCGTATCGTGCGGGCCCTCGAAGTGTACGAGCTCACCGGAAAGCCCATCACCGGTCATTTCCGCGAGCAACAAACATCCGGTCCCCGCTACCATGCGCTCCTGGTCGGTCTTGCCTTGGAAAGGGAAAAGATGTACGAAAAGATAAACCGCCGCGTGGGAAAGATGGTGGAAGAGGGACTGGTAGAAGAGGTGGAGAGGCTCCGGCAAATGGGTTACGGCCCGGAATTAAAAAGCCAGCAGTCGCTAGGCTACAAACACATGCACATGTACCTGGACGGAAAGATCGGACTGGAAGAGGCCATGGACCTCGTCCGTCGTTACACCAGGCATTTCGCCCGCCGGCAGCTCACGTGGCTCCGGAAGGAGAAGGGGCTTTTGTGGGTCCCTGCGGAGGACCGCGACGAGATTCTGAAACTGAGCATAAGACACGTTATGGAGGCCGCATGAAGAAGACCCCCTACGCTATCGAGAAGTCGCCGGAAGACGAGCCATGCGGGGAGTGCGTGAACA
>JAWOBU010000146.1:0-9916 GCA_046484135.1 bacterium
AAAAAAAATTGCGGAGTCGGTCAAGGAAGAAGTCTGGCGGGAAGTCTCGGAGTTGATCGATACTGTCTTTTCGGATGGCGAGCGTGCGGGCTTTTTCGACCTGGAGTCGGTGGAGTTTTTGGCTCGCGACGCGATGCATCGCTGCGGCGCTTCGATATTGGAGAAGTTGATAGAGCATGGCGGCGGCGCCCGTGGACGCGATGATTGCGAATGCGGCGGCCGATATGTGGCTCACAAGCACTCCGACAAGCGGGTCCGCACGGTGTTGGGAGAGGTGGCAGTGAAGCGGAAGGTCTTCCGTTGCAACTCCTGCGGGGACTGGCTGGTTCCGCTTGACGAAGAGCTTGATGTGGTGAAGACGGGCTTCTCTCCCGGTCTTCGCCGTCTTATGTCCAAGGTGGGCTCCGAGGTTTGCTTTGACAAGGGCCGGGATTTTTTATTCGAGCTTGCGGGGGTGCGTTTGACGGACAAAGACGTAGAGCGGGAATCGGAGTCGGTAGGCGCTGATGTGGGTCTTCGTGAAGACGAGAAGGTGAAGCCCGCGCTGGAGGGCAAAAACGATGAAGATATGCAGGAGCCTGTTGAAACGCTTTATATTACTGCTGACGGTACGGGCGTTCCGGTGTTGCGGCGGGAGACGGAAGGCCGTCGGGGCAAGGCCGCTGACGGGGTTGCCCGCAGTCGTGAAGTCAAGCTTGGCGCGGTGTTCACTCAGACGTCGGTTGACGATAAAGGGAGGGCGATTCGGGACCCGGCCTCGACTTCTTATGTGGGCCGGATCGAGAGCGTTGACGCTTTTGGGGAGCGTCTTTACGCGGAAGGTGTGCGCCGCGGTCTTAACCGTGCCAGGTTAATAGTCGTTATCGGCGACGGGGCTCTCTGGATCTGGAACCTGGCCGCCCTCCACTTCCCGTGGGCGATCCAGATCGTGGACTTCTATCACGCCGCCGAACACCTTGCCATCCTGGCGCGGACTCTTTATCCGGAAGACGAGATAAAGCGAAAGTCGTTTTACAAGCGGATGCGCAAGAAGCTAAAGAAGGGGAAGGTGGAGGCCATTGTATCTGAGTTGCGTAGTATGAAGTACCGGGGCAAGAAGAAAGCTGAGGTTGAAAAGACGGCCGATTACTTTGAAAAGAACAAGGAGAGAATGCGATACGACAAATTCAGAAGGCAAGGTTTGTTTATCGGTTCGGGAGTTGTGGAAGCGGGTTGTAAGAGTGTCATCGGCAAGCGGCTTAAGCAGTCGGGCATGCACTGGAGCGTGCGCGGCGCCAACTCTATCATCGCCCTGCGCTGTTGCCTGGAATCGGGCCGCTTCGAGGACTACTGGGAACAACGCCAAGCATCATAACCACCAAATATGTCGCACACCCAGGGTAATTTTTTGCTTTGCAAATATTTTTTAATTATTTTAGACTATGCCGCTATGGTAAAAATGATGAATGCAGTTGCTTCCATGATAAAGGTAGAAAACGAAATATTAGATGCTGGCACTATCGGCAAGGCCCCCGGTTTATTTATAAATATTGGGGAAGTTTTCCTGAGCGATGATTCAGTACTTTGGGGCGGACAAATGAGCGTAAACCCTTTATCTCTTTTACGCTCGTGGGATTTGAAAAGGCAGGGGTTTCGCATGGTTGGCACACACGAAGAGGAAGAGATTTCAAAAGGTACTATTTCATCAGACTTGGCTGTGGAAGCGGCCCAGGAGCTGAACATTATGTGCGGTGGTCTTTTCGATGTTATTTATATTTGTCCCCACCGCCCTCATGCAGGAGAAGCCGTGTGCCAGTGTAGAAAGCCCCGCCCTGGAATGGGCCGTCGAGCAGCGAGCGAGTATAACCTGGAGCTAGACAAGTCGCTCGTAATTGGCCTTGAAAGAGACAAACTTTTTGCTGAGGCTATTGGTGCGGCGTTTCAAACTACCGCATCCTTCATGGAAGACTGCCCTAAAAACGAGGCCGGAGAACTGGACCGCGACAGAGCTGAAGGAACCCTCTTCGGCCTAGCATGTGGCGACAGCTTAGGATCCAACCTCGAATTTCTTTCTCCCGTAAAAATACAGGCCAAGTACGGAAGAGTAACAGAGATGATTGAAGGCGGATGGGCCCGAGGCGAGCCAACTGACGACACCGAACTTTCCTTGATTTGGATGAAACACTTTGAGGAGAGAGGAGATGGGATTTCGTCTCATTCCCGGCAAGACCTTACCGCCAAGCTTCAGGCCTGGCAGAATAAGGGTCCCAAGGACATCGGCCTGCAGACGGCTTCCGCAATATCCGGCTCTCATAAGAAGCCCATGATTATCTCTGCCCGGTCAACATGGATAAGCAGGGACAGACAGGCGGCCGGCAATGGTGCTTTGATGAGATGTGCGCCGGTGGCAGTCAACTACTGGAATCGGCCGGACCTGCGTCTCGCGGCGACCTTGATTAACTCAGCAATGACAAATGTGGACCCCCGAAGTTTGTGGGCGTGTGTGGCCCTGAACGAAGCCGTGGCCGCGTGCTTGAGGGGGGAGAAAGACCCCTATGCAACAGCTTGCCGCGGGATAAAAGGCACTGACAAAAGGGTGGAAGACGCACTTGCTGAGGCCAAAGATTTCGATCTTTTAAGCGCAGACCTTATGACTCATATGGGGTACGTGTTGCTGGGGCTGAAGGTGGCGTTTGCGGCCACGTTCCAAACAAAGGGATTTGAAGAGTCCTTGATAGATGTGGTCAACCGCGGAGGAGACGCAGACACTAACGGCACGATTGCAGGTGCTCTTTTAGGGGCATACTTCGGAAAAAAGAACATCCCCCACCGGTGGTTTTCGGCGCTGGAGGCAAAAGAAGAGATAAAAAACTTCATGAACACGATGGACTAAAGTAATTATTACAGCTTAAACATTTGCCCTTTAAAATGTTCCCGGAAACAGCAACACCATGTGCATTATTGGAGAAACGTAAAATGACCCCGGCTGAGTTGAACAGAGATTTGATTACTTCAATAAAGAAAGAAGGCTTGGACGTGGAGGTCTTGCTTGACATCAACTGGGTTTTTTTACGTCATAAAAAGACTGACCTGTCTGACTTCGGAGATGTTAACAAAAGAGATTCCTTTATGGGTAAGTGGATATTTGACTGCGACCAGGAAGTTCTTTTGAGCGAGTCTAAAAAGCTCCTGCCTTTTATCCACTCTGGTCTTATAAAGCTTGCCAAGTTCAGCAACTTCTGCAACTTTCCTAAAAGAAGTCAGCAAATAGTGGTCTACTGCACGGATCATGATAAAAACGTGAATGAAGCCGTGAAGGAGTTGTACTGGCCGGTTCGGTGGAAATACAACTATCAGACCTTCAAGAGCCAGGAATGAAAACCCCTAACTTCGGGAGTAGTTTCCGCCAATGAGAGATCACCAGAAGCTAATGACAACTGAAAGCCGTTTTAATAAGCCTGTGTTTGCTGATCACTATCATTACGGCGAGACCAAGGGAGAGGAGATCCCTTTTATAATCTACGTGGGCGGAGCATTAACGGAAGAGGAGTACATCGCCCGACAAGACACCACTCCGGATGCCATTGTTTACGAGTTTGACAAGGCTGTTGCCGAACAAAAGATGAGTTCCGCAGACCTTTTGATAATACCGCCGCCGGTCAGTGAATCGCAGGCAAGCGGAAAGTTGCGCAAAGAGTTCCTTCATTTCGTGGTATTTGACTTGTTGCCCCTTACTTCAAACCCGCGGCCCCAGAACACGGGGTTTGTGGGGTTCTCCTTCGGAGCCTTTCTGGCGGCCTGCCTCACGTTTGATTTGCCGAGGTCCAGGGCTTTGGCCACTCTGGGCGGCACGGGCATGGCTGAAGCTGCATGGGACAGTCCGGCCCACGCTTTCGCCGACAAGAAATTTAAAGCTTTTGCCACCGCGGATGACCCCATGGCCATGGAGAATTACAAGTTCCTCCACGCACTGGTGGCAAATGACATAGACATGGACCCGGAACTGGGGGAAGGAGGGCATTCCTTTGATGATTACGTCAACACCGGCTTCGTTGTTCAGGCCTTTTCCTTTGTGTTAGCACACATGCCCCATATTCGCACTGATTAAGACTCAAGGCCAAGCCGCCCCTGCTCCTTATGAAACACAAGATTTGCGCTGGTAAGAAACCCGGGATATAGACTTTAAACGGAGGAACCGAAAATGCCCCGCAAGTTCATTGACCTTTCCGTTACCATCGAGCACGACCTGCCCAGCGATCCGCCCGGCATGCTGCCTCAGATCCAGTATATTGACCACAAGTTGGGAGGGGAGAGCATGAAGGCTTTCTTTCCCGGCCTTACGACTGACGAGCTTCCCGAAGGCATGGGCTGGGCGGTCGAGATCGCGCAGGTGAGCACCCACGCGGGAACCCACATGGACGCGCCCTGGCATTATCATCCTTACATGGACGGCGGGAAACCCGCTATGACCATTGACGAGATGCCCCTCGAGTGGTGCATGGGAAACGGAGTGGTGCTGGACTTCTCGGACAGAGCGGACGGCTACCGCATCGAGCCGGAGGACGTGGACCAAGAGCTTGCGCGCATCGGTCATACCCTGTCCGAGAACGACATCGTGCTGGCCCGCTCCGGAGCGGCGCCTTACTGGGGCACCGCGGAGTACCTGGTCAAGGGATGCGGCTTCGGCAAGGACGCCACCCTCCACATCCTCGATCAAGGCGTGCACGTGGTGGGAACGGACGCCTGGTCCTGGGACCCGCCGCTCCCGCTGGTCTCCAAGAAGTACCAGGAAACCAAGGACCCCTCGCTCATATGGGAAGGCCACTTTGCAGGCATTGAAAAGGGATACTTCCAGATCGAAAAGCTGACCAACTTAGAGAGCGTGCCCAAAACCGGCTTTACCTTCTTCTGCTTTCCCGTCAAGATAAAAGCGGCGTCTGCAGGATGGATTCGCGCGGTCGCCATGATAGAGGAGTAAGAACAACTGAAGCCCCTGAAAGGAAAAACTAATGAAAAAGCTCTTCATGACAGTAATGCTGGGAGCCCTTGTTTTGGCTGATTCTTCCGTGCTTTCCAGAAAACCGGAACAGGCCGACCTGGTCATCCATAACGCCAACGTCATAACCGTGGACCGAGAAAACCCCCGCGCCCGGGCAGTGGCGGTCGCAGGCGAAAGGCTCATGTACGTGGGCGAGGACGAAAAAGCCATGAGCATGGCCGCACCCGACGCGCGCATTATCAATCTTCACGGCAAAACCCTGATACCCGGCTTCAACGACAACCACGTCCATACTCTGGGAGCGGGAGCGTTCTACCTCCAGCCCATCCTCTGGAAGATGTCCTGCCAGGAGATTGCTGACGTGGTGGCAAAAGAAGCGGAAGATGCAGAGTCGGGCGAGCTCATCATCGGCAACTCCTGGGACTATCCTTCCTGCCCGGAGCCGCACAAGTCCATCCTGGACAAGGCTGCGCCCGAGAACCCGGTGATCCTGGTCCAGTACTCCGGACACGCCGCCTGGGCCAACTCCCGGATGCTCGAGAAGATGGGCATAGACAAAGACACGTCCGACCCCGAAGGCGGACAGATCGTAAAAGACGAGAACGGCGAGCCCACCGGCATCCTGCGCGACACCGCCATGGGAAACGTGCAGTACAGAGAGTTCTTGAAACAGATACTCGACCCCAAAGAGCACCGCCGCGTGTTGGACAAGGCGCTCGAGCTCTACCGCAAGGCAGGCATAACCTCGGTCCAGGACAACACCTGGGAGCCCTTGACCGCACGGCTGCTTACCAAGTACCGAAAGAAGGGCAAGCTCACCTGCCGTTTTACCTGCTGGCCGTACGGACAGGTAAAAGGCGTGGCCTACCTCATGAAACTGGTGCCGTTTGACGATACCTGGGTAAGGGAAGGGCCATGGAAGTACTTTGCCGACGGCGCCTTCTCCACCCGCACCGCCTGGCTCTCCGAGCCGTACGCGGACGAGCCCGGAAACACCGGCTCGCCCCGAATGGCCCCCGAAGAAATCCGGAAGATCGTCATGAAGGCCGCCAGGAACCGCCGCCAGATAACCTTTCACGCCATTGGCGACCGGGCCATTCACGAGGTCTTGAACGCGGTGGAGAAAGCTCAACAGAAGTACCCCTGGACCCGTGACCTCCGCCTGCGCATGGAACACCTCCAGCTAATGAAGGACGGAGACATCCAGAGGATGAAAGAGCTCGGAATGGTAGCGGCGGTCCAGCCTTTCAGCCTTTCCGCGCCTCAAAAAGACCTTACCCTGCTCG
Source organism: bacterium (assembly GCA_046484135.1). Lineage (GTDB taxonomy): Bacteria > RBG-13-61-14 > RBG-13-61-14 > RBG-13-61-14 > DATKZS01 > CAYQTK01. The sequence continues at coordinate 6,265 of JAWOBU010000146.1, forward strand.
GGCCGGAGCGCGCCGCCCGGGCCTATCCCTTCAAAAGCCTCTATCAGGCAGGCGTGCCGGTGTCGTTCGGCTCCGACGTGCCCGCGGAGGTGGATTACCAGCCGCTCCTTTGCATCTACTACGCGGTAACCAGAAAGAACAAAGCCGGAGACACCGGACCGTTGAACCCCGACGAATGCTTCACACCCTATGAGGCGCTGTACGCCTACACTATGGGCTCCGCCTATGCCGAGTTCATGGAGGATGAAAAAGGATCAATCACCGAGGGCAAGCTCGCGGACATGACAGTCCTCTCCGAGGACCTTACTGCCGTTCCCCATGAGACCATCAAGGACATAAGGGTGGATATGACCATAACCGGCGGCAAAGTGGTGTATGAGAACCCAAAGATGAAGATTTAAAACAAAACCCGGAAACCGGACATGAAAAAGGCCGGAAAAGAACACTCGAAAGAAAAACCGCCGTCGCGATCAGGTATTCTTATTAAGGAGAAATGGCCCTGGATAGCTCTTTTCTTGGCTCTTTCCGCGGTTCACCTTACCGCGGCGTCAGGAGAGATAGGCGGCAACCTGGGCGGAGACAGTGTTGTCTATTACTTTTTGGCCAAGGCCATGGCAACCGGCCAGGGGTACGCGGACATCTACATGCCCGGAAGCCCGCCTCATACCAGGTTCCCCTTCATGTTCCCGCTTCTGCTTGCGCCTTTCCACCTGGTCGCCGAAAGACCACTCTATGCCATGCACGTCATGGTCGCTCTTTTGAACGGCGCTGCCGCAGTTATACTCGGCATCTTCTTAGCAAGACGGACCGGTAAATGGTTAGGCTTGGCCTTTGCCGCGCTTTTCGGGACCATTCCCGTCATATACATCCAGAGCCTGCACCTTCTCTCCGAGCCGCTGTACATGGCGTTCGCATTTGTCGCGCTTCTTATGGTGGAAAGATATCCGGCTCAAAAAGGGCAGGGCACGAGCATAAAAGCCCTGGCCGTCATCTCCATAGTCGCGTTGCTCGCTTTTCTCACCAGGACTGCCGGAGTTGCATTGATCCTGGCCGTTGCCATCGCGCTTTTCCGGGAACGGGCCAAAGTGTTGATAAGTAAAAAGTCCCTCCCTCCCTGGGCTGTTTTCCTTGTAATGGCCGCGGTCCTGGCCGCGCCCTGGATCATAAGGAACCAGGCTGCGTCAGGCGAGTCATCCGAGTACGTGGGACAGTTCCTCTCCAAAGACCCCTACAACCCGGCAGCCGGGACCATGGGAGCTTTAGATTTCAGCAAAAGGCTTATGCAAAACTCAGAGTTTTATTTGCCGGACCTGGCCGGCGGGGCCTTTGCGCCGGCCTGGGAATTACAAGCCTTGCAGGTTGTCTGGCCCCTAATCCTGGTGCTCGTCCTGGCAGGCCTCATAAGAGAGCTATGGGCGGGACACACGGCAGCGGAGTCTTTTACTATCCTTTCCCTGGCAATTGTCCTGGTCTGGCCTTTTTATGACAGCCGGTTCCTGGTGCCGGTGATTCCGCTTTCCTGCTTCTATCTTGTTCGCGGTATTACTTGGATGCCTGATATGCTTCTCAGCGGCAAAAGTACGGTTTACGTCCTGGCGGGAGTTATGGCCCTGCTCTTGGCTTTCCAGCTTTTTTCCTTCTCCCGCCTGGTAATGAAAAGGTTTGAACCAGACTGGATGCCGGAGCGGCCGGTGACAATCGAGTTAAAAGAGGAAAAGCATCAATGGCGCAGACCCGCCATAAACTGGGCCAAGTATCATTTTCCCCGGTCCTGGAAAGACGAAAAGACTAAAGACATGAAGATGCTTTTCACTGATTACATCATCATGAACCGGATGCTGAAAAAACTCACTCCGCAGGATGCCGTGATATTGAGCAGGAAACCCATGTTTACTTACTTCTTCTCCGGAAGAAAGTCAGTTCCCCTCTATTGGAGCGAAGAGCCGGCTGAGCAAAGACAATACCTTCTCGAAAAAGAGGTGGATTATATTCTTCTTGGCCTGGACGAGTCCGTCCTGGAAGAAACTTTAAGAGAGAGGGCAATGTTTACGGAAGCAGCATCGTTGGAGCGCGGAATAAGCCGCGTTTTAAAAGTGGACAGAGATATGCTCGCCCGACCGAAACAGAAGCGTTAATTGTGCGCTGTAAAGATAATGTAGTACCTGCGAGCGGCTTATGTGCGAGCGGCTTTAGCCGCGACAAACAGCGTGTTCAATAACTCTCCGCTTGACCCCGCTCTCGCCCCTTCCTATAATCGGCACTTGACCGGAACCCTAAAGTCATCATCGCTCCCGGCAGTTTAGCGGAGCTCTGGAGAAAAGAACATGACTGACAACCCCAATCGCGAGCGGTGGCAAAAGAAGCTCAAGAACGAAATCTCTCCACCCCGGACTTCCTCCGGCCTGCCGGTGTTGCCCATGGCGACCCCTGAAGACCTGCCGTGGTCCTATGAAGAGAACCTGGGCAACCCGGGCGAGTTCCCCTACACCAGGGGACCGTATCCCACCATGTACCTGACCCGGCCCTGGACCATGCGACAGTACTCCGGGTTCGGCACGCCCGAAGAAACCAACATAAGGTACAAGTACCTGATGGAGCAGGGCGGTACCGGCCTGTCAGTGGCGTTTGATTTGCCTTCCCAGGTCGGGCTCGACTCGGACGACCCCATGGCGGAGGACGAGGTCGGAAGGGTAGGGGTGTCCATTGATTCTTTGGAGGACATGGAGACCGTGTTCAAGGACATAGACCTGTCCGCGGTGTCCACCAGCTTCACCATCAACGCCACCGCGGCCATTATGCTCGCCATGTACATAGCAGTGGGAGAGAAGCAGGGGGTCCCGCCGGAGAAGCTCAGGGGGACCATCCAGAACGATATGCTAAAGGAGTTCGTGGCCCGCGGCACCTGGATATTCCCGCCCCGGCCGTCGCTCCGGCTCATCGCGGACACCATCATCCACTGCTCAAAGCATCTTCCCCGCTTTAATCCCATCTCCATCGCTGGCGCGCATTTCCGGGACGCTGGCGCAACAGCCATGCAGGAGATCGCCTTTACCCTGGCCGACGCCATCGAGTACGTGCAAAGCGTGCTGGACCGAGGCATGGACATAGACGAGTTCGCGCCCCGCCTGTCCTTCTTCTTTTACACCTACACCGACATCTTCGAGGAAGCGGCCAAGTACCGTGCCGCCCGCCGCATGTGGGCCCGGATGGTAAAGGAGAGATGGAACGCACAAGACCCCAAGTCCATGGCTTTCCGCTTCGGCGTGGTGTGCGGGGGAGCGTCCTTGTGCGCGCCCGAACCCATGAACAACATCGTCAGGGTCGCCTACCAGGTGCTGGCGTCCGCGCTCGGAGGAGCCCAGTCCATATTTTCTTGCGCCTACGACGAAGCATATGCCCTGCCCACCGCGGAGACCACCAAGCTCGCGCTCCGCACCCAGCAGGTCTGCGCGGAAGAAGCCGGCCTCACGAGTACCGTTGACCCGCTGGGCGGAAGCTACTTTCTGGAAAGCCTCACCGACTCTATGGAAGATGAGGCGGGGAAGATCATGGACAAGATCGCGGAGCTGGGCGGCATGATAAACTGCATTGAGAAAGGCGTGATCCAGCGGTGGATCGCGGAAGAGGCCTACCAGACCGAGCTCAAGATTCA
>JAWOBU010000150.1:0-4120 GCA_046484135.1 bacterium
ATCGCGCTGGGGGCCCTGGCCATTCCTCTTCTGGCCCGGCGGCTCCATATCCCGTCTGCAGTGGGAGAGCTGGTCTACGGCATTCTGGTGGGTCCCCATCTTCTGGGGCTGGTATCAGAGGACCCTTTTATCGAGTTCATGTCCCAGGTAGGTTTTGCCATCCTCATGTTCAGCGCGGGCATGGAGATAGACTTCCGTCCTTTCCGGAAAGGTCGTTCCGGTCTTTTGTCCACTGCCTGGCTTTATGTCCTTGCGATTGTCCTTTTCGCCGCGGCAGGGGTGTACCTACTGCAGTTGGGCCTGTGGCCGGTTCTGGCCGTGTGCTCGATCTCAGTGGGCCTTGCCAGCGTGCTCCTGCGCGAGAAAGGCCTGACCCCTTTTCCCATCGGTCAGGCGGTCCTGGCCGCCGGCCTTGTGGGAGAAACCGTTTCCATCCTTTCTCTTACCGTGCTGGACTTCAAGTTCCGGTTCGGGTTCTCCGTTGAGTTCTATGTGGCCCTGACCAAGTTCGGCGGCATCTTTGTTTTCGCTTATCTTGTCCTCCGGCTCTTCCGTTTCATCATCTGGTGGTATCCGGAGAAGGTGGGCGGTCTGGTTGAAAGCGGAGACCCTCTGGAGCTGGGCGTGCGGCTGGCGGTGGCGGTGTTGTTTATTTTCGTGGCGGTGGCTGTTCTGTTCGAGGTGGAGGCCATCCTGGGCGCATTTCTGGCGGGCGCACTTTTCGGCTACATCTTTCAGGAGCGGGAGGTAGTGGCAGACAAGATCAACGCCATGGGGCAAGGGTTTTTTGTTCCTTTCTTTTTTATCGTGGTGGGGTCCCGTTTCAATCCGGCAGCGGCCAGCGGCGTGTTCGAAAACGCCGACTTTTTTTTGCTGCTTCTCTTGGCGCTGTCGTCCAAGCTGGTCCCGGCCTTTTTGCTTCTCCGGGCCAAGCTGGGCGTTCGCGAAGCACTGTCCGCGGGTCTTCTCCTGGCAGCGCCTCTCACCCTTACCATTGCCGTGGCCGAACTGGGAGGCAAGCTGGGCGCCATCAGCTCGCGCGTGCAGGGCCTTCTTATCCTGGTGGCCATAACCACCGGGCTGGTCTGTCCATTCCTGGCCAGGCTCGTCCTGCCGGCTGAAGAGCAGGGAGGGAAAGCAAAGTCCTGACAAGAGGGCTTTTCCGTTTCTACTCCGGCTGCTCGGGCTCGCAGTTGAAGTACTCCCGGACCTTGGGAGGAAGGACGTCGGGGCCCGGGCATTGTTCCAGGATATGGTCAAGGGGTCTCGAGTTATAGGTGTTGATAAAAAGCGCGGTCTTGTTTTTTCGGGCGGTCATGCTCATGAAGTCCATGAAGGCCGCCATGGCCTTGCCGGTGTAGGTCCCCTCCAGCACGATGCCTTCCAGCTCTTTGGTTTTTTCCATGGCCCGGACTCCTTCGGGGGTGTAGTGGGCGTACCCCTTTCCGAAGTAGTCGTGGATCATGTAGATTTCGTCCGCCGCCAGCTTGGCCGCCCGTACTTGGGGGTCTCTTTTCCTTAAGTATCCCAGCGCCCGGTTGGCGAGAAAGGCCACGGTCTTTTCGTTGGCCATGGTTTTGTCGAACACTCGCACACCGACGGCGGTGGACATAAGGCCGCACAGCCGCAGCCCCAGGGCGAGCCCTGCCAGAGTCCCGCCGGAGCCGACCGGGACAAAGATATACTCGGGCTCGGGCAGCTCCCCTTTCCGCACCTGGGCGGCGATCTCGAAGGCGGCCTCCACGTAACCCAGGACGCCGGGCCGGTTGGACCCTCCGGGCGGCAGGAAATAGGGCTTCTGGTTTTTAAAGAGCTTGCCGAGGTAAGTGGTGAGTATGGCCCACAGGGCGGCCGGGTTTGACTCCACGTACTTTATCTCGCATCCCTTCATGCAGTTGCAGAGTATATTGGCCCGAAGGTATTCGTGGACGGGCTGGGGCACGAAGATGCCGGTGGTTCCCATGTTTTGGGAGCAGCACAACAGGGTGGTGGCCAGGACGTGGTTCGAGCCGAGCGCGCCCATGGTGATGAGATGGCGCCGGTTCTTGGCCCGGGCGTCGCCAATGGCGAACTCGAGCTTTCGGAGCTTGTTGCCGCCGTACTCTTCGCCGGAGATGTCGTCCCTTTTTACAAAAAGCCCCTCGCACTGAAGCTCCTTTTCCAGTCCCTCCATTCTTTGCACTGGCGTGGGCAGGGTCCCGAGCGGCGTCCAGTTCACCTTTCCGGCGAGTCCCGGAAAGGCCTGGAACAGAAAAGGTCTTTTTTCAGGGTTGAACTCGTTTTTCATGGCTTCTCAAATCATAAATCATTTTTAAAATTGATCAAGGAGATGGCCGGTTTCGAAATGAGAAATTTATGTAGCCCGCGAAAGAGCTATTTCATGGACAGTTGACGTGGACGTTTATAAAGTCCGGCAGGGAGAGGGCGGGCAGGTGTCTTTTGATGTCTTCCTGGAGGTGGGCCCTGACTTTTACCAGGCCGCATTGGTCGGGATACAGCCATACCGCGGCGTTGCTTGCGCCGCTGGAATGGATGCCGTCGGTCACTTCATACCTGCCGGGCCGCACGGATGGCCAGTAAGGCAGGTCGGTGGAGTTCCTGGTTACCTGGAAGATATCTACGTCCTGTGCCTCGCCGTAGACGGTATTGGAAAAAAGAAGGGTGGTTTCCGCCTGGTTCTCCCATACCTTGTACTCGTTCTGGTGGGTATTCAGCAGTTCGAGAGCGGTAAGGTCGGAATAAGGATCGGATGTTGAGCTTCTGGTGGCGTACCATATGTTGAACCCTCCGTTTTGGGAGGGACGGTCGGAGGAGAAATAAATCTTGGTTTCGTCCCCGTTTACGGTGGGAAGATAATCATGATACGAGGTGTTGAGCTCGCTTACTGGCTCGGGCGAAGAGAACCGCTCGGAAGTATCCGCCCGGCTGGACCTGTAGATTTGATAGCCGTTGGTGTCGCTGTACTTGGTGAGATACATGACCAGGTGGTCGTCGGTTACGGACATGGCGCCTTCATAGCCGCTGGTATTGAGCTCGGTCAGAGGTTCGGGCGTCCCGAAATCGGATGATGTGTCCGGCCTGGTGGTGTAATAGATATCGTAGTGGGTAGTGTCGCTGTATTTCAGGAAATAAAGGGTCTTCTCGTCCGCGGTGATGCATGGTGATATCTCGTAACCGGAGGTATTGATCGCGCTTATGGGCTCCAATGTTCCGAAGGTGGAGCCTGTGTCGGGCCGGACGGCGTGGTAGATATCGAAGCCGCCGCTTCCGCCGCTCCGGTTGGAGGAGACAAAGATTTCTTTCCCGTCCCTCGTCAGGGTAAAGGTGGACTCCTGGGCAGATGAGTTCACTTCGCTCACCTCTTGCAAAGTAACGGTTGAAGGCAGAGGTTCCTCTCCGCCCAGGATGTACGCGCTTCCTTTTACCACCTCGAACTGGGCGGCCAGGCCGGCCCGCGAGGTGGTCATGCCGTCCGAGTAGTTGGGATCATCTAAGAACTTGACGTTGATCCGGAGGGTATCGCCCAGGTCCATGGACACGGAGTAACCGGGCGAGACCAGGGTCATCTCGTGGGGAGCGCCGGGTATGATCGTGTCCAGCTCGGCCACCTGGCTCCGCAACACCGAGTAGTCGCCGGACGTAATCGTGCCGTCGCCGTCCATGTCCATGTTGTCCCCGTTTTCGGGGTACAGGTCGGCCCCCGACACATTAACCTCACCTATCAGTTGCTGGAGAGTAGTTATGTCCCCGGAGGCGTAAATGAAGTCCTTATCACTGTCTCCGAAGTAACATCCCCCCAGACCGCCGGTACAGGTGTGGGCGTCCGCCACTTGCGGATCGCTGCCGTTGACGTACTCGTGGATGTTGGCGTTGCCGTCGCCGTCCGGGTCGGTAACGCTGTCTATAACAAGAGGGTCCCCGTCTGCGGGGTCGTAAGGATCGAGATCGTGCTCCAACTCCCAGTCGTCCGGCATGAGGTCACCATCACTGTCCGCTCCGGTATAGTCGTCATCTGAGATTATCGTTACATAATCAAGGAAGCTCCAGACATCTCCGTCAAAGACCCGCAAAGAGATGTAGTACTCGCCCGGCGTATCATCGTCAAAAGTGGGGGTGGCGG
>JAWOBU010000163.1:0-4196 GCA_046484135.1 bacterium
CGCAGCTTGTCGCTGGGGGTCATGGACGAGGTCCTGGTGTTCGAGGGCGTTCCTTTTTACTCCTCCCATGTCGCCATAAAAGAAATCCAGACGCGGCTGGAAGAGAGGAACATAACCGCGGTGGAGATATTCGAGGGCCTTACCATGGCCGAGTTTACCGCTTTTATAAAGCTCCTGATGGAGCCCCCGGCCGAGTTCAAAGAGGAAGGCAACCTGTGCCATGTGCTTCGCAAGCGGGGCATACACAATATAGTCAGCAAGGACGTAAAGGAGGTGTACTCGAGCGCCATCGAGGCGGTGGGCGAGGTTCTGCAGGAGGCCCGGCTGGGCAAAATTCCAAGGGCGGACAAGTCCAAGGCGGCAGTGGCCGACCTCAAGCGGTTCGTGCTTTCCGACCACCCTGCCCTACTTGCTCTGACCCTTATCAAGAGTTATGACACCTATCTTTTCAACCACTCCGTCAACGTGAGCGTACTTTCCCTGGCGCTGGCCCACGGCATGGGGATACCGGAGGACGACGTCTCCGACATCGGGCTGGCTGGCCTCCTGCACGACATCGGCAAGACCATCACCCCCAAGGGGATCATTCTCAAGCCCGGCAAGCTGGACGACGACGAATGGAAGGTCATGCGCGAGCACCCGGAGAAGGGTGCGGAGATCGTCTCCAAGATGGAAGGAGTGGGCGAGCTGGTGACCCGCCTGGTAAAGGAGCATCACGTCAACTTCGACATGAATGGATACCCGGAACTGGCGCCCGGGGAAACGCCCCATTCCTACTCCAAAATACTGACGGTGGCTGACTGCTATGACGCCATCACCACCCTCCGGCCTTACCAGAAACCGTTTCATCCCCGCGAGGCCATGAAGATCATGGAAAACCTCTCCGGAAAGGTCATAGACCCCAAGTACTACGAGGAGTTCGTAAAGGTACTGGGCATATATCCTATCGGCAGCCTGGTGCGTCTCGACTCCAACGAGGTAGCCGTGGTACTGGAGACTTTTGCCGAGGCTCCCCTCTCGCCCCGCATAAAGGTCATCTTCGACGAATCCGGAAACCCCCTTGCCCGCACCAAAGAGATGGACCTGTCCAACCCCGACTCCTACCCCGGAGAAAACAGGTTCATCGTCTCAACCATAGACCCCATCCTCTACAACGTGGACCCCCTCTCCATGATGTAGAAAGCCTCTTGCCTGTTTGCCCGCGCCGGCCGGTTCTATAGAATAAGAGAACGTAATGAAGTCCACTCGAAAAGACTGGCTGTCCGGGGCCGCCCTCCTTGTGGTCCTCCTGGCAACCGCCCTGGCTTACCTGCCGTCCCTTTCCGGGACCTGGCTGTTCGACGACCTGTATCATATCGTGAACAACGAGGCCGTCCATATAAAGGAGCTCTCTTTTTCCGCCCTTTTCAAGGCCGCGGTAAAAAGCCCTCAACCGAGCCGGGCACTCGCCAATGTAAGCTTCGCCCTTTCTTACCTCGCGTCCGGCCAGGACGCCGCAGCTTTCCATGCCGCCAACCTGGGCCTCCATCTACTGGCGGCAACAGTGTGCTTTTTCATGCTCCGGGCACTGTTTTTCCACCCGCCGCCTCTTCGGGAGAGTGCCCTGGCCGCGGGCCGCCGCTCTCGCGGGCGCCGCGGTTTTCGCGCTCCATCCGGCGAACACCCAGAGCGTTTCTTACATCGTGCAGAGGATGAACCTGATGGCGGGCCTGTTCATGATGGCCGCGCTCCTGTGCTGGCTTCGGGGAAGCGCGATAAGTGAAGGGGATGGACCGCGGCATCGCCGGGTTCTGCTTTACACGCTTTTTCTTTTATTTGCGCTCGCGGGATGCTTGTGCAAGGAGAACACGGTATCCCTTGCTCTGCTGGTGCCGGTTCTCGACCTGGTGCTGTCCGGCAAGGGGACGGGCTGCTGGCTTTGGGACCGGTGGAAGGTCCCGGTGGCGGGCGTTCTTGCCCTCACGGCCGCGGCCTTGTTTTATGCGCCTTTGGGTCCCGGTTTTCTACAAGGCTATGAGCTTCGTGATTTCACTCTTTGGGAAAGGCTTTTGACCCAGCCGCGGGTGGTCCTGTGGTACATTACTATTTGGGAGTACCCTGCAACGCACCTTCTTTCCCTTGAACACCATGTGCCGGTTTCCTCCGGAATTTTTTCGCCTCCTTCCACCGCCCTGGCCCTGGCAGCTCTCCTGGTAATCACAATTGCTTCAATCTGCTACGTCAAGAAAGAGCCGCTTATATGCGGCGGATGGCTCTGGTTCGTAGCAGGGCTTCTGATCGAGTCGTCCTTTCTGCCCCTGGAGATAGCTTTCGAACACCGGCTCTACGTGCCCGGCCTGGGTCTTTTCCTGGTGGCGGCGGGGCTTTTCGCCCGGCTTGAAATCAAAAGAAGCGCGGTTCCTTTCCTGGTTCTCGTACTGGTCTCCTTTTCCGTGTTGTCCTTTGCCCGGAACCGGGTATGGCAAAGCAAGGAAAAGCTCTGGAAGGACGCCGTTCAAAAAGCCCCGGAAAGAAGCCGGCCCTTTGCCAACCTCTGCGCAGCAAAGTACCGGCAGAATGAACTGAAAAAGGCCCGCCGCTGGTGCCGGGCGGCTCTGTCCCGCCGGCCGGACAATGGCCGGGCGCTTTTAACCCTCGGGCTGGTTTACCGGGTTTCCGGAGAGCTGGATACGGCGAAAGAGGTCATGGAGCGGGCTCTGGAGGTCCGTCCCTCGGAAGGGTTGATTCATTATTAGTTGGGCGCAATAAGGTTCGAGAAAGGCGAGTACAGCGAGGCTTTACATTCCTTTGAGAAAGCTGTCGAGTTAATGCCCGGTGACTTCATGTCCTGGTATAAGCTGGGAAGGACGTATGAGAAGCTCTCCAGGTATCACAATGCACACGCGGCTTATCTAAAGGCGGAGAAGAAAGCAGCCGGCGAAGATAAAAGGACCCGGTTGATTATCAGTAACGCCCGGAAGCGAGCAAAGCGAAAGGCGGCTCCGGAAGAGGAGCAGTAGCGTAGTATGTCATATGTAATTGCTTTTTTTCGGCGTCGTCCTTACAGGACCTGTATTCGATTCGTTAGATATTTTCCCCGGGCTTTAGACCGCCGTCCCGTTGGGACTCGACAGCCTCTAATCCGCGCCCTGAAAGGGGCGGAAGGACTACAGCCCAGGGCGCCTGTCTGCGTGCCTGTCTGCCGTGCCCGGCACAGGCAGGCGAGCCCTGGGGAAACGGTTAAAAAAACAAAGAGCCCTGAAAGGGCGAGGGAAAGCGATCATCGCAGAGGTGCTCCGTTAACTTTTAAACCGATGTCATAAGTGCCAAACAGAATGAGACACTACAGTAGCGGTCCGGCCACGGTGTAATACTTTATTCGGTCTCTTCGCCTGCAGGCGGGCTTTCATGCTCCGGGGAGTCCGGGCCGTGACTTACGGCCGGTTCGCCGCCGGCTTCTATGGTTTCATCCGTCTCCTCCGCGGAGTGAATCACCTTCAAGTGTTTTCGGGCGTACCTTCGCTTGGACTCCTTTTCATCACCTTCAGGGGGCTTTTCTCCTTCGATCCTTCTTTTCAGCCAGTCCTTCTCCCCTTCCTCTTCCCGCCGCACCGAGGTCACGTTCTCCATGGGTATGGTGAGATACATGGTCTCGCCGATAAGATACAGGAAGTCTTCGTCCGCGCCCACCAGAAAGCCGCGATACAATATGCCCTGTGCTTTAACCTCGACCCGGCTGCGGAAGTAATGGGCAAGCTTGTCCCGCAATTAAGGACTCCTCCCTTCAACGCAGACTAGCATAGAGGGGATGCTTGTCAAGAAGCCGCTGAGGAAGGGGTGTGCGACATATTTGGTGGTCATGCTGCTTGGCGTTGTTCCCAGTAATCTTCGAAGCGGCCTGATTCCAGGCAGCAGCGCAGGGCGATGATGGAGTTGGCGCCTCGGACGCTCCAGTGCATGCCCGACTGCTTAAGCCGCTTGCCGATGACGCTCTTACAACCCGCTTCCACAACTCCCGAACCGATGAACAAACCTTGACGTCTGAACTTGTCGTATCGCATTCTCTCCTTGTTCTTTTCAAAGTAATCAGCCGTTTTTTTAACCTCCTCTTTCTTCTTGCCCCGGTACTTCATACTACGCAACTCAGAGACAATGGCGTCCACCTTCCCCTTCTTTAACTTCTTGCGCATCCGCTTGTAAAACGACTTTCGTTTTTT
>JAWOBU010000026.1:0-7868 GCA_046484135.1 bacterium
TCTTCTTTCCGACCACGGCTTCTGCGCGATTGAGCAGGAGGTCTACATAAACGCCTGGCTGAAGCAGGAGGGATACCTGTCCTTTACCAAGGACCCGCCCGAGGGCATGGAGGACATAAGCCCGGAGTCGGTGGCTTTTGCCCTGGACCCCGCAAGGATTTACATCCACCGCAAGGACCGGTACGAAAAGGGCAAGGTCGCTCCCGAAGAGGCGGACAAAATCGCTTCCGAGATCAAAGAAAAACTGCTTCTGTTATGTTACCATGATAAAAAGGTACTGGAGGACGTAAAGAGGGGGGAAGAGGTCTACTCCGGGCCGGAGACGGGGAACGGGCCCGACCTGGTGGCCATAGGCAATCACGGATTCGACCTGAAAGGGTCCCCTTCCGCGGACCAGGTCTTTAAAAGGACCGACCTTACGGGGATGCACACCTGGGACGACGCCTTCTTCTGGTCCCTGGAGGACCAAGGTAAGGACCTTAACATAACGGAACTCGCGGAGATCGTTACCAGTCCTATTATTGAATGAACGAAGCCAAGTATTATTTGTGAACAAAGCGGCGAACCTGGTAAAACCGCTATAAGATAGTGCCCGCCGCCGGCTTTAGGAGTTTTCCATGCGCTGTTTAAAACTTTATCGGTTCAAGGTGCCTGTCGCGTTATTCGCGGGGGCGCTGGTTTTTTTCCTGGCGGGGAACGCCTCGGCCTACATCGGGCCGGGAGCCGGCTTCGCGATCGTGGGCTCTTTTATGGCGTTCTTCTTCGCTTTCCTGGCCGCGGGCCTGTCGGTAATCATCTGGCCGGTCCGCGCGGTTTACATATTCATCCGGCGCCGTCTGCTCGGTCTTTCTCCGCTTGCCAGAAGGGTCATTGTCCTGGGCCTGGACGGGCTGGACCCCAAGATCGCCGGCGAGATGATGGACAAGGGAGAGCTTCCGAACTTCCAAAAGCTCTCGGAAGAGGGCTGTTTCAAGCCGCTCCGGACCACCATACCCAGCCTGTCGCCGGTGGCCTGGTCCACCTTTTCCACCGGGTCCAACCCGGGCAAGCACGCCATCTTCGACTTCATCGTGCCCGACCGCAAGACCTACCTGCCGGTCCTGTCGTCATCCCACATCGGGAACGCCTCCCGCAGCATCAAGATCGGCAAGTACAACCTTCCCCTCGGCAAGCCGGAGATCAGACTGCTCCGTAAAAGCACGCCTTTCTGGAAGGTACTGGGAGACAACTTCATCTTCTCCCAGGTACTGCGCGTGCCCATCACTTTTCCGGCGGAGAAGTTCTACGGCACCTGCCTGTCCGCCATGTGCGCGCCGGACCTGAAGGGCACGCAGGGTTCTTTCACCTACTTCACCAGCGCGCCGGACGAGGACGCCCGCCATACCGGCGGAGTACAGGCCCGGCTGACCCCAAAAGGGGACCACGCCTGGGAAGGACGCATACCCGGACCGGAGAACCCGCTTTTGGAAGGCGCGGCAAACATGGAGATACCTTTCACGCTCAAAAACGGCAACGGCTCCTGGAAGCTGGTGCTTCCCGACCAGGAGGTCCCGCTTTCGGAAGGCGAGTACACGGACTGGACCACTCTCACCTTTAAAGCGGGCGCGGGCATCAAGGCGGGCGGCATCGGCAGGTTCCGGCTTCTGCGCACGGACCCTCACGTGGAGCTCTATCTCACCCCTGTTAACATAGACCCGCGAAAGCCGGTCATGCCGGTGTCAGAGCCCAAGTACTTCTCCGGCTACCTGTCCAAGATGCAGGGGCCTTACGCGACCCTGGGCCTGGCGGAAGACACTTGGGGACTGAACGAGCGGGTCCTCGATGAAGGCGCCTTTCTCGAACAGACTTGGGACATCCACGAAGAGCGCAAAAACATGTTCATGCGCGTACTGGACACCACCCGCCGCGGATGCGTGGTGTGCGTGTTCGACGTAACCGACCGCATCCAGCACATGTTCATGCGCTACCGGGACCCTTCCCACCCGGCCAACCGGGACAAGGACACGGAGAAGTACAAGGACACCATCACCGACCTTTACAAGAAGATGGACGACATGCTGGGCGAGGTCATGGCAAAGCGGCGTGCGGGAGACGTGCTCTTTGTTATGAGCGACCACGGTTTCACCGTGTTCAAGCGCGGCATGAACCTGAACTCCTGGCTCTGGAAGAACGGGTATCTCGCGACCAGGGACGGCAAGCAGTCGGGCGAGTACTTCGAGAACGTGGACTGGTCGAACACGAAAGCCTACGCGCTGGGTCTTGCAGGCATCTTCTTTAACCTGAAGGGACGGGAGCGTGATGGCATCGTTGATCCGTCGGAGGCCGCTGCTCTCCGGCAGGAGATGTCGGAGAAGCTTCTCACTGCCGAGGACAACGGCGAGCGGGCGGTGGAGAGGGTGCACAAGATGGAGGATGTTTTCAACGGTCCTTATACCATGGAAGGCCCGGACCTGGTGGTCGGCTTCCGGCCGGGCTGGCGTGTTTCCTGGGGCGGCGCCGTGGGCGAGGTCACCGACGAGGTTTTCGAGGACAACGTCAAGTCCTGGAGCGGGGACCATTGCATGGACGAGAGCTTTGTGCCGGGCGTTCTTTTCTGCAACCGCGAGCTGCAGGGCAAGGCGTGGATCGGCGATATAGCGCCGACCATCCTCTCCCTGTTCGGGGTCAAGCCTCCGGCCTTCATGGACGGGAGATCACTGCTGCCGAAAACTGACGATGTCGAGGAGCCGGAGGAAGCGGAAGCAAGCGCTTAAGCTGATTAATAAATCAAATCCAAGGAGCCTGTAAAATGAACGTTAATAAACATGGAGGCAAGGCAGGGAGAGGAGCGGCGCTCCGGTTTTCTGTATTAGTTTCGATAGTCTTACTCTGTCTTGGCCTGGCTTTGATAACCTCCTGCGGGGAGGAGTACAAGAAGACGGACAAGAAGGTCCTGATCCTGGGCATGGACGGCCTGGACCCGCAACTGGTGGACAAGTTCATGAAAAAGGGCGGGCTTCCCCATTTCAACCACCTCATGAGCATGGGCGATTTCAAGCCGCTCAGGAGCTCGATCCCTCCCCAGAGCCCGGTGGCATGGTCCAACTTCATCACCGGCTCGAACCCCGGCAAGCACGGGATCTACGATTTCATCCACCGGAACCCGGACACCTACTCGCCTTACTTGTCCACTTCGGAGACCAAGGAGGCTGACGAGGAGGACTCGTTTGTCATAGGCTCGCGGGTGATCTGGACCGAGAGCGGCAAGACCGAGCTTCTCCGCCGCGGCAAGCCTTTCTGGGAGTACCTGGCGGAGGACAACTTAAAAACGCGGATTTTCAAAATCCCTTCCAACTACCCGCCCTACCAGGGGCAGGGCTGGTCCACCTCGGGCATGGGAACACCGGACATGCTGGGGACTTACGGCACCTTTACCTTTTTTACCGAGAAGCCTCCGGACCGGGCGCCGGACGCGGAGAGCATCGGCGGCGGCACCATCATACCCATATATCCGCGCACCGGCTCCAACGTATACGAGACCAAGCTCCAGGGACCGGAGAACACCCTGAAGCTCAATGAAAACGACCCTTATATCGGCGAGGGAGAAGCCAAGAGGCGCAACTATGTTCAAAGCGAGGTACCCCTCACCTTTTACGTAGACCCGGACAACCCGGTGGTCAAGATCGAGTACCAGGACGAAGAGATTCTACTTTCCGAGGGGGAATGGAGCGACTGGCATCCCATCACCTTCGAGATGTGGCCGATGCTGGCCGAGTCCAAGGGCATCGTCCGGTTTTACGCAAAAGAGGTCCGGCCTTTTCTCAAGATTTACGCTTCTCCCATCAACATGGACCCCATAGACCCGCCGCTTCCCATCAGTAATCCTCCGGAGTACACCAGGAGGATCGCGGAGGATGTCGGCTACTACTACACCCAGGGCATGCCGGAGGACACCAAGGCCCGGCAGGCCGAACTCGACATCCTGAACGACGGCGAGCTTTTTCAGCAGAACATGCTGGTGTACCAGGAAGACCTGAAGATGCTCGACTGGCACCTGGACCGCTTCGACTCCGGCCTTCTTTACTACTACTTCAGCTCCCTGGACCTCGGTCAGCACATGTTCTGGAGGCTACACGAGCCGGACCATCCCGCCTATGACGAAAAGTGGGCCCAAAAGCTGGGGGACCCGGTCGAGAAACTCTACAAGAAGATGGACCGTGTTTTGGGCATGGTCATGGACCACGAGAACTTTGACGAGAACACCGTTCTTATCGTGATGAGCGACCACGGTTTCTCTTCCTGGTCCAAGTCGTTCCAGGTCAACACCTGGCTTTTGGAGCAGGGTTACCTGAAGCTCAAGCCGAACGTGGACCAGGACAAGATCAACATGTTCCGAACTCCCGAAGGCGGGTTCGCGGTGGATTGGTCTCGGACCCGGGCATATGCTCTCGGCATCAACGGCGTATACATAAACCTGCAGGGCCGGGAGGAGTACGGGGTGGTGCCGGAGTACAAGCGGCAGCTTTTGGTGGACGAGCTTTCAGAGAAGTTCCAGTCCTGGAAGGACCCGGAGACGGGCAAGCATCCCATTGCCGAGGCTTACAAGAGCTACAAGGTGTTTCAAGGAGAAGAGATGGACATAGCCCCCGACCTGGTGCTGGGTTACAACCGCGGCTACCGGGGCGGAGACAAGTCGGCGCTCGGCAAGTTTCCGGAAAAGATCGTAAGCGAAAACACCAGTCCCTGGTCGGGGGACCACTGCATGGCCACCGAAGTGGTGCCCGGGACCATCATAGTGAACAGGAACATAAAAAAGGACGACCCCGCTCTCATAGATATAGGCCCCACCCTGCTCCGGCTTTTCGGACAGAAGGTGCCGGAGAACATGGACGGCAAGCCGCTGTTTTAAGGGCCGGCGGAAGGTTGACGAGAAAGGTGAAATAAGGAGGACAAGTCATGCCCAAGGTCAAGCTGGACAAGGACCTTTTCGGCAAGGTCAAGAAGTACGCCGAGGTTGCCGGCTACAGTTCGGTGGACGAGTTCGTGGTACACGCGCTGGAGAAGGAGATATCCCAGCTCGAAGGCGCGGACTCGGAGGAGGACATCAAGAAGAAGCTGCAAGGGCTTGGCTACATCTCCTGAGGATTTTCCATGATATCCATTTATATTCTCATTGGCCGCGGCATTGATTTTTTGCTGTCCCCCCTGGTGGATATCCATCCGGCGGCGGCGCTGATCGTGGTCGGCATGGTAGTGGGCATAGTGGCCATCATAAACTACAAGTACACCTCGAACCAGGACCGGATCAAGGACGCCAAGGACAAGATCAAGGGGCACTTTTACGAGGTCTGGCTTTATATTGACGACGCTGCGGTAATAGTGGGTTCTCAGCTTCGCATCCTCTATCACGCCGGAAGGTACTTGTCCTCCGCCTTTTTGCCCATCGCCATCATGGTCGTCATATTCTTTTCCTTCTTCGCCAACTTCGAGAGCAGGTTCGCAAGCCGTCCGGTCCGGCCCGGCGAGGACGTGCTGGTCAAGGTCCGGCTCAGCAAGTACACGGACGGCTGGAAGGACATGGTCAAGCTCGACCTTCCCCAAGGAGTGAAAATGGAGTCTCAGCCGCTTCGCCAGGTGCGAAAGGTCATGGAGTCCCCCGAAAGCATCAAGGTTAAGCGCTTCGAGTACCTTTTCAACTACAAGCTGAAACCCGAGACCGCGGGAGTACATGAGCTCGACTTCGAGGTAGACGGGAACTCCTTCCGGGTGCCCTTGATCAGCGGAGAGGAAGGAAGCTACGGAAGGCGGGTCCCTCCTTACGCCACCCAAAGCCTGGGAACGGCCATACTGTATCCTCCCCTTACCACCATTCCTTCGGAGGCGCCCGTCGAGTTCGTCGAGATCGAGTACCCGGAAGCCGACCTTCCCTTTTTCGGCTGGGACACCTGGTGGGTATGGCCCTTTCTCATCATCTCGCTCGGGACGGCCTTCCTGGTAAAGGGCATCTTCAAGGTCGAAATCTGAGCAAGAATTATTTTTTGATAGAGGAGTAATCCATGACCACGGAAAAACCCGAGGTTCTGGTTACCAGACGCCTGCCGGAAGCGGGCATGGAGATGCTGGAAGAGAGCTGCCGGCTCCGGCTGTGGGAGGAAGACCGGCCCATGCCCGCGGAAAAAATCATGGAGCGGGCCGAGGGAGTGGAAGGCATTGTATGTCTTCTGTCCGACCCCATGGGCAAGGAAGTCATGGACGCCGCAGGCCCGGGTTTAAAGGTCATATCCACCATGGCGGTGGGGTACGACAACATAGACGTTGCCGAAGCAACCCGCCGGGGCGTCCGGGTGGGACACACCCCCGGCGTTCTTACCGAGGCCACCGCGGACCTCACTTGGGCGCTGATCCTCTCCCTTTCCCGCCGCATCGTGGAAGGAGACCGCATGGTCCGGCAGGGAAAATTCAAAGGATGGAGCCCGACCCTGCTTCTGGGAGGCGACTTTTACGACAAGACCCTCGGGATCATCGGCATGGGCAGGATCGGAAGCGCAGTGGCCCGACGTGCTTTCGGCTTTGGAATGAAGGTCCTCTACCACAACCGGAAAAGGCTGTCTGAAGAGGAAGAGGGCGGAGCAAGCTACGCCTACCTCTCCACCCTTGTCGAAAGCTCGGACTACATAACCATCCACTGCCCCCTGAACGAGGAAAGCAGGCATCTTATAGGGGAGGAAGAACTCTCCCGGATGAAGCCCGCCGCCTATCTCGTAAACGTGGGACGCGGGCCGGTGGTGGACGAGAAAGCCCTGGTGCGGGCTTTACAGGAGCGAAGGATCGCAGGGGCCGCTTTTGACGTGTACGAGAACGAACCCGAGCTTGCCCCGGGCCTCTCCGAGCTCGACAACGCGGTGCTGGCGCCCCACCTCGGAAGCGCATCAGTGGAAACCAGGAGCAGAATGGCCATCATGACCGCGGAAAACCTTATCGCCGGTCTTGAAGGAAAGCCCCTGCCCTGGTGCGTAAACCCGGAGTAGGACAGCTTTGTAAGCTCTGGTATGGGGTCCGGTAGCTTTCTTACACAAGCGGCAAGCATCTTGAAACAGCGCGTGCTAAACTATTTATAAGGATTAAGTGCTATTATAAAATAAGGAGAATCTGTAAAATGTGGATGACTGTTTTAAAGTTCGCGGCGCCTGCCGCAGGGTTCGGCTTGGGGTGGCTCTTCAGTTATTACATAGGCTGCAAATCGGCTTGAGGGGTCTGGAAGAACCCGTGGGTCGCGGGTATGATCGTTGCCGTAATGGCCTATGCACTGGTCGGGCTTTTTGACCCCGGCGGGCAATAATCACTGACGAGGTGACAGGGCAGGCCGGCGGGAGCGGGTAATGACTTGCCTGGCCCGCGTTTCCAACTTCATCTGAAAATGGCTTGACACGAGGGGCTGGTTTGATTAACATTCTCAATGTACGGAAAAACAGTTGATTGATACCGAGCAGGAGTAGCTCAGCTGGTAGAGCCCCACGTTGCCAACGTGGTTGTCGCGGGTTCGAATCCCGTCTCCTGCTCCATTTTGTGGGGCGGCATAGCCAAGTGGTAAGGCGGCGGTCTGCAAAACCGCTATACACCGGTTCGAATCCGGTTGCCGCCTCCAAGTTTTGTACAGCCGCCACCAAGGCCCTCTTCCCGGAGTTTCACATCATTCTCAAGATACCAGCCCGCTACGTAAAAATGGCCTGCTCTCGTGCAAAGTCCTCCGTTCAATACCTGTCTATTAAGCAGGTCCTCGCTGTCTATATCTCTGTAAACCTCTTTGCCAATAACGCCTGCCTTGGCCGAAGAAGAAATGAAGGCAATGGAAACGAGCGCAATGCCGGCGTTGCGTTTGGAATTCCCCT
>JAWOBU010000060.1:0-41390 GCA_046484135.1 bacterium
AGAAGCCGCTTTTTGACGAAGCCAAGGAAAGGTTCAAGAAAAAGATGAAAAACGTAAACTCCTTCAGCCGGACCCTGCCAAGATCAGATGAAGAGCGGGGGGCCTCCCTTACTAAAGAGCAGGAGCAGAGGCTCCGGGACCTCGGGTACTTGAAGTAACTACCTTTTATTGGATGTGGCTCCTGATGAAAATTTGTGGGTGAAATAGACTTCTCAGTAACCAATTATCTTGATCATATGAACTTTTAACGGTTTATCCGGTTTATTGGTACCTGAACAAAAACATGCGTTTATCGCTTGATAGGCTGCAAGCGGGGAACTTGACCTCCTCCCTTCTCCGGGATAGGCTGTCTAAGCCAGCTCGGAGGATAGGGCAACGCAGGCGTGCGACCCGAGCGCCGAGGCTGGTGGCTAAACAGCGGGGGTCCGGACTTGTTCCGGCCTTTTCCCTTTCCCCGCTGGTAGCCCGAAAGCGCTAAACGCGTCTTCCAGATCGCCTTCTAAGAATCTGATTAACAATAGATTTACCTCACATCCAAGGGCATCCGGCATTGCAGGTACCATGAACCGGAAGAGCCTAAATTTTTACATCACCTTTGAATTTTCCTGTTGCATCATGTGTTCTTTATTGATATATGTCCCTATTGGTCAATCGGCATTGGCAGACAGGTGTAGCCCCGGCCCTGACAGGCCGGAGATTACAGGAGAAACCACAAAAGGAAAAGGAGGAAGGAAATGTCAGACAGTGTTTACAAGATCATCGAGTTGGTGGGCACCAGCGAGAAATCGTGGGAAGAAGCGTCCAAGAACGCGGTGGAGCGGGCCTCCCAGAGCCTTCAAGACCTCCGGATAGCCGAGATCGCCGAGCTGGACCTGAAGATCGAAGATGGCAAGGTCGCGGCCTATCGGGCCCGGGTCAAGGTTTCCTTCAAGTACATGGGCAAGGAGTAGCCTGGTGAGGGCGGGCGGGCTTGTCCCGTCCGCCCCCTTTTTATGGACTTATCGCTTTCACATTGAGTGGGAAAGGATGCCGGAAAAAGAATCGCTGCAGGGTAGTCGGACATAAAGCCCGTATTTTCTCCTGATCCGAATCTTCCCTTGAGCACGGTTTTCTTTGGTTCAACTTCCGGAAAGGACCTCCACCACCATGCGGAGCTACATCCGTTTTGTCATCAATTTTCGCGTCTCCATTATCCTGTTGATGGTGCTGGTCACCGCTCTTGCCGGTTACAGCATCTCGCAGGCGGAACTCTCCTCTTCCATCCTGGACATGTTCTTCGGAAACAACCCCCGCTTCCAGCTCTATCAGCAGCGGGTCCGCCAGTTCGCCCACGACCGGGTAATCATGGTGGGTGTGGAAGAACCGGAGCCTCTGTCCCCCGCCGGCATCGGCCGGCTTAAGAAGCTGAAGAGTAACCTGGAGGAGATCTCCATGGTCCGGCGGGTCCACAGTCTTCTCGATCTTTACCTTCTGGACCGCGAGAAGGAAGCACTTTTCCCCCGCCGCTACTCCGAGGTCGCCCTTGCAACCCCTGACCGGGTGCCGGAGCTTGTTTCCCGGCTTTTACAAGACCCCATGGCCGGAGGGGTGCTGGTTTCCCGGGACGGAAAACATTCCCTGGTGGTGATCGAGGTTGCGCCTTTGCCGGGGCAGACGAGGGACACGGAAAAGCCCCATCGCTTAATGAAGATTATAACCGAGGCCTTCAAGGACGCGGGCTACAGCGAAGACAGGATTCACAAAGCCGGGCTCATCCCCCTGGTGGCGGAGATGATCCGCCAGACCCACTACAGCTTCCGGGTGCTGTTGCCGGTGATCGCGGGGGTGCTTTTTCTCACCATGCTGGCGGCCTACCGCCGGGCCTGGCCCGTCCTTATCGCCGCGGCGGTCTCGATCCCTGTCATGGTATGGACCCTGGGGTTCGGCATCTATCTTTTTCACCGCGTCAGTATCTTAATGGCGATAGCTCCGGCCGTGGTGATGATAGTATCGTTTTCTGACGTCATCCATCTTTGCAGCTCCTACTACCAGGAGCTTTCGGCAGGGGGTTCCAAGAGCCGGGCCATCCTTAACTCGGGCGCCGAGGTTGGCCGAGCCTGCGTTTACACTTCCTGCACCGCGTTGGCAGGTTTTATTTCCCTGATCATCGTGCCGGCCCCGGCCTTCCAGGAGATGGGGATCGTGCTCGGCTTCGGAGCTGTCGCAGCCCTTCTTCTGGCTTTGACCCTGTCTCCCATTATTTTCTATTACCTGAAGGCGCCGGTCTCGGCGGAAGAGAAAACGGCACAGGCGGAAAAAAGCCAGCCGGACCGGACCCTGGGCGTTTTCCTGCGGGCGGGCACCGGCCGGCCCCTTCTGGTTATAGCCGTTTTCGCGGCGGTGGCCATTGCCGCGAGTCTCGGGACCTCCATGATCGAGTTCGAGACCGGCCTTGCCGAGAGGTTCTCCGAAGACAGCGAGACAGGGCGGGACGACCGTTACTTTGACCGCCATTTCAGCGGTACCAACTACATGGAAGTTTATGTTGACACGCACGAAAAGAACGGGCTCACCGATCCGGAGCAGTTCTCGAGAATTTCCGCGCTGGAAGAGAAGCTGGAGTCGCTTCCGGAAGTGGACCTTGCCTGGTCGGTCTTCGATTACGTGGACGCCCTGTACCCGGTTTTTCACCCTGATCTTTACAAGGACCATCCCGCTCCGCCGAACAAGGACATCATCTACCAGTACCTTTTGCTGCTGGAAGGGACAATGGGACCTGTGGAGCGGCTGGTGGACGGTAACTTTCAGACTGTCCGGATATTTTTGCGCCTCCCGGACGGCGGCCTGATTAAAACGCGGGAAACCGCGACCAAGGCGGCCCGGCTGGCCCGGAACACTTTGCAGGGCAAAGCCCGGCTCGAGGTTTCCGGGCTGAGTGTTCTTCTGGGGGTTTGCCTGGACAACCTTATTGCCGGCCAGCGGGAAGGCCTCTTTTTCGCTTTTTTCATCATACTGATAATGATGACAGTAGCGCTTCATTCCTGGCGGTCGGGGATGGTCTCCATGCTTCCCAACCTCTTTCCTTTACTGGTGCTGGGCGGCTACCTGGGGTTCTTCCAGGACCGGACGGACCCGGACGTTCTGGCGGTGGCCATTATTGCAACGGGAATAGCGGCGGACGGCACCATCCGTTTCCTCCTCCGTTACAGCAATGAAAGGGAAAAGGACCTGGACGTTGACCAGGCCCTCGCCAACACTTTCCATTACTCGGGCCGGGCCATTGTTATCACCACGGTGGTCCTGGCCGCCGGTTTTATACCTTTCAACCTTTCCGACTACTCGACCACCCGCCTGCACGGCACACTTCTTCCGGTCTGTCTTTTAATCTCCCTGGCCGCGGACCTGGTTCTGCTCCCGGCTTTGATCAAGATAAAGGCGATCAGCTTAAAGCCCTGATCCTGAACCGCAGGAGTGTTCAGGGAGAAAACACGCCGGGGGCCAGCTTCCGGGCTTTCTCCAGGTGCTTTTCGGCTTTCCGGTAATAAAGGTCCCCTTTGTCTTTTGACATGTCGAGGTAGAGCCTGCCGAGCTCGTAATGGGCGACGGCATAGTAAGGCGCCTGCCGGATGCACTCCTTATAATGGCGGATGGCTTCCTTGTTTCGGCCGGCTTCCTCTTCCACCTTGCCCAGCCAGAACCGGGCCTCGGGAAAACGGGGCTTGATCTTAAGGGCCTTTGTAAGCTCCCGGCGGGCGGTGTTAAGACTTCGGTTCTCAAAAAGTTCTATCCCCTGGCTGTAATGCAGGGCGGACCGCAGGGGCCGGTCGTTCCAGCGAGGCCACGGCATGTTAACCAGGAAAGCACAGAGCAAGACCAGTGCCGTGATTGCGCCGGCGCGGGCCAGGCCGTGCCTGGAGTTCCTGCTGTCCCTGATAGCGCGGTAAAGGGTTTGCAGGGTAAGGGCGGCAAAGCACATGCCCGCGGGAAACAGCGGCACCCGGTAGCGGGAGGTTACAAAGAATGCGACCACGCTTGCGGCATAGGAAAGGAAAAACAGAAGGGGCCACCTCCACTGCCGGACCCGGCCGAGCGCGATCACTAACCCGGCGAGAAGGAGTGGTCCGAAGTAATCGAGCTTGACATAGGAAAGAAGCCGGAGAACCGGGATGAGCCGGGCATGGTACTCGAGGTCCCGGTTATTGCCTACCTCGGTGGCCTGGAAAAGGTACAGGGCCTTCCTGGCCCATAAGAGGGCAGCGTCCGCGGGATCGTCCTTCATCCACTCGAAGGCCCGTTTATACCAGTAGCCGGAGACCCGGCCGTCCCCCAGGGTGCGGCCGGTGTTCCTTTCAGCCACGTACTTGGAGGATATCCAGACGTTCTCTTTGATCCAGGGATGGCCCTTGTTCCTTTTTAAGTAGCGCAGGGGTATCCGCCTGCGGGGAAGCGGGACCATCACCGTCCTGCCGTCCGCGTTCTCATTGTTTCCCATCCAGAAGTTGATCCCTCCCTGGGTGGCCAGAAGCACCCACTCACCTCCTTCCACCCGGTTCCTCGTAGTGACGGGAGCCAGGCAGGCGGCGACCCCCAGGCAGAACAAGAGCGCCGCGGCCAGGGTCCTTTGAAGCCCTTGCCGGGGAATTCCCTTCCGGGTTTTCCAGGCCTCCTGAACGGCCCGGCCGAAAAGCACCAGCGCCACCGCTGCCGCGAACACCAGGACATTGGGCCGGGCCAGGGCGGAGAACCCCAGGAGCATGCCGGCCAGGCCATAGCCCGCCCATTTCTGCGGGTCCTCATGGAAGGCCCGGTCCGCGGCCATGACCGCCAGCAGGGAGGACAGGCCCAGAAAGGTTGCCAGCGTGGTGATGAGGACCTCGCCGTCAAAGTAAACCGGCACCCAGTAGAAGGCGAAAAGAAGTCCGGCCAAAGCAGACGCGGGCCTGCCGAGATACCGGCGGGCCACTCCCGCGGTCATGACCGCGCTAAGGCTTCCCAGTATGGCCTGAAAAATCCGCAACGGCCAGAGCGGCTCCTGGAACAGACTCATGAAACCCGCCACCAGGTAGAAGTACAAAGGGGCGCGGAAGTAAGGGACCGCTCCCATTCCCTGCCCTTCGGCTATGGACCGGGCCAGGCGCCAGTGGGAGCCCGGGTCCATAACCAGAGCCTCCCAGTAAGGGGTCCCGGAGTAGTTCCACAGATATAATAGGCGGACGGCGAGAGCGATAATAAAAACGCCCGCATAAATCCGGGCATCCGGCCGGGAAAGCCGGCGCCGGAAAGGCTGTCGCTCGGGTTTGAAAGTCTTAACCATGGTGAAACCCAAAAGCACCATACCAGACAAGGCGGTCCTGTCAATAAAACGAAAAAAAGTTGCAATGTCCTTGTAAAAGATTATAATCTTTAAGAGTAACTTTTACTGATAGCCGCATACTGCCGTTTTAAGGAGTGAGTTGTGGGCATGTTCATGTTTATAGACCCCTTGTATCTCGTGATGATACTTCCCGCGTTGGCCCTGGCGATCTATGCCCAGGTCAAGGTAAAGAGAACGGTGAAAAGATATTCGGCGGTGGGCTCAATGAGCGGCATGACCGGGGCCTCGGCCGCCCGGCGCATCCTGGACGGGTTCGGGCTGAACGATGTGCCGGTGGAGCAGGCGGGAGGGTGGCTTTCCGACCACTACGATCCCGGCAAGCGCGTCCTTCGGTTGAGCCCGGAAATCCACTCGACAGCCTCGGTGGCGGCAGTGGGTATCGCCGCCCACGAAGCGGGGCACGCCCTCCAGCACGCCCAGGGCTATGCCCCCCTCAAGCTCAGAAACGCCATCGTGCCCACCGCTTCCATCGGCTCCTGGCTCGCTTTTCCCATGATCATCGTCGGGTTCATCTTCCAGTTGCAATCCCTGGCCCTGGCCGGCCTGGTGCTCTTCGGCGCCCTGGTACTTTTCCAGATCATCACCCTGCCGGTGGAGCTGGACGCCTCGGCCCGGGCCAAGAAGCTCATCTCCGAGCTGGGGATCGTTTACGCCGGGGAGGAAAGAGAAGGGGTGGCCAAGGTGCTGAACGCCGCGGCCATGACTTATGTGGCAGCCACGGTAACCGCCATAGTGCAGCTTCTTTACTTCGCCCTCAGCCTCGGCATCCTGGGGGATGATTGAAATGAGGTCCCTCAAAAAAACGGCAAGCGGGAATTTCGTCTTTGAAAAAGCATATGTATACCTTAAAGAAATTTTAAATTTTCCCTTGACAACGAAACCGTTATTTGATATGAAGGGTAAACAGCTTTTTAAAAGTTTGGCATAAAATTTCCTGCGATTTGAAAAAATGTGTAAAAAGAACTTGTCATGACGATTAAAAAGTTCTAAAATACAAGGAAACGCGAATCAAGGCCGCACAAAAAAACAGCTTGTTTCAAGACCGGCCAAAAGCCGGAAGAAAAAGGGCCTTGAGTGAAATTGAGATAGTCGGGAGTAATAGGGACGCAACTTGCATAAAGAAGGCTTGGCTGTTTTCTTTATTCGCCATCCCGGAGAGGCCCCTAAGGAAAACCATCCCGGCTTCAAAAACGCAGGCGGAAGGCAAGGCGACGAAGTAAAAGCAATGAGCGGACGCAGTTATTGTTTTGAGATATGAAAGAGCTTTCAGTATTTGTAAAGAGCCTAAAGGAGGAAGGGTGAACCTTCCGCCAGCCGCAAGGAGACGAGGAGGAAGTCGTGTTTAAATCAATAATGCATTGTAGGAAGAAGCCAGATACCAAGGGTCCGTTTCTTTTTCTCCTTATGATAACCTTCGTAAGTTTAGGGCCGGTCCAGGTGGGAGCGGCTTCCTTTCAAGCGGTGCCGAGTATCTCGGTCCGTTATACTTCAAAGGCCAACATTGACTCCGTGGATCCGGACGACGTTAACACTGTTGACGTTACCTACCTTAACTATCTTCTCGGGATTGATCTTTCTTACCGCACCAGCCGGCACGGGATCAAGTTTGGTGCGGGGGCTTCCTACCAACAGTACCTGACGACGGCAGGAGACCGAGAGGACGATGCCGACACCGAGCCCGCGGATTATAATTTCTTCAGGTACCGAGGGTCCCTGGAGTATCGCTACTTATACGGCCAGAAGTTCAACTTCATAATCTCGGACACCTTCAGTCAGAACCGGGACCTGCAGGAGGTGTTCGGGGTGGGGACCAACTCCCTGAGCTATCGTTATCTTCACACCAATAACCGCCTGGGAGTTGCAGCCCTGTTCCGGCCCAACTCCAAGTGGTCCATGCGGGTAGGATATGACTACCACTCCCTGGTTTTCACCGATCCGGAAAACGAGCTCCTGGAAAACTCCAAGCCTCCCGACTCTTTCGAGCACCGGGGTACGGTCCGGACGGAGTATAATTTTAACCGGAAGCTCACCGGTATTGTAGACGTCCAGTATGCGGACCGGATGTTTGAGGACGTAGATAACTCCACGGTGGCGGACTACCGTCTCCTGCAAGGGCTTGTCGGGCTTCGTTACCAAATCAACCGGCACATGCACGTGGAAGGAGCGGCGGGCGCGGCCCAGCGCGACGTGTACGATATCCCGGACGCTACGCTGCCCTCGCCTCCTTATGCCGCAAACTCGCTCAGGTACGACCTGGAAGATACCACCGACCCGGTGGCGGACATCTCGTTTCACTACTCGAAACCCAAAAGCTTCAACTGGACCATAAAAGGGCAGCAGGGCATCAGCACCTACGGAAATAACCTTTTTTACACCCACACCACCGCTAATACCTCTTTTAAGTACTTCTTTTCGCCCAAGGTGTCCATGAATCTGAATGCAAGGTACCAGCACGCTGTTTTCAATACCGAGACCAACGGGAGAGAGTGGCAATGGGCGGACGATCGAGAGGACGACATCCTGATAGGCGGCGCAAATCTGGCCTGGGACATCCTCCAAAAGAACAACCGCGGCACGCTCACCCTTACCCTCGGCTATAAGTACCGAGCCCGCGATTCCAACATTGACGATGAGGATAATTACACCCAGGAGTACTTGAATGTCTACTACCCCAGGTCTTACGACGCCACTACCGACCTCTACTACGTCCAGGTCAGGGTGGCTCCCATAATAATTGCAGGGAAATAAACTAATAAATCAAGGATACTGAAATGTCAGCATGGAGAATCGCCGTATCAATAAGTGCGGCTTTGTTCCTCTTTTGTATAGCGCCCTACACCGGTCTCTCCCAGCAAAAGCCCGAGAAAGATTCGAACAAACCCGTTGAAAAAGACTACTCCGTCGGTCCCAAGGACGTAATCACCGTTGAGGTGTGGGGAGAGGACATGAAGATCACCAGCGAGGTGTCCTCCGACGGCACCATCCAGTTCTTCTTCCTCGGACAAATCCAGGTGGCCGGACTTAACACCTCCCAGATTAAAGAAAAAATCGAAAACGAGCTGAAGTCGGAAGGATACCTTAACGACCCGGTAGTCATCGTCAAGATCGAGGAGTACAAGTCAAAAGAGGTCCAGATTCACGGGGCCATCAAAGACCCCGGCATCTATTACCTGGACACCAATTACACCACTCTTTTAAACCTTATCTCCCGGGCAGGCGGCACCAGCAAGAACCGGGGAAAGCTGGCCTATGTATGGAGAGGAGGCGCAAACCAGGTTACCATCCCCCAAAATAAATCCGACAAAGACGAAACCGGTGACTCCTCTGCCGGAGACAAGAAAAAGACCATCAAATCAGAAGCGGAAATCCGCGGTTCCCTCCAGGGCACGGAAAAGATAGAGGTCAACATTCTCAACCTGTTGGACAAAGGAGACGTGTCCGAGAACGTGAGGATATACCCCGGGGACTTCGTGCTCATCAATTCACTGACCACGGAAAACCTCTCCCAGAATTACGTGTGGGTCGAAGGAGAAGTCAAAAGCCCCGAGCAGATACCGTACCAACCCGGTCTGACCGTACTTCAGGCGGTTATTAAAACCGGCGGAGTTACCGACCTGGCATCCCCCAACCGCACCCAGATCACCCGCAGGGGACCGGATGGAGAGAACCTCACTTTCAAGGTCAAGCTAAAGGACATCCAGCAGGGAGAACGGCCCGATGTAGTGCTGCAACCGGGGGACAGAATCTACGTGCCGGAATCCTGGTGGTAATCCTTCCCTCCCGTTTGACCCTTTTCGAACAAGCAAGGACGGACCTCCAATTTCAATAAGAGTCCTCCGTTGCCGGCAAAAGCCCGTGCCGCAGGTGCAAGACCCGGCACCCAGACAAGCCCCTCCTTGTCCTCGACAACCGGCCAGAACTCCCGATGCCTGGCCGGGACCTTAAGCTCGTTCATAAATTTGTAGAGCTTGCGATGCTTCCTCCCCGCCGGGAAATAACGGTCGCCTTGACGAATCCCCCTCACCTGCAACCGTCCCTTAATTCGTTCCGCATTCAGGTAGGCCCTGCACTCCGGCGCCCACGGCTCCTTATCATCTTTCTCGATCATTTGAGCGCAAACGCGGTAAAGACGCCCTCCCGGACCCCGCCAGTCCACTGAACCGGGAACTTCCAGTAACCGGACACCAGGCGCCTCTTCAACACCCGATTGATACTTCCGGGCGATACCCGAATCCGATTTGTCCACCCGCTCGACAACAACACGGTCCTTTTCCACAAAAACCCGGACGCCGGGAAGGTCCAGGGACGACCCCGCTCTCCTCTTCTTCAGGAGCTCCAACAGCTCCGCAAGGTGAGTGGCGGATACCGAACGCAAGTCGCCTTTTACACTTCTTATAGACTCCCGTAGAACCGCCAGGCAAAGGCCTTCGCCAGAGGGGAGTTCTTCCAAGCTTAAAACCACGGACCCGTCTCTGGACCGGGCGTTTTGGCTGAGCCAGTCCCCGGCAATAGAATGAAGTGCCTCGTACTCCTTGCGAAGAACGTCGGCGCTCCGCGCGAGCACCCTCGAGACAGCCGGGTTCATGTCGGCCAGCACCGGCAGGACCTCGTGGCGGATGCGGTTCCTGGCAAAACCCGGGTCCCGGTTGCTGGTGTCCTCTCTCCAAGCAAGGCCCTGCCGCTCCAGGAAACCCATTACATCGGAACGGACTGCCCGGAAAAGGGGACGAACAATCTTGATGGAAAAATCGGGTCCGGCCTCCCGGCAGGGACTTAGGGAAGACACCCCCCCCAGACCGGCGCCCCGCAGGAGATTTAAAAGCAAGGTCTCCGCAACGTCGTCAGCGTGGTGTCCCACCGCCAGGTAAGCTGCTTCACAGGAGTGCGCCGTCCTGACCAGGAAATCGTAGCGCTCCTCCCGCGCACCCTGTTCCAAGTTACTTGTCGGAGGATTTGACAGCTTTTCCGAATGAAAGGGAAGGCCGAGCCGCGAGGCAAAATCCCGCACCCATTGTTCGTCCCGGTCGCTCTCCGCTCCCCGCAAGCCGTGGTTAAGATGGGCCAATATAAGCTCGAAGCCCCAAGTGGGACGAAGCTCCAAAAGCGCCCCCGTCAGGGCCACGGAGTCCGGTCCGCCGGAGATACCGATCACAACCCGGGAGCCGGCTTCCAGTAACCCCTCCGAGATGATCGTACGCTCGACATCTTTTACAAACTCGTCCATGGCTCTCACACCCGCTGGAACCGGTGAGAAGATACGGCCCGCCGCGGCAGGAACAAAAGCATTTCCTCCTGCGTATTGTTACACGTAAGCATTAACGGGAGGGGCCGCCCCCGGCGGCCTTGCCGGCCCACGGGGGTCGGGGAAAATTCCGGGATCAAAAAACCGCGGCTTAAAAAACCCGGATGGTCTTTACGAATGGTGGCGGTGCAGGGATTTGAACCCCGGACGCTGCGGATATGAGCCGCATGCTCTAACCTCTGAGCTACACCGCCGAATCGTAGTAATAAGATAACACGCGCCCATGCCCCGGTCAAGGGCTGAGCGGCTTCAGAGAGGCACAGCTTCACTTTTCCGGAAACTGACGTGCGCACGGAGTTGAGCCTTCCCCCGCAGGAGCAGTCGGCCGAAGTAGTCTTATAAGGTTCCCGGCTCAGCCCTGCTCCTGAGAACCCTCCGGGCGGCTGGTATCAACGCTGGACACCTGCTCCTGCTGGAACTCCTGGGAGGGCTGAGCTTGAGGTGCCTGGGGCGCCGGTTCACTTTTGGCAGTGGAGGGAGCCTCCTTCTTTCGGGTCCGCACAGCAGTCTTTTTCCTGGCAGTGGTCTTTTTTCTCGGCCGTCCCGGTCCCTTCTTCTTCTTGGCGGTCTTCTTTTCCGAGGCCTTTTTTGGCGGTCTTCCCGGACCGCGGCGCTTGGTGGTCTTTTTCCGCGCCGTCTTTTTGGCTGTCTTCTTGGAGGTTTTCTTGGCTGTCTTCTTTCGGGAGCTACTGCTCCTGCCCGACTCCATCATGGCCATAAGCTCCGCCAACTGCTTGGGAGGTCTTCCCCGACGGGAAGGATATATCTTCTCCATCTTGCCCTGCAGCTTCTTCACTTCCGCCCGGAGCTCCTTTACCTCCTCCTCCAGGCTCATGAGGTAATTCTCCAGGTCCCCCAACAAATTCGATTTCTTTTTCGCCATAGCTCTTCTCCTTTGCCGTAGCGCCGAATAGCTCCCGCCTCTGCACAATCCATATATTTTCTACTTATTCCGCGCTTTTTTAGAAGCCAGATCAAGATGTAACTCAAGACTCTATCTGAACAAGTTCCATAACACCGTTTTTGAAGTCCCGAAAACGACTGCTATATTTTAATTTATTTTAAGTTATTACCTTATTTTATTTCTAACACAATTAAAATATTTTTTCAAGAAAAAACTGAAATCCTCTAAAGATAAATCTTTTAATTGTCAATCGACCGATCTTGGTCTATAATGAGGGTATTCAGGGCATCGCATATTTTAGAATGAGGGCCTTACATTTTTTGGGTTCATCAGGATTAAGCGTACTTGAACCTGGAGTTTGAAGATTGTTTTCTTGGGGAACAAAGAAAATGAACTCTTGGTATTTCGGGATAACACAATGTTTACGTTGTTTACCTAGCCGGTTTGTCCGGCTTGCGCCAAGAGCTATTTTCTTTATACCCCACAAATTCCAGTTTAGCACAATCCCCTTGAGACTTTGTCAAGGGCTCCCAAGGGAAGCCGCGCTCACGCGCGGGCATGCCCCTTGACAAAGTCGCGGATTGTGCTTTAGAGGTCTGCGTAGCACGAAAGTAAGCTTAATCCTGATGAGCCATTTTTTGTTAAAGCATAATCCGTGCGTTCGTTATCATTACCCGG
Organism: bacterium; assembly: GCA_046484135.1. GTDB lineage: Bacteria > RBG-13-61-14 > RBG-13-61-14 > RBG-13-61-14 > DATKZS01 > CAYQTK01. The sequence continues at coordinate 12,238 of JAWOBU010000060.1, forward strand.
AAATATTACTTGGGGAGCAGTTATGGGATATAAGCGGCCGAGTTTGCAGCGGGTTCTTTTTCCCATCTTATTCTTTTTGGTCGGGGTGTTTGCAGGGACCTGGCTTACCGGCAATTCCAGTCTCTCTTCTGCCTGGAAGACCTTCTTTAAGTTGCAACTCGACGGGCCTTTCCCCTCCGATAATACGCAAGGCAGAGAGAGAAAACAGTCCTCCCAAAAACAAAACAACGCCCCCGAGCTTGATGATGCCATTGCCTCTCTACCCTATCTAAGCGGATACCACCCGGCCACCGGTAAAAGCTCCGTTATACAACACAACCGTGAAGAAGCATTCCAGGGCCTGAACTTCTGGATTTCCGGTCACGCCCCCGAGGCCTATCTAATGGACATGGATGGAGAAGTACTTCACCGGTGGAAGAAGTCCTGGCAAGAGCTATGGCCTTCCCGGCCGCCACTCTTTAAAGATGATTTCTGGAGCCAGGCCCGGCCCCTGGAAAACGGAAACCTTATAGCGCTGTTTCAGTACAAAGGCATCTTCAAACTCAACTCGGAGTCTCAAGTTATCTGGAAAAACGACATCCGGGCCCATCACAGTATCTACATAATGGATAATGGAAACATAGTTACTCTTACACGCCGGAGCACCGAGGGAAGGGGACAAATAAAGACGACGAGCGTTATCAGCGAGGATTACATAGCTGTCCTGACCCCCGAGGGCAAGCTTATAAAAGAGGTCCCCATAATAGACCTTATTCTCAACTCCGACTATGCTCCCCTCCTGAAAGATATGAAGAAAAATGGGGATGTTCTTCATGCCAACCTGGCACGCCCGCTTCAAGGCAGAATCCAGGACTCCTGTCCCCCTTTCAAGGACGGTCGACTGCTCTTGTCCTTGCGTAACTTGAACTTGATAGGGGTGGTGGACCTCGAAAACGAAACCTTGAACTGGGCTCATACCTCCATGTGGAGAGTCCAGCATCACCCCTCTATCACACCGCAAGGAACCATGCTTCTTTTCGACAACGCCGGCCAGAAAGGGCGGTCCCGCGTTCTGGAGATTGATCCCTGCTCCATGGAAGTGAAATGGTCCTACCGCGACGACGTACACGGCCGCCTGTATTCCGCCATGGTAGGAGCCGTACAAAGGCTTCCCAACGGCAATACCCTTATCCTCGAGTCCGACCGGGGACGGGCCTTAGAGGTCACACCAGAGCACGAAATCGTATGGGAGTTCCTGAATCCCCATCGGGCCGGCAAGGACAACAATCTTATCGCGACCCTCTTCCAAATGGTAAGGCTCGAGCCCGGCTTCGGCGAATGCGGCAGGAACGGATGCTTTCAGTGAAAATCCCCGCTTAAACACCAGGCCTGAAAACAGGGTCATACCGGCCGGCTATTAACGTCCCCTCCGATAAAGGCCACCTACCCCCCGGCATCTACCAAGTTATGAGGTCCGTGGAGCGGGAGACCCCGATCTTGCCGTGTCCTCTGCCCTGGAAACTTTGAGAATCGTTCGAACCAAAAATCCCCGGCGATGTCATTTTTTGAACTTGAAAAAATTCCGCCTGCTTTTCCCTTTGCAAAGCCCTTTTTAAATGATTATCCTGTATCGAAGCCCGCAAGGGCGGCCGGATACTATTATGAAGAAGTCGCGGACAAAGCGGGGAATATGCGGCATCTGTCCCGCCGGATGCTGGATAAAAGCTCATTGCGATGAAAAAGACAGGATCGTAAAGCTTGAGCCGGACGACGACCCGGTCATGGGCATAACCTGCAAGCTGGCCGAAGAGGTCCAGGACATCGTCTACTCTCCGGATCGCGTCCTTCATCCTCTGAAAAGAAAGGGACCCAAAGGAAACTACGACTTCGAGAGCATCTCCTGGGAGGAGGCCTTTTCCGAGATAACGGACAACCTCACGCGGATCAAGGAAGAGAGCGGGCCAGAGGCCGCGGCAGTCTACACCGGGGTGGGAAGCTTCGAGCAGGCCTTCTGCGATATCTATCAGCCCGCCGACGTGAGAACATCCTCGGCTTCCAGCGTGCTCTTTCCCTTCGGCTCGCCCAACACCATGGGGGTAGGAGCGCTCTGTTACGTGTCCTATGGAGTGATAGCTCCCCACCTCACCACCGGGCGGATGCTTATAGACATGTACAACGACGTGGACGAGTCCGAGCTTATCGTGGTATGGGGGGCCAATCCCGCCACCGACCTTCCTCCGGTGGACATGAAACGCATCATGGAGGCCCGCGGCCGCGGCGCCGAGGTCATAGTAATAGACCCCCGGCGGACCGCTACCGCCCGGCTCACCGGCGCGCACTGGACACCCATACGGCCGGGCACGGACGGCGCCCTGGCTTTAGGGCTTTGCAACGTGCTCATTGAAGAGGAGCTATACGACCGGGACTTCGCAGAGCACTGGACCTTGGGCTTCGACGAGTTTTCCCGCTATGTGCAGCACTTCCGGCCGGAAGTGGTCGAGCATATAACCGGCGTTCCCGCTGACACCGTGGTGTGGCTGGCCCGGCGCCTGGCCGCGGCCAGAGGCGCAAGCCAGTACATGTACACCGGTCTCGAGTATTCGAACAGCGGGGCCCAGGCCATCCGCGCGACCCTTACCCTGTGGGCGCTGGCCGGACAGCTCGACGTACCGGGCGGCCGCTGCTTTATCATGGACCGGAACAAGTTCCCCGTAAACCGGGAAGGCCTGGTGAAAAGCCCGCCGGGCGCGCGCCGGCTCGGGGAGGACCGCTTCCCTCTTTACGTCCGATACCGGGAGGAGGCCCACGCCATCGAGCTTCCCCGCGCGGTCCTGGAAGGAAAGCCCTACCCGGTGCGGTTCCTGATGGTTCTGGGCGGCTCCATGCTGACCTCGTGGCCGAACCCGGAGCTGTGGAGAAAGACCTTCCAGAAGCTCGACTTCATGGTCTGCATTGACCGGCAGCTCACCGCGGACTCGGCCTACGCGGACATGGTCCTGCCGGCCACCACCTACTTCGAGATGGACTCCTACATGACCTACGGGCCGCTCTTTCGGCTGCGCGAGAAGATGATCGAGCCGCTGGGAGAGGCGCGCAGCGATCTCGCCATCATGGCGGAGCTCGCCGACCGGCTCGGGTATGGCCATCTTTATCCGCAAACCACTGACGAGCTTTACGACTATATCCTGCAAGGCTCGGGCTTTACTATAGACGAGGTGCGGGAGGCGGGCGGCGCCGTATCCACGGACACGGAGATCATGCAGTACCGTAAATGGGAGAAAGGACTTCTGCGCAAGGACGGCAAGCCGGGCTTTGACACGCCTTCCGGCAAGTTCGAGATTTACTCGACCGTTTTGGAAGAATTCGGTTACGATCCCCTGCCGGTGTACACCGAGCCGGTGGAAGGGCCGTTGTCCCGGCCGGACCTTTTCGAGAAGTTCCCGCTGGTGTTCAACTCCGGCGCCCGCGTTCGGACCAGCTTCCACACCCAGCACCACAACGTGCCCGGGCTGGTGCGGGAGAAGCCCGAGCCCACTGTGACCATGTCCAGCAAGGACGCCGGGGCCCGCGGCATCGAGGACGGGAGCATGGCCCGGATTACCACTCCCCGAGGGTCCTTGACCATGCGGGTCGAGGTCTCCGACGACATGACGCCCGGCTCGGTGGACCTGAATCATGCCTGCGGCAGCCCGGTGGGGCCTGAGGCCTGGTCGAGCCGGAACGTGAACGAGCTTACCGACCTCATGAACTATGACCCGGTCTCCGGCTTCCCGGTTTACAAGTGCCTCCTGTGCGAGGTCGAGAAGGCGGAAGGCGAAAGGATCGAGGTCCGCTCCTGCGAGCTGACAGCAGACGAGCTGGACTGGCCGGATGCAGAGGTCAAGGGGGAAGAGATTTATTTAGACCATAACGCCACCACCTGGCTGTCGGAAGAGGTCAAGCAAGAAATAAGCTCGTTCTTATGCGAGTACGGAAACCCTTCCAGCATCCACCAGGCGGGCGCACGGGTGAAGAAAAAAACGGACGAAGCACGCCGCAAGGTCGCGGCCGCGCTGCACTGCACTCCCAGACGGATCGTGTTCACCGGCTCCGGAAGCGAGGCCAACAACCTGGCCATAAAAGGCGCCGCGTTTCAAAGATGGCACGACAAGCCCCATTTCATCACCACGGCGATCGAGCACCCGTCCACCTTGAAAGCCATGCAATGGCTTGCCGACATGGGATTCGGCCTTACCGTGCTGGAACCGGAACCTAACGGAATCGTGGACGCCGAAAAGTTCGAGAAAGCCATCAGCGAAAACCCGGTGCTCGCAAGCGTCATGCTGGCCAACAACGAGACCGGGGCCATCCAGCCGGTGGAGGACATGGCGAGGATCGCCCGCGAGCGCGGCGTACTCTTCCATTGCGATGCAGTGCAAGGCTTCGGCAAAATCCCGCTTGACGTGGAGCGGCTCGGGGTTGACATGCTTTCCATATCAGCGCACAAGATTTACGGCCCCAAAGGAATGGGAGCGCTTTACGTCCGCAAGGGGATCGAGCTTACTCCACTCATAAGCGGCGGAGGACAGGAAGGCGGACTCCGGGCGGGCACGGAGAACACCCTGGGCATGGTGGCCCTTGGCAAAGCCGCGGAAGAGGCGGAATCCCTGCTCGGAAGAATGGAGCAGGTTCGCAAGCTGCGCGACCGCATGGAGGAGGGGATACTCGACATAATTCCCGGCAGCTTTGTAAACGGGGACAGAGAGGCAAGGCTTCCCAACACCATCAACATCACCCTGCCCGGCTATCGCGGAGAGTCGGTTGTTACGGCGCTCAGTCGGAAAGGGATTTACCTCTCCTCCGGGTCGGCCTGCAAGGCGGGCTCGTCGAGCCCGTCCGCGGCGCTCCTCGCTATGGGTCTTTCCGAGGAGCAAGCCCATTGCTCGGTCCGCATATCTCTAGGCGCAGCCACAACTCCGGAGCACGCGGACAGGTTCCTGGAGGAGCTCGGCCGGGTGACCACCGAGACGAAAAACGTGGTCCACTTCGCGCCGTGCAGGTGATAGACATATCATGATAACCAAGGAAAAAGCCGTAAAACGGAGCAGAACCATGACCGTTTCAGCTGAAAGAACCCGTGAATATGATTTGCCGCTAACAAACTGCCTTGACGCCGGCTTTGGCCCGTCCATGGCAGAGGACGTAAAAGAAGGGCTGTCCCGGAAGCAGAAGACCCTGCCCTGCAAGTACTTCTATGATGAGCGCGGCTCGCGGCTTTTCGAGGACATCTGCCGGCTTCCCGAGTATTACGTTACCCGGGCGGAGATGAGCATTCTCGAGAGGGACGCGGCCGAGCTCATGGAGGGTCTTTACGACCTGGACCTGGTGGAGATCGGGTCGGGAACGAACTGGAAGATAAAGCTCCTGTTTGCCGCTGCAGGTAAGAGGCAGAGAAAGACCATGCGCTACGTGCCAATGGACGTGTGCGAACAAGAGCTCATGGAGGCGGCCCGCGATCTGCGGGAGAGCTTCCCCGAGCTCTCCATTCACGGGGTGGTGGGGGACTTCACTTGCCACCTGCACCGGGTGCCGGACGAAAGGAAGAGGAAGTTCGCATTTTTCGGGAGCACCATCGGCAACTTCAGCGAGCACGAGTCCCAAGGCTTCCTGTCCCACCTGGCCGGGTCCATGAACCCGGACGACAGCTTCTTGCTCGGCTTTGACATGGTAAAACAAGTAGAGACCATGGAAAGGGCTTACAACGACGGCAAGGGAGTAACCGCTGCGTTCAACAAGAACATCCTGCGGGTCGTAAACAGCGGACTCGGCGCTGACTTCGACCCCGCGGGCTTCCGGCATCTCGCCTTTTACAACGCGGAAGAACAAAGCATGGAGATGCACCTGCAAGCCGAACGCGACATGGTGGTTCATGTCCGCGAGCTCGGCATGAGCTTCAGCTTTGAAGAAGGCGAGACCATCCACACCGAGGTCTGCCGAAAGTTCACTCCCGAGAGGATCGAAAACATGGTCCTCGAATCCGGCTTTACAATAGACAGGTGGTTCGAGGCGGACGAAGAGGCATTCTCGCTTCTCCGGCTTAAACCGGCCGGATGAGAAGACTGCTATAATGTTCTTTCCCTTGATGTATGTTCGCTTCCTGCAAGGGTATATTTTAATATCGCGACTAAAGTCGCTCGCACGAATTCATGAATGGAGGCGCGACATAATCATCCGATAAGGCTCAAGGTAAACCACCCGCCTCCTTCGCAAAAGCCCGCTTAGTGGCCCGGCGTGTCCCAGGTTATGAGGTCCCGGGAGCGCGCGACGCCTATTTTGCCGTGTCCCCTGCCCTGGAAGCTTTCCGAGTCGTTGGAACCAGCATAAAACAGATAAAAGTGACCGTCGTACTCCCGGAAGTCGCAAAGGTACGAGGAGTTGGCGTGCATGACTTGGTTCCAGTCCTCGTAAGGCACCTCGAGACGGCGGCGATCCTTCCAGTTCGCCCAGTGCTCGAGCCTGGTTCCGTCGCCTTGCATCTCGAAAAGGTAAGGCTCATGGTTGCCGGTGTAGGCGCCTCCGATGAGCGTCTTCCAGAACTTGGATGGGTCCCGCGCAGTGGCCATCATGCGCCATGATCCCTCCAGCTTCAGGAACTGGTAGTTCTCCGCCCAGCCGCCGTCCACGCTGACCTTGACCGGCGGCAGCCATTCTCCGTCGAGCTTCTTCTCCCTCGACCGGGTCACATAAAACGTCTGGTCCCCCTTGTACCCGAGGAAGTAGTACCCGTGGTGGCGTGCCAGGGCCCCGTCAATCTGTCGCTGGTCGGGATGATTGCCGGGCGCCAGTTTCCTGGCGGGGCTCCAGTCTTCGAGGTCTTCGGAAGTCGAGTAATATAGCCTCCGGAAGTAGTCTCCGGCCCCCGCCTGGAAGACCATGTACCACTTATCCCCGATCCTGGTTACGTCCGGCGAGCCGGGGTTGGGCGAGTTATGGAAGACCTTGAGGTCCGGGTCGTGAATACACTCATAGGTCTTGAAGTCGCGGGTCCGGTAGAAGCATTCCTTCCTGGTCTTTCTTTGCGGGTCGTTCTCGTCAAAGCGGTTGCTGGGGAATATATAGAAGGTGTCGGCGCTCTCTTTATAAATCACTGCCTGGTCTTTGAGCATCCGGTTTGGAGCTGCCAGCACCGGGTTCTCGAGGTTTTCCCAGTCAATGAACTTATTCGTCTTCTTCTTTGGCAGCTCGCCTTCTTCAAGGATGCGGGAGTAGTAAGGCTCACTGCTCAAGCCCTTGTTGGGCGCGTCGCTCATCTCGAAGACTATCTCGCCTCCGTGTCTTATCAGGTCGTGGGTAAACCAGGGCTTGGAAAGTCTCTTGCCGCACACGTTCACGCTCCTTACGTAATCCTTGGCCGGTCCTCCCTTGGCTTTTATGACCAGGTCGCCGCCCGGCAAGTGGACTGTGGCCTCATGAAAAAGCGGCCTGCCCACGAGGTACAAGTCGGAGCCCGCTACCGGATAGAACCCGAGCGCGCTGAACACGTACCATGCGGAAAGGGTACCGCTGTCGTCGTTCCCGTCCAATCCGTCGGGCGCGTTTTTGTACTTTTCCTCCATGATCCATTTCACCCACTTCTGTGTGAGGTCCGGCCTGTCCGCGTAGTTGAAAAGGTAAGCGGCGTGGATGTCCGGCTCGTTCCCGTGCCAGTAGTATGTATCGGGCAGCAGGGTGTCGGGCCGGCGAGCGCTTTTTTCAAAGAACGTATCAAGCCTTTTCGCGAACTCTTCTTTGCCTCCCATTAGCTCGATCAGTCCTGCGGCGTCATGGGCAGAAGCCCAAAGCCACTGCCTGGCGTTCCCTTCCACGTAATAGGAGGTCCACAAGGACGGAAAGAAAGGTTTTTCAAACTCGCCGTTCTTTTTTCTGCTGCGGATGAAACCGCTCTTTTCGTGCCAGAGCTTCCGCCAGTTTCGGGACCTGGACATGAACAGGTCGCGGTCCTCGTCCTTTCCCAGCGCGCCCGCCAGGTTTGCCAGGCACCAGTCGTTGTAGCTGAACTCGATGGTGCGGGAAGCAGCGGACCGGTAAAGGTCTCCGGGCACGTATCCCAGCTCCCGGTAGGGTTCGATGCCTACCATTCCATCGTAGCCCGCTTGTTCGGGCACGGCCTTGGTCGCGAGCTTGCGGGAGGCGTCATACGCCTGTTGGGCGTCAAAGCCGGTTACGCCTTTCAGATATGCGTCCGCGAGCACGTTTATGGCGGAGGCCCCGATCATGCAGGAGGAGTAACGATAGCCGGTGGGCCACTTGGGCAGGTAACCGCCCTGTTCCGACATCTTGACCAGCGACTGCATCATGTCCGCGGAGCGCTCCGGCCGGATAAGGTTCAAAAGTGGGTGGAGGGTCCGGAAGGTGTCCCACAGCGAGAAGTCGGTGTAGTAGTCGAAGCCGCGTGCTTTATGGACCTCAGCGTCCAGGCCGCGGTAGAGCCCGCCGGCCTCGGTTACATTGGTCGGCATGATCATGCTGTGGTAGAACGCGGTGCGGAAAATCTTTCGCTGGTCTTTTGTGCCTCCCTTGACCTCGATTACGGAGAGGGCCTCCCGCCACGCCTGTGCCGCGGACTCCCGGACCTCCGGGAAGCTCCTGCCGGCAAGCTCCATGTCCAGGTGTCGCCGTGCCTGCTCCTCGCTTATAAAGGAAAGACCCACCTCGATCTCGACCGGCCCTCCGGCGGGGACCTCCACCCAGGCACCCGTCTTCCTGCCGGAATCGCCGAAGGTGCCCTGCCCCTTTATCTTGCCCCTGACCTTCACCGCGAAAAAAATTTCCACTCCCCCCTGCCGGCCGGTGAGGCTGCCGCAGTTCAGAACCCGGCCGTGGAAAACGCCCGCTTGTGATGAAGCTTCCAGGCTTGCGCCGCAAGTGCCGTCCTCTGCTATGGAGTGGGAAGAATCTATCACGATCCTTGCGCGCTTTCCTTCGGGAAAAGTGTAGCGGTGCAGGCCGCACCTGCGGGTCGCGGTGAGTTCCGCCTTTATGCCGCTGTCAAGCTCGACCCTGTAATAGCCGGGCTCTGCCTCTTCTTTGTCGTGGGAAAAGCCCGCCCGAAAGCTCGATTTCTTGTCGTAGTCTCCCGAGGTGTTCAGGGTGGGCATTACCAGCACGTTGCCGTAATCCACGACCCCGATGCCGGAGAGCCGGGTATGGCTGAAACCCCGCACCTGGTTGTCCGTATAGTGATAGCCCGAGCAGTGGTGAAAGCTCACATGCATACCCGCCCGTGAAGTGTCGGGCCCGGGCCGTGCCATGCCGAACGGCAGAGAAGGGCCGGGAAAGGTGCTGCCCACCCCGTAGCCGGTGCCGCCGGTGCCTATGAAGGGGTTCACCTCACTTGCGGCCACAACAGGGGAAAAAAGTAAAAGGACAATCGAAAGAACGAAAAAGAGCCGTATCGGCTTCATGGCCTCTCCCATCATCTGTAAGCTGTATTTCCGGGGCAGGAGAAATGGCGGACACTGTGCAAGAGACTTAAAGTCGCGACTAAAGTCGCTCGCACTGGAGTCCGGTGTCAGGCGTCCTTGGCGTTGTCCGGCTTCTTGATGCCGTACTCTTTCATCTTTCTCCAGAGGGTGTTGTACCCGATGCCGAGGATCTTCGAGGTTTCTGTCTGGTTCCAGTTAGTCATCTCGAGCACTCTTTTTATCTGGAACAGCTCCATGTCCTTCATGCTTAAAGGCAGCTCGCCCGGTTTGAACTCTGGTGCAGCCTTCCCCTGTATCTCGGGCGGCAGGTCTTCCGGCTCGATAGTCTCGGAGCGGGCGAGTACCAGGGACCGTTCCACGGTGTTTTCGAGCTCTCTTACGTTTCCGGGCCACGGATACTGCTCGATGAGTTCGATGGCTTTGTGGTTCAGCTTGGGAGTAGGGCCGTCGGTCTTGGCCTGGTGCCTCTGGATGAAAAACTCTGCCAGGGGCACGATGTCCTCTTTTCTTTCCCGCAAGGGCGGGATCCTTATGGGGATCACGTTAATGCGGTAGTACAGGTCCTGTCTGAACTTTCCCTGGTCCACCAGGTTTTTGAGGTCCTGGTTGGACGCGGCCACTACCCGGACGTCCACGTTGATGGGCTTCTGGTCCCCTACCCTTCTTATCTCCCCTTCCTGCAAGGCCCGGAGCAGCTTCACCTGGAAGGCGGGAGATGTCTCTCCGACCTCGTCTAAAAATATGGTCCCCTTGTGCGCTTCCTCGAACAGACCCTTCCTGGTCTCGGCGGCGCCGGTAAACGCGCCTTTTATGTAGCCGAACAGCTCGGACTCGAGCAGAGTCTCCGGCAGCGCCCCGCAGTTTATGGCCACGAACCCGTTGTCCCTTCTCCTGGAGTTGGCGTGAATGGCGCGGGCGACCAGCTCCTTGCCGGTGCCGGACTCCCCCTCGATCAGCACGGTGGTGTCGGAGTCGGCCACCTGCCGGACGGTCTCCACCACCTGTCGCATCTTGGAGCTCTTGGCCACCAGGTTGTCAATCTTGAACTCCTGCTCGATCTGGCTTTCCAGCTTCTTCACCCGGGTGGCCAACTGATGATGCTCCAGTGCCCTCCTCATGGTATGGAGAAGCTCGTCCGAGCTGACCGGCTTGGTCAGGTAATCATAGGCACCGATCTTGATGGCTTCCACCGCGTTCTCAATGCTTCCGTAAGCGGTGATGATTATTACCGCCGGCGGGTCCTGGAGCGCCCTGGCCTTTTTCAACACATCAATGCCGGAGAGGTCCCCCAGCTTGAGGTCGGTCAGGACAAGATCGTAAGTGCTCTCCTCCAGCCGCTCCAGCGCCCCGCTGCCGTCGGCGGCGCTGTCCACACCGTAGCCGGCGTCGCCCAGGATCATGCCTACGAACTCTCTGGTTGTCTCCTGGTCTTCCACCAGGAGAATGCGCCCTTGATCCATTCAGGCTCTCCTTGTCTTGCTCCTGCTGAAGCTGTTCATGCGGAAACCGTCGGGCCTCTCCACAGGCCGGCCGTCTATATAGAATTAAAATAAGCCTTCAGGGATTGTCAACCAAACCCGGCTTCTCCGAGGCTCCGGCCCGGGACAACCCCTCCCCTTCGTTCGGAACGATTACGATAAACCGGGTCCCCTGCCCCGGCTCGGAAAGACACTGGATAGAACCGCCGTGGGCGTTCACGATTCTTCGAACGATGCTGAGACCCAGGCCGGTGCCCTCTTTCTTGGTGGAGTAAAAAGGGTTATATATCTTTTCCCAAAACTCCTTTGGAATACCCGGACCCGTGTCCTCGACCTCGAGGCGCCAAGACACCGCGCTCTCCGGGCTTACCCTTACTGTCAATACGCCTTCGCCCTCCATGGCCTGGAGAGCGTTCAAACACACGTTCCAGATGAGCTGCCGGAGCTGGCCGTCGTCAAACAGGACGGGAGGCATTTGCTCCAGCTCGGTTACGATTTCCACTTTACCTTTCAACTCCGCGTCTTCCTCTATGAGCTGCACTATCTCCCGCACCAGGCCGACCAGGTCTATCCGGACCCGGTTCGGTTCCTGCGGCTTGGCAAACAACAGGAAGTCGGTAAGGCTCGAGTTCAACCGCCGGGCCTCCCGCCGGATCAGGCTTATGATCCTTTCGTTCTCCTCCGCGGTCCTCCGACCGGACTCGAGAAGCGAGATCCCGCTCAATATGGCGGACAGGGGGTTACGTATTTCATGGGCCAGGCCCGCGGACACCTCACCCAAAGTGGCCAGCCGCTCCTGCTCCAGCAGGGCCTCGGTCTGCTCCTGCACCTTGGCCTCCAGGTTCCGGTTGATCTCGAAAAGCTCGGTCTCAAGCCACTTGCGCTCCGTAATGTCCCGGAAGACCAGAAGCCAGCTCATGGTCCCGTCCGGGTTGCCGAGTTCCGTCTCCAGGACCTCGTATACCTTGTTGCTGTCCGGTACCTGAACCTCGCGCTTCTGCAAGCCGTCCCCCCTGTCCCCGGAGAAAGGGCAGTACTCACAAGGCTCGTCCCTGCCGAACAAAAGCTCGTGACATTTCTTGCCGGCAGCGGAACCGAAGGCCGCTTCCAGGCTGGGGTTAATGTACTCGATATAATGCTCGTCTCCGAACACCACGCACAAACCGTCCGCCATCCTCTCAAAGAGGTTGATAAGGAAGTCCCTCTCTTGCTGGGCCCGCTCCTGCATCAAGGTCAGCTCTTCCGTGCGGTGCCGGACCTCCGACTCGAGCTGACGGTTATAGTTGCGCACCAGCTCCCGCATCTCGGTAAAAGACTCGGCCAACTCCCCTAACTCGTCATCCCGCATCGGCGCGAGAGGATAATCATAGTTTCCGCCGCCCATGGCGGACACTGCGTTGCTGATCCTCGAGATGGGCTTCAAAAAGAACCTGCGCGAGCCGAGCCACAGGATGGCGAACATGATGATGCCCAGGGCCAGGATGGCCACCATGAGCTGCACGGCCGCCCCCCGGGCCTGCACCAGGTTCCCTTCCACCGGGAACTCGATGCTGATGCCCCCCCGTACCTGGCCGACCTTGAAGGCCCTCTCCTGGTGGCATTTCATGCAGGAGGCCTCGCTCTTGATCGGAGCCATGTATCGAAAGGTGGGTCGAGGTCCCTCGTCCTTTAAAACGTAGCTCTCCTTTTTGCCTTCTTTAAAGGCCTGAAGTGAGCGGGCCTCCCACGCGTCCGGTCTGTTGGAGGGGTTGATGGGATTGAGACTGACCAGCCGGAAGCTCGAGATACCCTCCTTCTCCGAGAGCTCCGACATCTCCCGCGTTACCACCTCGGGCGAACGCAAGGTGATGGGCTCGCCCGAAAGAGTGGCGGTGTCCGCGCCGTTCAGAAAAGGGATGGGTTCCACAAAGGGGGCCTTGCGCACGTAAACGCCGCCGTGGCGGGCCAGCCACCGCCGCGTAATAACGATCTGGTTGAACATGGCCCGGCCCTGGTTGACAAAAGCCGTCTTGATGTCCTGCCTGCTTTGATAAAAAAGATACACGGAAAAAAGGCCGATGGGCACCAGTACCCCCACAAGGGAGAGAAGCAAAAGGGTGGATCTTAGTCTAAGCCTCATGAAACGGCAACTCGCTGGAACCTTGCATTCGTCGTGTTTTTATGATAACAAATAACATGAAAGAGTTAAATGTTCGTGTTCCGGACAGGGGCGAAAAATGAAGTTCATAGGCGATCCCGAGGGCATCGAGGCCCTGAAAACCATGAAGGAGAACCGCCTGGAGTACTTGAAGTACCTGCTCCAGGAAGCGCAGACCAACGTGGACCATACCACTTACTTCAAGGACAACGAGGTGTCTTACAAGATCGTGTTCGACCCCATGAACGGGACCCTGGACGTGCAGAAAACCTGACGGATACCGCCCTTTCACAACCCGCTGACTCTGCCGCGTCAAAGGAGGGTGTCATGACCGGCCCGGCAATAAAACAGACGACACTCGCGGCAACCGTGTTCCTTCTGGCTTTTATTATCGCTTTTCCCCTGTTCGCCGCCGACACCAAAAGCTCGAAGGACCAGCCCGACTCCGGCCAGGAAGAAAAACCGGTAAAGCCCACGCCCGAGAAGAAGAAAAAGATAAAAAAGCTTATAAGCATCATCGAGTCCAAGCCCACCGGCGTTTTCATCAACAACCGGGGAAGGGTGAAGAGCGGTCCCGAACACCGGCCCTATAACCCGGACGGCAGCAGGAACGAGAACTTCCGGGTGGTCCCGGAAACAGAGTCCGGGGAGGCCGCCGGAGTGCTTAACCATAAGAAGAAGCGCGGCCGGGCGGTTAAAGAGCTCATCAGCATGGGCAGGCCCGCGGTGCCGCAGGTGGTCGGCGCTCTCATGCACGAAGGCCGCGAGTTCAGGTACCTGTACGCTTATATCCTGGGCGAGATCGGAGACCCCCGCGCGGTGCCCGCCTTGATAAAGTACATGGAAGACGGAAAGATGAAGCTCGACATGAAAAAGTCCTACGAAAAGCTCGGCAAAAAAAAGATGGCAAGACAAATGGAAAAAGAGGGCCGCGGCATGATCTCGGACGCCGCGGGCTCGCTCGAGGCGATCACCGGCGAAGATTACGGCCCGGACCTCCGAAAATGGAAAGCATGGTGGAAAAGGAACCGCTCGAAATACGGACCGCCCATTCCGCTTGTCCAGCATACCGCCAATCCCCCCGATTCCCGCTCCCGAAACCAAAAGTAATAACAAAGACCGGCTCTGTCCCCGGGCCGGCAATCGAGATGGGAGAGCATGCTTTCCGGCCCGGTTCACCACACGCAGTTGCAGCGGCCCAGGTTCTCCTCCAGCCCGAGCTTCTCCCATGTCCTTGTTTCTTCAAGACATAAGGCGATATCGAGATCGGGCCGGACCTGGCGGGCCGCTTCCATGATACTCTCGTACATCTCGAGACGCAGATCCTCGGAGTACCTTGCCCGGCCGTCTTCCGACACTGCCCCTTCGGCGATTCCACGGGAGATGGCGTTCCCCCGCTCGAGCTTCCTCTCCAAAAGCCTTCCGGCGTTCCCGTAGATGCAGATCCCGCCCAGGGTGAGCCTTTGCAGGGGCACCCGGGAGAGAAGCTCCCTGGTGAACTCCCGGTAATACTCCCGCCGGCCGGGAACCGGTATCAAGGGCATCATCACCGCCCGCACCGGGTAGCCTTTGTCGGAAACGCGCTCCATGGCCCGGAGCCGGTCTTCCACCTTGGGCACGTTCTCCTCGAAACGGGAGGCTATCGCGGGCGGGTTCACGCTCCAGGAGAGCACGGTGTGGCCGCGGTGAGGAAGTTCGAGAAGCCTTCTCACATCAGCGCTCTTGGTAAGCAGGGTCATCCGGGCGTACTCGTGGTTCGCGAAGAAGGGCACTAAAACCTCGGAGTAGCCGGTGAGGGGGTCCAGGGCCAGCCCGTCCTGGAGCTTGCCGAGGTAAAACGCCACCGGCCTCGCGGTCTTATGTGCGGCCCGGTCAATCTCTTTCAATATCTCTGGGAGGTTCAAAAAGACCTTGACCGCGGGCGAGTGCCAGAAAGTGGGAGTCCCGGCGAGATAACAGTATTGACAACCGTAAAAGCAGAAGCCCCAGGGAGAGAAATGCCAGTAGTTGGGGCAGGTGTTTTCCTCTTCAGAGCTGAAGCGGACCGCGCTCTTGTGCTCGCCGAAAACCAGGGTAGATTTGCCCTTGTCGGAACGTCGTAAGGGGTCCTTCTCTCCGAGATCAATCCGGTTGTGGGGGACGTCATAACACTCCACTATCTCCGCGTCCGGGTAAAGAGCACAAATGCCGGAAATGTAGCTCTGCCTCTCCTCGGTGGCGTTGCTGCCCCGGGCCAGAGCGATCCGATCCACCCGGAAAAACTCGGGCCTTTTCGGGCAATAATCCTCGGGCAGACGCGCCTTTTCGGGACCGGGACCGAACAGCTCCAAGTTTTCCGTTTTTCTATCCATGAGGAAATCTCACCGTTACAGTTCGCAATATAACATGATAAGGGCCTGCAAAGTCACTCCCCCTCACTTGTGATCAGATTTCTTCTGCTATCCGGTTATGTTAAATCAAAAGGCCCTGGTTATGTTAAATAGAAGGAGGCGAATACTTTAGCCACCTTCCCTTTTACAAGCTTTCGCCCCCCTCCCGGAACCGCTTCAGGCCCTGCCACGTAACTTCCTGAATTATTTAAGTAAAATAATGCTCTCCCCTTGCGTTTTTCCCTTGCAAAAAGCCCCTTTTAGTGGTAAAATGAGATATAATGAAAATTTGTCTTGAACCGCCAATTACAAAACAGAATCAGCCGTGACAAGAAAACGGGAGAGGCGGCCGCAACAAGCCGGAAATGCTTAATAAAAAGGCTTTAAAGCCTCGGCTCCAGGGGGCCTCGGTTTTTTATTATTGAAAACATTTGCCCTGAACTCAAACCAGTCCATATATTTATAAGGAGGATACCACAAGTTGGCCAAGGAGGAAAAAAGCACTTACGGCGCTGAATCAATCAAGGTTTTAGAGGGACTTACCGCGGTCCGAAAGCGTCCGGGCATGTACATCGGGGACACCTCGGTGCGCGGTCTCCATCACCTGGTGTTCGAGGTGGTGGACAACTCGGTGGACGAAGCCATCAACGCCTACTGCGACAAGATAAGCGTAACCCTTCACGTGGACAACAGCGTGACCGTGGAGGACAACGGCCGGGGCATCCCGGTGGACGAGCATTACAGCGTGAAGGGCAAGAGCGCGGTCGAAGTGGTAATGACCATGCTGCACGCGGGCGGCAAGTTCGACTCTGTGAGCTACAAGGTTGCGGGCGGCCTGCACGGCGTGGGTGTGTCGGTGGTAAACGCTCTTTCCGAGTACCTGGAAGTCGAGGTCCGGCGAGACGGCAAGGTTTACAAGCAGAGCTACGGCCACGGCAAGCCGATCAGCAAGCTCGAGGAGGTCGGCAAGACCAAGCGCAGCGGCACCAGGATCAACTTCCGCCCGGACGCGAGCATCTTCGAGACGACCGAATTCCACTACGATATCCTGGCCCGGAGGCTCCGGGAGCTGGCCTTTCTTAACGCCGGCCTCAGAATCGCGTTCACGGACGAGCGGGATGAGTTAAAGCAGGAGGAGTTCTTTTACAAGGGCGGCATCGTGTCCTTCGTGGACTACCTGAACTCGAGCAAGAACGTCCTTCACAAAAAGCCTGTCCACTTCTCCGCCCAGCGGGGCGACGTAGAGCTCGAGATCGCCCTCCAGTACAACGACGGTTACGCGGAGCAGGTGTACTCTTACGCCAACTTCATCAACACCGCTGAAGGCGGGACCCACGAGAGCGGCTTTCGGAGCGCGCTCACGCGGACGATCAACTCCTATGCCCAGTCGAACAACCTTTTAAAGAACCTGAAGGCGAACCTGACCGGCGATGACGTGCGGGAGGGTCTCACCGCCATCATCTCGGTCAAAATCCAGGACCCGCAGTTCGAGGGCCAGACCAAGACCAAGCTCGGCAACTCGGACGTGAAGGGCATGGTGGAGGCCATCGTGAACGAGCGTCTTGCCGCCTACCTGGAGGAGAACCCGTCGGTGGGCCGCAAGATAATCAGCAAGTCGGTGGACGCCGCCCGGGCACGGGAGGCCGCCCGCAAAGCCAGGGACCTGACGCGGCGAAAGAGCGCGCTCGAGTCGAGTTCCATGCCGGGCAAGCTTGCTGACTGCCAGGAGCGGGACCCGCGCTACTCCGAGCTTTACATCGTGGAGGGCGACTCCGCGGGCGGGTCGGCCAAGCAGGGCCGCGACCGGCGCTACCAGGCCATTCTTCCCATCCGGGGCAAGATACTGAACGTGGAGAAGGCCCGGTTCGACAAGATGCTCCAGAACAACGAGATCCAGGCCATAGTAACCGCCCTGGGCGCGGTGGCCGGCAAGGACGAGTTCGATATCGAGAAGCTCCGCTACCACCGGGTCATCATCATGACCGACGCGGACGTGGACGGCTCTCATATCCGGACCCTTCTTCTTACCCTGTTCTACCGGAAGATGCGGCCGCTCTTGGACATGGGATACCTCTACATCGCCCAGCCCCCGCTCTACCGGGTCAAGAAGGGCAAGAAGGAGCACTACATCAAGGACGAGGACGAGTTGCAGGACTACCTGCTTCAGCTCGCTACCGCGGACCTGCGCATGGAAATCAACGGCACGTCCGTGTCCGGAAACGACCTCATCGAGCTCATCAAACGGATCATCCGTTACCAGGACATCCTGTTGAAGGCGGCCCGACGCAGGTCGCGCTCCGGCGGAGAGCGGACCGCCCGCATCATTGACGCCCTGGCCCGGACCGGCGAGCTTCCCCGCAGCCTGGAGAACCCCGATCTCCTGATCCGTGACCTGAAACGGGCAGTGGAGTTTTTGCAAAGCGAGGCACCCGACATCCGGGTGGTGGGATGGGACCCGCCCCAACTGGACGAAGAGACCAACACCTATAAGACCTCCTTTATGGCCGCTGATAACGGGACCCCCCTCGAGGTCGAGGTTGGACTTTCACTGGCCCGGTCCGCCGAGTTCGAGGAACTCCAGAGGATCAAAAACCTCTATGATGAAGCGGGCTCTCCCCCCTACGTGCTGGTGAGTAAAAGTGAAAGGATGGAAGCCAACAACCTTTACCAGTTGGTGGAGACCGCGCTGGAGCAGGGCAAGAAAGGACTGGAAATCCAGCGCTACAAAGGTCTCGGCGAGATGAACCCCTCCCAGCTATGGGAGACCACCATGAACCCGGAGAGCCGGACCCTGCGGCAGGTCCGGATCGAGGACGCCATAGCATCGGACCGGTTGTTTGACGTGCTGATGGGAGACCACGTGGAGCCCCGGCGCGACTTCATCCAACAGAATGCTCTCAATGTCAGCAACCTGGACATCTGACCCGGGACGAAAGAAATGTCTTTACTTGATATAGTGAAGTTTCCCGAGCCCGTGCTTTCCCGCGAAGCCGAAGAGGTGAAAGACATAAACGCGGACCTGGAGAAACTCGTCATGGACATGGCCGAGACCATGTACCACGCGCCGGGCGTGGGCCTTGCCGCCAACCAGGTGGGCATCCCCAGAAAGATCGCCATCATAGACGTATCGGAGAGCGACGAGGCCAAGAACACCATGGTGCTCGTAAACCCCCGCATCGTCCAGGCGAGCGAGGACAAGGACGTGATGGAGGAAGGATGCCTGTCCGTGCCCGATTTCCAGGCCGAGGTGGAAAGGGCCCTCCACGTAACCGTGGCCGCCAAGAACCTGAAAGGCGAGGACGTGGAGATCGAAGCCAGCGGCTTCCTGGCCCGGGTGGTCCAGCACGAGGTGGACCATCTTTACGGCAACCTGTTTATAGACCGCATCGGAAAGCTGAAGCGCGACCGGTACGTACGGCAGCGGAAGAAAGCCCTGCAAAAAGACAAGAACCTTCTATAGCTCCCGCCACCAGAAGCAAGAATTTTCCAAAAGGCAATTCTCTTTTTCAAACGCCTTACTTTTTGGGAACCAGGGGATTGAGCTGGACCAGGATAGTGGTCTCGTACTCGGTGCCGCTCTCCTGGTCTTTGAACACCACCGGCAGCTTGAGCACTCCGCCCTGTTTGACCTGTGGGTTTCCCCACCTCGCCAGGACGAGTTGGGAAGGAGGCTTGCCGGCTTGGGCGGCTGCTGTTGCCGGGGGCGTCTGAACCGGCGGAGGCGGAGGAGGAGGCCCCTGCTGGGCCTGGACCGGCGGTTGTACCGGCGGCGGGGGGGTCGCTTGTTGCTGAGGTGGAGGTTGCTGCTGAGGCGGTGAAGGCGGGGGTTCGGGCGCCTTCGGCTGCTGAGGCGCACTCTGGGGTGCCGGCGGAGGAGGTTGGGCTTTCTCTTCCGCGGCCGGTGGAGTGGTTTCCTGGCTTGCGGGAGGCGCCGATCCCGTGGCCTGTGCGGAAGCCTCGGACTGGACCGGCTGCTCCCCCTCGGCCTCCAGCCGGGATTTCAAGCGGTTGGCTTCCTCCGCCTTCATGGCTATGAAGTCGTCGCTCAAGCCGTAGGCTTCTTCCGGGCCTTCGTGCTCGGCCTTGGTCTGAAGAGCTTCCCCTTCCCGGAGCTTCTTCAACACCATCTTGGAGATGGTGGTGAGGGTCTTGAGCACGTTGGTTCCGCTCAAGGCGGTGGCCTCGAAATGGGGGGCGTTATACTTATTGAGCTGGCGGTGCAGGTCCTCGGCGTTCAGAATGTCCGGCATGTCCCTCTTGTTGTACTGGAGCACGTGGGGGATGTCCTTTAGACTGCGGCCCTGCTCGGCAAGGTTCTCCTCCAGGTTCTGAAAACTCTGGATGTTGTCGTTCTTCATCTTGGTCTGGCTGTCCGCCACGAAAACGATGCCGTCCACGTCCTTTAAAACCTGCTTCCGGATGTTGTTATAAAATATCTGGCCCGGCACCGTGTAAAGATAAAAACGGGTGTTGAGTCCCTTGACCTCGCCGAGCTCCACCGGCAGAAAGTCGAAGAACAGGGTCCGGTGGCTCTTGGTGGACAGGGTCATGAGCTCTCCCCGGTGCTCGGGAACCAGCTTGGTGTAGATGTAGTGGATGTTGGAGGTCTTGCCCGACAAGGCGGGACCGTAGTAGACGATCTTGGCGTTGACTTCCTTTTTTTCGTAATCAATTATTGCCATAAAGCACTCCGCTTTTTAATGCTTGGCCCCCGGTTTGGATTTTTGTTCCTTTCTCTGTATTATCCGCTTGGCCTGGGTGGCCACCTGGGAGGGAACATTCCTGCTCCGGGCGATGTCCCGCAGGTCCTTGTCCCGCAGGTGGTTCAAAAAGCGCATGGCATCGGGCACCGGGGTTTTGGGGTTCACCGCCAGGTTGTACTTCACCTGGTAGCTCTTGGTCCAGTCCCGGTTGCCGGCCACCATCCTTATTACTTCGTCGGAGAGACTCTTGGACCGGCTGATGCCTTCGACCTCGTTATCCGTAATCTTGGGGCTCTTCAGGACCGACGTGGAAACGATCTTGTTGGCGTCCTTGATCAGAATAGCCCGGGCCGACTTGCCGCCGGTCATGGCCAGCTTGATCTTCTCCGAGGTCTTCATGTTCATGATCTTCTTGGAAAGGCTCTTCTCGACCTGTTCCTGTTCCTGCTCATCCTCCACTTTGTGGTCCCGCAGAAGCTCCTGGTCAAAAGTCATGGCCGCCCAGGGAGACTCCTCTCCTTCCGTTACCGCGCCTATCTCTTCCTCGCCTTCCGTTACCGAGGGGACCTCGATCTCCTCTTCCTCGACCTCTTCCTCGCCGCTCTCCTCTTCTTCGCCGGCTTCCTGCTTTGCGGAAGCTTCTTCCTTTTGCTTTTTGTCCAGGCGCCTCTGCTCCATCTCCACGAACTTGAGGATGCGGTCCAGTTGGGCCTGGCCCATGTACGGGTTGTCAGCCAGCTCGTCCACTATGTCCGGACGCCGAAGAATCCGGGCCTGGTTCTGAGAGATGATGTCCACCACCTCTTTCTTGCCGATGCCGGCCTGGTAGACAATGGTCTCGTCGTGGGTGGAAGGGTTCAGGGCTATGTCTTCCTGGAGCTTGTTTCCCCCCTCGTGGTTGCGGGCCAGAAAATCCAGGATAAGCGGATGGGTGTTCTTGTCCGTCGCGATGTTCTTCAGGATGTTACCGGGCATCTTGAGAAGGCTCTGGGAAGCGGTCTGCCGGAGCTCCTCGTCCTCCTCCCGGGTGAGCGAAAACAACACCTGGGCAAGCTCCTGGGGCGGCAGGGGAAGCATCCCCCGGGCAGCCGTCATCTTGGCCTCTTTTTTTACCTCGGGGCCCGCGAACCTCAATAAATGGTCCGGCAGCTTGTACTCCAGATCGGCAAGCTTGGGCATCTGCTCATGTCCTTTTGTTTGTGAGAAGCCGTTTATTCCCTTACCACGTAAGCGGACCGGAACCCGTTCCGCCGAAGGTCTTGCTGAGCTTTCCTGGCCTTATAACGGGAGGAAAAATGTCCCACCCGGAGCTGATCAAGGTCCGCCTTCTTCTTCTCCGACTCGACCTTTACCGGTTGCACGCCGGCTCTCGCCACCTTCCGGCGGGTGGAGTTGGCCACCGACTTGCTCCCGTAGCTGTAGACCAGGACCCGGTACCCTTGACCGTGTCTTTCCATCCGGGGAGCATAACCCATGTCTTCCAGTTTATCCACGATCTGCCGGGCTTTTTTGCGGGAGAGGTCTTCACCGGCGTAAACGTTATGTTTCCAGAGCCTTCGATGCTCTTTTACGTAATGGTAATCGTTGTAACCTAGCTCTTTCAACTTGGACTCGGGCTTCTTCTTGCTGGCGTCCATCATGTAAGAAGCCACCTGCACGGTGTAAGGCCCGCCAGTGGACTTCACCGGCTGGTGTCCCGCCTTGGCAACTTTCTTCTCCGGCTCTTTCGGCTCGGCGGACTTCTTCTCCGGCTTTTTGGAGGGAGAGTCTGGCTCGGCCTTCTTTGAAGAAGGAGATTTACCGCCACCTGCCGGCTCTTTCTTCTCCTTCTCCGACTCCTTCTCCGACTCCTTCTTCTTTTTGGTTGCCGCGGCTTTTTTATCAGGGGCTTTTTCTTTTTCTACATCCGTGCCCACGCTGACCGCGGCCTTTTTCGCCTTCTTGTCAGCGGCTTTCTCAGAGGGCTTCTTCTTTTCTTTTTCCTGATCCTTTTTCTGGTCCCGGTCTTTGTCGGCTGCCGCGGGAATGGTCTTCTGTGTCAGGGGCTTTCCGCCGTCCCCGAAAAAATAGGTGTAACCCAGAAAGCCCCCCGAGCCTACCACCAGTATGGCCAGTACGCCGATTACAAGAAGGAGCCAGTTACGGGCGAGAAAACCTCCGCCCTCGGACTCCGTAGCTTCTTCACCCAACTCGGCCTCCGGGGGAGGCTCGGTTCTCTCTTCGGAAAAATCGGGCTCCGCGGGCGCCGGCCCCGCTTCAGGGGTCTCAGCGGCAAACGGATCAGGCGCCGGAGCTTCTCCTCCCCCGCCGCCGGGAGGAGGCGTCTCCTGCGCCTGCTGCCGGTCCATGGGAAGAGAATCGTCAGGCTGGGACTCGTCGGTGGACCCGAAAAAATCGTCTATGGAAGGACCGCCGCCTTCCGACTCGCCGGACTTCTTCTCGTCACCTCCGAAAAAATCGTCCAGGGAGAACCCGTCGTCGTCGCCTTTTTCATTATCGTCAAAGCTGAAATCATCGTCCGCCATTCCCGTCCCTCCTTGGTAGCATGGTTCGCTTTTTCACTTTCCCGCATCCACTCGCGCGTCCGGACTTTATGAACACTTCCGATTATTTTATTTTAGCCTGCAATGCGCTTTTACGTCAAGCCCGCCTCTTTTTTACTTTTGACATCCGGCGTCCGGCATGATATGAAGATACGATTGTTGTTAATAGTTGGATAGTGCCTGTTGCGAAATTCCGGTTATGGAGTGCGAAAGCAAGCTTCAAGCTTTCAGAAGTTCCGGCTTGCCGGAACTCCCCAAAAGGCGGTCCGTAAGCTGTGAGCCTTTTGTGGAAAGCGTTTCCGGGAAGCAAGCTTCCCGGCGGCCAAAGCGGCAGCAAGCTGCCGCACTCCGATGAATAAAGAGGATGAGCTCATGTGGCGGAGAACCCTCCCGGCCCTCTCTCTCGTCTTCTTTATTGTTCTTCTTCCGAGCGCCTTGCCGGTCACCCTTTACGAAAAAGAAGACTTCAAGATAAAACTCCACGGCTATGCCCAGCATTTAGTAAGATCGAGCGAGGACCCCCTGTTCGACTATCACGTAACCGACAACATCTCCCGCCTCCGGATCACCTTCAATATCCTGACCGGAACGCCCGATTACGCGGAAGTGAGCCTGGACTCGACCTACAAGTTCGGGAGCGTGCTCGGATCGCATCTTTTCAAGATGTCCAAGGACCTTCCCCCGCCCACTTATTACAACTGGGAGAAGACCTGTATTGACGAGCCGGGCCGGGCAGATACGGCCGGGTGTCGGTTTACCGGGCCATGTTCATCCTCGAGGAGGACAAGTACCGGCTGGTGGCGGGCAGGCAGAGGCTCGCTTATGGCACCGCCCTGTTCTGGAGCCCGGTGGACATCTGGAACCCGGCGAGCCCGCTGGCACTGGAGCCGGAGCTTAAGACCGGCGTTGACGGCGTCTCCGGGACCTGGTGGGCGACCGACAAGATGACCTTTACCGGTCTGGCCGGGCTGGCCAACGAGTGGGAGGACGCCAAGGCCGCCCTCAGCATGAGCTATAACATCGAGAGCTACACCCTGGACTTTATGGCAGGCAAATACCGGGAGGACCAGGTTTACGGCTTTGACTTCGTAGGTTACATAAAGGACGCTGGAGTAAGAGGGGAGTTCACCTACACTGTTACCGAACACGGCGACGACTTTCCCCGCGCGGTCGTGGGAATGGACTATGCTTGGCCGAGCAGTCTATAATCTTGCGGTCGAGTATTACCACAACGGCGGCACCATGGAGATTGATCCCCGCGCGCCGTTCGACTCGTATCTTCACGCGAGCGGCGTGGACACCTTGAACAGGAACTTTGCGGGCGCCACTATCCAGTATGACCTGGACCCGCTGATTGCAGGGACCCCGACGGTTCTTTATGATATAGACAAGGGGAGCCGGATGATCGGGACGTCCCTGGTCTATTACTTCTCCGGTTCGGTAACCGTAAGCGGCGGGGACCAGTTTTACGGCGGGTCCGAGGAAAGCGAGTTCGGCGGGTACCCGGACCTGGGCCGGTTCAAGTTGAGATGGAACTTTTAGAAGTCGGCAGTTTTGGAAAGGAGTTTTTAAAATGACGGATATGTTCACTCCCGGAAGGATCGGCAACCTGGAGCTCAAAAACCGTGTGGTACGGTCCGCGACCTGGGAGGCTCTGGCCGACGAAGAGGGGCGCGTTACCGGCTCCTTGATAGGATACACCCTTGCGCGCATCCGGGGTGAGGTCGGTCTTTACATCATGGGCATCACCGCGGTGTCCCGAAACGGCCTGGGTATGCCCGGCATGACCGGCATGTTCAATGACGAGCACGTCGAGTCCCACCAGCGCCTGACGGAAGCCGTGCATGAGGAAGGGGGCACGGTGGCCCTTCAGATCGCGCACGTGGGCGCGCAGGCTTCAGAGGAGTTGCTGGGCACTGAGGCGGTTGCTCCTTCCGCGGTGCTGCATCCTTCCTTTCAGACCATGCCGCGGGCTTTGTCCACTGATGAGGTCAAACAGATGGTGGAAGCCTTCGGGACAGCCGCCCGCCGGGCCGCACAAGCCGGGTACGACGCGGTCCAGATTCACGCGGCCCACGGCTACTTGTTGGACCAGTTCATGTCTCCGCTTTTCAACCAGCGGGAGGACGAGTACGGCGAGCCTTCCCGGTTCCCCCTCGAGGTCTACGACGCAGTGCGGAAAAATGCAGGCGACCTTCCGGTTTTAGTCAAGCTCAGCCTGGACGATTTTTATCCCGGCTCCACCACGCCGGACGTGGCCTTGCAACTGGCCCGTGATCTGGACCGGCAGGGCATAGACGCCATCGAGGTCAGCGCCGGCATAATCGCCTCCGGCAAGTACAGCCCCTCCCGGTCCGTAAAAGAGGAGAAGGACGAAGGCTACTTCCTCGAGCTCACCCGGATGGCGAAAAAGAACGTGTCCTGCCCGGTGATCGCGGTGGGCGGCTTTCGTTCGCCCGAGGTCATAGACCGGGTGCTGGCCGCTGGTGACGCGGATTTCGTGTCCATCTCCCGGCCCTTGATCCGGGAGCCCCGGCTGGTAAAGAGGTGGAGCGAAGGAGACCGGGAAAAGCCCAAGTGCATCTCGTGCAATCGCTGCTTCGGCACTCTCAAGTACGGTGAAGGCATTCAGTGCATGATGGAGCTGAGAGAGCGCCGGAAAGAAGAACAAGAGAAAGAGGAGTGAAGGAAGAAAAAAGCCGGAGGAGTCCGCCGGGCATGGTCGTGAGACTCATGCCTTTTGTCCTGCTTCTTGCCGGAGTGATCGCCTTCTGGCCGTACCTGGACGGGCCGTTTGTCCTGGACGACCGGCACTCCATCGAACAGAACCTCTACATCCGCGAACACGTAAGCCCCCTCTACTTCTTCCGAAACCCGCAAAGCGCGAGCATAGTGCCGTCTACCATGACGAGGCCCTTGCTTACCTTCTCTTATGCACTGCACTACTGGTTCAACCTTGATGATCCCCAGAGCTTCCGCCTCGTAAACCTCTTAATCCACGTCATCAACTCCATCTTTATAATGTTGTTGACCGCGCGCGCAGGAAGGCTTAAAAAAGCCGCGCCCCTGTGCGGAATCATGTTCCTGCTTCTTCCCCTGAACGCGATCGGTGTGGCTTACATCTCCTGCCGGTCAACCCTTCTGGCCGCGGCCTTCTACCTGGCCGGGCTTTTGCTGTTTGTCCGGGCGTGGGAAAGCTCGACAAGGCTTTCGAGACGGAGGATGGCACTTACAGCCCTTGGCATCTGTCTTTTTTACGCCGCGGGAATCTTTACCAAGCCCACGGCGTCCACCCTTCCCGCGGCCGTGATTATCTGGGCCCTTGCTTTTTCTACTTTGCTTCCGTCCGACAAGAAAAGCGCCTCGAACCGCTTCGCTTTTACAGTGGCGGTTTCACTTGTCGCGGTTTTCTGCCTCTTCCTTGTCTACCGGCAGGTCCATGCCGCGCCGGTCCTGTTCCCGCCCTCCCGGCCGTGGCCGGTCTGGCAGTACGCCGCCGCAGAGGTGCGGGCCTTCTTTACCTATATCTCGCTCATGGTCTTTCCCTTAAACCTGTCCCTCGAACACCAGGCATGGATGCCGGAGGCAACTTCCGCGCTTTTAAGCGCCCGGTTCCTGCTGCCGGCAGCAACGCTCGGGGTCTTGATTATTGTCGCGGTCCGCTTCCTCCGCAAACTCCCGGAACTCGCCTTCCCGGCCCTCTTTGCCGTTGTCTGGCTTCTTCCCACCAGCTCGATTGTTCCCTTGAACGTACTGGTAAGCGAGAACCGGCCGTATCTCTCCAGCCTGCTCATGGTATGGGTCTTCGCGTTTTTCTTTGAAAAGGCGAGAGAGAAACGGCCACGGGCGGCTCCGGCAGTTGCGGCCGCGGTGCTGGTCCTTTTCACGTCGCTCGTGTGGTCCCGTGCCGCAGTATTCGAAAGCGAGCTTTCGCTTTGGAAGGACACCGTGCGCAAGGCTCCGGCCCTGGCCCGACCGTGGGCCAACCTGGGCTCTGTCATGCTCTCTTACGGAAGATCAGAAGAAGCCAAAAAGTATTTCCAGCGCGCCCTGGAGATGGACCCCTGCAACCCCTCCGCTCTCAACAACCTTGGCAACATCGCCATGGAACGAGGCAAGCGGGACCGGGCGGAAAGGCTTTACCGGCGTGCTTTGCGTTGCGACCCTGAAAACACGGCCGCGCTTTTGAACTTAAGCCGGCTCCTGGAGTCATCCGGCCGGGAACAGGAAGCGCGGACGTTGCAGGAAAAGATTGAAGCGATCCCCGGCCGCCTGCAATACCTGCGTAAAAAAGGGCTGGTGCCCGACTGAACATGGCAGGAGGAAACTCTCTCCTGCCAAGCCCGCCACTTTTTGGACACAAGGCTTACTCCGTTATTTTTATTTCGTGTGCCGCGTGGTCCTCGGCAAGAGTCATCCGCAAAAAACGGTCGGCAATGGAGTAGGCATAACCCGAGCCGGAGCTGTTGCCCTCTTCTTCCGGAATCTCTTTATCGTCAAGCATGACCCGCCCCGGCTTCTTGTCCCGCCGGACCCGGACCACAAGCTCGCTGTTTCCCGGCCGATAGCCGCCTTCACTCGCGCCTATCAAAAGCCGCGTCTCCGTGCCGTCGCACTCTATCTTGAAACTGCGCTTCATGAACTTGCCTTGTTCGTGCTCGTCGCTTATCCCGTCGTCATCGTATAGCGACCATTCCGTGCTGATGCCGGGGGCAGGATAAAAATCAATTATGATGCGGGCCGGCGACGCCTGGTCAAGATGATCCATGGCAGGCCACTGGAAAATAATGCCGCCCTCCCGGACGTAGATCGGCAACAGGTCAAGAGGAGCCTCTCTCGTAATGACTGTGGGACCGGAGAAGCGCTCCCCGGTCCAGAAGTCGTACCAGCCGCCGGGCGGAAGATATATGTTCCTCTGCCTGGATTTCTTTTTAACTACGGGGGCCAGCATCATGAAAGGCCCGAACAAGCACTGGTCCTCGATTTCGACGGAGCCGTGGTCGTCCTGGAACTCGTAGAAAAGGGGCCTCAACACGGGCGCGCCGGTTTCATGGCTCTCATGCGCCAGGGTGTACATGGTGGGATGCAGTTTGTACCGGAGCTTCAAGTACTGGCGGGAGATGTTCTCCACTTCCGTGCCGAAGCGCCACGGCTCCTGCCTGCGCGTGCGCACCGCGGTGTGGTTCCGGCAGAAAGGATAAAAAGCACCCAGCTCGATCCAGCGCGCGAACAGCTCGGCCGAGCAGTTCCACATAAAGCCGCCGATGTCTGGCCCGCAAAAGGAGACGCCGGAGAGGCCCAGGTTGAGCAACATGGGAATGGAAAGCGCGAGGTGCGAGAAAGCTGAAGAGTTGTCTCCGGTCCACATGACCGCGTGCCTCTGGATGCCGGCGTAGCCCGCGCGGGTGATAACAAAGGGCCTTTCCCCCGGCCGGTGCTTTTTTAGTCCTTCCCGGCAGGCGCTGCACAAAAGCTGGCCGTAGACGTTCCGAAAGCACAAATGCGGCGTATTCCTGCCGCCGTCGTCATGGATCATCTTCGGCTTTCTGACCGGGTGAAGCGGAAGCATGTAGTTCTTGGTCCGCACGTCCACGCTCCAGCAGGAGGGCTCGTTCATGTCGTTCCATACTCCCCGGATGCCCGCGTCCAGAAGCCGCTTCTGCAGGTCGGCCCACCACTCTCTGACCTCGGGCTTGGAAAAGTCCGGAAAAGCCACCTTGCCCGGCCAGACCCGAGAGTTGAACTCCATGCCCTTCTTGTCTTTGCAGAAGTATCCTCGGGAGCGGCCTTCCACGTACAGGTCGCAGTCCTCTGCCTTGGCAATTCCCGGGTCAATAAGGCTTACCAGCTTGATGCCTTTTGCCGAAAGCTCTTGCGAGAGTGCCGGCGGGTCCGGGAACCGCTCCTTATCAAACGTAAACACCCGGTAACGGTCCATGTAATGGATGTCCATGTGGATCGCGTCACACGGGATGTCGCGGCTTCGCAGCTCACTCGCTATCTCCCGGACCTCGGAGTCGTTCATATAGGACCAGCGCGACTGCTGGAAACCGAGCGACCATCTGGCAGGCATGGGATGACGGCCGGTGAGGGCGGTGAACCTTTCCACCACCTCTTTTACAGAAGGCCCCTCCATAACGTAAAGGTCGAGCTCGCCTCCTTCCGCGGTGTAATTGAACGTGCCGGCCGAGGCTTTTCCCACGTCGAAGCGACATCTGCACGGGTTGTCAAAAAACAGGCCGTGTGCCCTGCCTTCCCGGAGGACCAGTACAAAGGGAATGGAGGCGTAGACAGGGTCATAGCTCTTGTGGTAGGGCATGTCCGGGGAAACACTAATCCAACAGGAATGGGTTATTGGGAAAATGCTAATGAAACCTATCCTGATGATACTGAAGTTTGGGGAGATCCACAGGCAGGTGGATTAGCAGGAGAATTTATAAGACATCATCATTTTCCTGATGTTTTACATAACAACTATTT
>JAWOBU010000066.1:0-2839 GCA_046484135.1 bacterium
TCCACGAGCCGGGTATGGAGCCATGTGTACCGGTAGAAGATATCTATCATCTCCTTGTCGTGGGAGGGCGAGGTCGGCATGTCCCAGGGCCTATGAGAGCCCTTGCCGCCGATCTCCATGAGGGGGCAGAAGCAGGACACTTGCAGCCAGCGGGCGAACACGTCCCGGTCGCAGAAGCGCTGGTACCCGCCGGTGTCCGATCCCCAGAAGGGGAACCCCATAAAGGCCATCCGCTGGAGGGAGATGATGACGCTCCTGAGCCCCTTGTCAGTGGACTCGGGAATAAGGCCCAGTCTTTTCACGCTTCCCTTGGTGTCCCCTCCCCACACGATGCTGTACGCCTGGGTGCCGGTATAGGTGGCCCGCGGCATGAGCACGAAGTCGTCTCCCCGGACCGCCCTGGTGGCCTCGTAATAGGTCTTGATGTAAAGACGGGGATAGTCGTTATGGACCTCGAAGCCGGTGCGGCCGTCATGATAGATGTCGGACTTTTCCGAAGGGTTGGTCTCCTCGGAACGGTCCAGCTTCCAGCCGTCCACGCCGGAGCGGCGCAGGAACTTCTCGATCTTGTTTTTGTGCCAGCGCCTGGCCGCGGGGTTGGTATAGTCCAGGTTGCGCGGCCCGAAAACGTATCCTTTCTTGCGGGCCTCCGGGCCGAATGCATGGGGGCCGTGCCCGATGGCCCAGGGTGCTCCCCAGACAATGACCCGCCAGCCGCGCTCGTGAAGCTTCGTCACCATCTGGTCGCCGTTCGGGAAGCGCAGGGGGTCCCACTTGAAGTTGCCGTACCCCATCTTTCCTTCCGCCCAGGGCCGGTCAATCATGTAGGTCCCTTTCGGAAAGTCCAGCTTTTCGTAATGAAGGATGTCGTCCGCGACCTCGGCGTTGATCTTGAGGCCGTCCAAGTCGGCGAACCTGAACCTTGCCACTTGGTCGCGCCACTTCAGGGGCCTGCACATCCACTTGGGAACGTCCACCGGCCGGCCGGTCATTTCAGTATAGCGGTCCAGGATGTCCGTGTAACCCGGCCCTTTTATGAACACGCAGGAGAAGCCGTCCTCGTCAACGTCCCAATGAAGCCGGAGCTCGTCCGGGTCGGTCTTGCCGATGTCGTACACCCCCGGCCGGGTGCCTTCCACCAGCATGCCGTAACCCCGCGAGCTCATGTAAAACGGCACATAGGCGCTGATGGTGGGAGTAACCCACATGGTGACCTTCTCGCCCCGGCGGTCCAGGCTGCCCACCGCCTTGGGCTCCGACTCGCCGGCCTCGCGGTCGTCCACGATCCGCTCGGTAAGACCGTAGATGGCTTCGCCCGACTCGAGCGAGATCGTGACGTTGCCGGAGTCGCTGGTGAGCCGGACCCGGTTCTCGTCCAGGTCCTCCAGCTCCGCCGGACCGGAGACGTCTATCCGGAAAGGGTCAACAGTAAGCGTTACCCTTACTTCATCGCCGGTGGCTTCGATGGGCGGCCCCGTAACGCCGGGAATGATAAGGGAAAGACAACAAAGGACCAGTAAAATAAAACCAACAAACCGTTTTGTACGCATATTGGGACCCCCTTCTACTGTATCAATCTTTATATCTTTGCGATTTAGCGTCTTAGCGTGAAAAAATTCTTCAGGCCAAAGCCATTGTTTCTCAGCTTCTCCCGAAGTCGTCCTCTAACCGCTCGATGTCGTCCTCGCCGAAGTAATCGCCGGACTGGACCTCGATGAAGGCGAGGTTATCATCTCCCCGGTTCTCCATGCGGTGGGCCGTGTTTACGGGAATGCGGATACATTCGCCCGGCCCAACCTTCAATTCCTCCTTGTCCAGGGTGACCACTGCCTCGCCGTAAAGCACCTGCCAGTGCTCGGATCGGCGCTGGTGCCGCTGGAGGCTTAAGCGCTTTCCCGGGTACACCACGATCCTTTTCACCTTGTGGTCCGGCTCGTCCGCAAGCACCTTGTAATACCCCCAGGGGCGGTGCTCCTCTCTTTTTTTCAACTCGAGGATCAGCTTGTAAAGCTCCAGATACCGGTCCGCGGCATCTTCCGCGTGAGGCGCTATTACCTCCCGTGCCCGGATGTCCGCCACCATGTCCTCGGACACGGTGGGCACGAAAAAGGACCGGTCGCGGCACTCCCGGTACACGTCCAGCTCCAGGCTGCTGGGCGGGTCGTACACGGTGGTAAGTATCGGTGTAGTAGTCCTTCCCGAAAGCATCAGGAACAAAGGCCCGGCGTGGTTGTGAACAAGGTCGAACTCCTCGGCGTGATCAAGAAGAAACGAGTAAACCAGGTGCTCCTTAATGTCGGGGTCCAGGTCCTCGTGCGAACGCAGAAGCTCCGGCACGTACTTTTCCGCCCGGCTGCCAACTTCCACGTCCGAGAACACCGCAACCTCGACGCCCCGCTCCAGCAGGCCGTGGACCAGCTCGAGGGCAGAACCCTTGATAAGGTCATACTCCTTGATCCGAATGGGCGGTTCCGCGGGCAATAAAAAAGCTACGCGCATGGTATTCTCCTTACGGTTTTTGCTGATGTTCAGGCCATTAACAAAATATCACAAAGGCGCGGGATTGATAATAAGGCGTCATTTCCCGCTGTTCTCCAAATTCCGGATTGAGCCCTTGATAATAGCGTGGATGGTGCTGCCGCGGGCCACCAACGCCTGTTCTTCGTCAAATACCTCGCACTCCGAGATCACGTGTCTGCCGCTTTTGTGGACCACCTTGCCATAGGAGACCAGGGTTCCTTTTGTGACCGGCTTCAAAAACTGGACCCGCAAATCCAGGGTCACCACTTTCTCTTCGCCGCTCATAATCTGGGTGATGGCGGTCCCGCAGGACGAGTCC
>JAWOBU010000133.1:0-3672 GCA_046484135.1 bacterium
AACTATCGGGCTTTACACGATCTGGAACTCAAGCCCATAAGCCCGCTAAGTGTTTTTCTCGGGCCCAACGGCAGCGGCAAGTCCACAGTTTTCGACGTGTTCGCTTTCCTGTCCGAGTGTTTTACGGAAGGGCTCCGCCGTGCCTGGGACCGGCGCAACCGTTTCAAGGAGCTTCGCACCAGGGGAGCTCAAGGGCCTATTGTAATTGAACTCAAGTACAGGGAGAGACCTGACTCGCCCCTTATAACCTATCATCTTTCCATCGAAGAATCGGCTCAAGCTCCTTACGTGGCCGAAGAATGGTTGCAATGGAGGCGCGGACAAAGAGGCAAGCCCTATAAGTTCCTGGATTTTCAAAGAGGTTCCGGCAAGGTGATTTCCGGGGAAGAGCCCGAGGAGCAGGACCAAAGGATAGAGGAAAAACTTGCGTCTCCTGATATGCTGGCGGTGAACACACTGGGCCAGTTTGAAAAGCATCCCCGGGTGAGCGCTCTCCGGAGCTTCATAACCGGCTGGCATCTTTCCTACCTGTCTTCCAACGATACCCGCAACGTTCCCGAGGCCGGTCCCCAGGAGAGGCTTTCCGTAACCGGAGACAACCTGGCTAATGTTATTCAGTACTTAAAGGAACAGCACCAGGACCGGTTGGAAAGGATACTGGAGACGTTGACTGCGCGGGTCCCTCGCCTGGAGAAGGTGGAAACCGATCTCATGGCTGACGGAAGGCTCCTGCTCCAGATCAAGGACGCTCCTTTCGAGAAGCCCATCCTGGCCAAGTTTGCTTCCGACGGCACTCTGAAGATGTTATCTTACTTGACACTTCTTTACGATCCCGATCCACCTCCTTTGGTCGGGATAGAGGAGCCGGAGAATTACCTTCATCCCCGGCTTCTTCCCGAGCTGGCCGAAGAATGCAGGCTGGCCACAAGCGAGACCCAGCTCATGGTGACCACCCATTCTCCTTTTTTTGTTAACGGATTAAGTCCTGAGCAGCTATGGATACTGTACCGGGATGAAAACGGGCATACGAGGGCAAAAAGGACCGCGGACATTAAAGGAATAAAAGAGTTCATGGACGAGGGAGCAGAGCTGGGCCATCTCTGGATGGAAGGATACTTTGATGTAGGAGACCCTTTCTCCACCAAGCAAAAAAAACGGAAAAGAACTTCATAGGCAGTGGAGCCGGATGTAAGAATGCATTTCGAAGTGCTGGTGGAAGAGCCCTCCGCGAAGACGGTGATAAACGCATTGCTCCCGCCGGTAATGGGTGCGGCCCACACCTACGAGGTCAGGGTGTTTCAAGGAAAACAGGATTTGCTGAAGAAACTGCCCGAAAGGCTGAAAGGATACAAGAAGTGGGTTCCTCCGGACTGGAAGATCATCGTACTGGTGGACCTTGACCGCCACGAGTGCCATGAGCTGAAAAACAAGCTGGAAAAGATAGCGGCGGCATCAACCATGACCACGAAATCCGTAAACGAGCACCGGTTCCAGGTAGTAAACCGGGTGGTCATAGAAGAGCTGGAAGCATGGTTCTTTGGAGACATTAAAGCGATGCGTGCCGCCTATCCCCGCCTGCCTTACAACCTGGAAAGCAAAAAAGCTTACCGGAACCCTGATATGATCACTAAACCAAGCGAAGCGTTATGGCGGCTTCTGCAAAGATCAGGGTATTATAAAAATGTTTCCAGGATGCCCAAAAACAAAGTAGCGAGGGACATCTCTCTTTACATGGATCCCTCCCTGAACACCTCGCAGAGCTTCCGGGTCTTCAGGGACTTTTTTACGTCGTATGATCAAACAGTCGCTTAACAGGAAAGAAGAATTTGGGAGGTCGTCAGAATGAAAAATGTTTTTATCGGGTTATTATTGTTTTCCATGGTTTTGTCTTTAACAGCCGGCGCTGTAACCTATCCTCCGGACCGGCCTTTGTATATCGGCCACCGGGGCGCCAAGGCTCTTTCCGACGAGAACACCCTGGAGAGCCTGAAGCTGGCGGCGGACATGGGCGTGGACATGGTCGAGTTCGACATCCAGCGCACCGCGGACGGGGTGTTCGTTCTCATGCACGACGAGACCGTGGACCGGACCACGGACGGCACCGGCCGGGTGGACGAGATGACGGTCGAGGAGTTCTTAGAGCTTAAGACCGAGAGCGGTTATACTCCTCCCACCCTGGAGATGACCCTGGACTGGCTCGAGACGACCAATATCTCTTTCATCCTGGACTTCAAGATAGACAAGCCGGAGCAGGCCCGCGAGCTCATCGAGCTGGTCGAGGACCACGGTCTCCTGGACCGGGCCGTGTTCGAGTCGCCGGTGCCCGAGGTCGCCGGAATAGTGGAGGAACTCCGACCGGAAGTGGTTACCGCCATCTACCCGACCAACATGTTCTTCATGCGCTATTACTTGGACAAGTACGACGTGGACATCGCATCTTACCAGTACCTGTTCGCAAATCTCCTCGAGGTCTGGCTGGCACAGGAAGACGGCAAGCGGGTCATGGTGTGGACGGTCAACTCCCGTTTCATGGTACGCTGGTTCGAAAAGATCGAGGTGGACGGCATCATGACCGACAATCCCGCTTACTTCAAACAGGAGGATTAAGAGGGCGCGGCCCTACTGGCCGGAAGGTTCGTTGACCTCGAGGATCTCCACGTCGAAGGTGAGGGGCATGCCCGCCAGCGGGTGGTTAAGATCAAAGGTTACCCGCTCTTCGTCCACCGCTATGACCGTGATGGCCATGTTGTGGCCGTCCTCACCCTCGAGCCGGAACATCATCCCTTCCTCAAGCTCGTCACCGTGGTCCTGCAGGTCGGAACGGTTTACCGTCCGGATGGCCTCCGGGTCCCGGGAACCGAACGCCTCGTCCGGACCCACGTTAAAGCTCTTCTTCTCACCGGACTCCATCCCCTTGATGCATTCCTCCAGCACCGGGATGACCTCCTGCCGCCCGGTCACGAACTCGAGCGGCTCCTCCGGAGGACTCCGATCCACAACCTCCCCGTCGTCAAGGCGGATAGTATAGTTAAGACGGACCCGGCAATTGTCGGAAACCTTCATTATCTCTTCCTTTCTGCTTGGTATCACTGCCCTTGCCTTACGACACCGATCGAACGGAACCCCCTTCGGTCAGGCTGACTCCAAATACTACAAGCACAAAAAGCGTTTGTCAACGCCGGGAGACGGCAAGCTGTTAAGCCGGCCGGCAAAAATCCGCGAAATCGGGCCAGCCGGCAATTTCGCAACTTCTTTTCCCCTTCTTAAAAATTTTACCCCATCTCCATAACTTGGCCTCGGTTACCTCCTGAATTTTTTCTGGCCTCATTTTTAAAAATTTTCACTGCCCCTTGACTTTAGCTGAATCTTGTGGAAAAATTAGTACAAGAATGTATAGGGAATGCCAAAAGACGACCAAAAAAGGAAAAGAAGAGGCGAGCTCGCCAGGAGGCTGGCAAGATACCGGGAGATGATGCCCGGCTACCCATGGCCGGGAGGCCGATTACTTGCATAAGGAGGGCGAAAGATACTCGCGGAGGTTGTGGGACGAGTTCGAGGTATATTGGGACGCGGCCGGAGCAAGCGTTCGGGTGGGCCGGTCGGTGGAGAACAAACGGTCAAACCGCATCGAGTGCGGCAAGAAGACCGCCGTGTTCGAGACCAGTGAAAACT
>JAWOBU010000188.1:0-6668 GCA_046484135.1 bacterium
CATGGGTACAATAAAAAAAATAGGTATAAAGACTACAAGAATAACAACATTGCAAGGTCAGGAACTTATTATTGGAAATAGTGAATTAACAAGTACGAGAATTAATAATTATAAAAAGATGCAGAAACGAAGAGTTCAATTTGGTTTTGGAGTAACTTATAATTGGCGACACCTGGCTGTCCGCCCGGACCTTCAGCCCGGAGATACGGCCGCGGTTTTTCTCTATGACCGTTTCCATGGCCGGGATATCGTCGTATCCCTTGCGGGTGGTATAAAAATCCGTCAGCTTGATGCCTTCCTTCTTGATGCTGAGCAGGCTGTAGCAGGGAATTTCCGAGCTTTTGTCCCCTACCGCGTCGAGCAGCCGGTCGAAGTTTTCCGCGCCCACGGTTCCCGCGTCCTGGAGCGCGGTCACTCCCTGAGTCAGTCCCAGCCTGGAGATGGACGCGCCCGGCGACTTTCTGTGCTTCCAGTCCACGTAATGCACGTGCAGGTCCACCCATCCGGGCGACACGTAAAGGTCGTCTCCGGTAATAATCCGGGGTGCGTCTTTCAAATAGCGGGGAGGCAGTATCGCGGCTATCCGGTCCCCCTTGATGGCCACGTCCGCCCGCTCGAAAGAGCCGTTAACAAGGCACTTCACGTCCTGCAAAACGAGGTCGTAGTTGCCCGCGGCCGAAAGCCGCGACAGCCCGAGTCCCGCTCCACCTGCAGCGGCCGCGCTTATGAATTCTCTCCTGTCCATGCCAACTCCTCCTTTTTTAAGCAACCTTACATTGTCTTCTTTTCTTGGGAACGCTCATGGTGTCATGTTAGCTCATTAATTATCTTGTTCAGCTTCTCCAGTAGCTCCGGGAGGCTTCTGTTTATTGTTTCCCACAGTATATTGAGGTCCACTGCGTCGTACTCGTGGACAAGGTGATGTCGCATGCCGACAATTTGGGGCCAAGGAATTTCAGGATATTGTTCGCGCGTTTCTAGAGGCACTTGGCTGGCGGCTTCTCCTATCACTTCTACCAAATGAATCAACGCAAACTTCAGCTTTTCATCCTTGTCCAAATCCTCTCGGACGTGTCCCTCGGCCATGCCAACGGCTTTTTCAGCATGGTCGCGCATATGAAGAAGCCTTACCTTGGGATCACGTCTGGACATACAAATTCTCTGCTTCTTGTAAAACCTCGTCGCGGAAATATTTGCTCAGGCTGTCAGGGGTCCTAATATCTATTTTATGGCCGCCGAGCACTCGTGAAAGCTCCTCTTCCATGTCAAAAAGCTCGAAGTATCCCACCCGGGCCTCCGGCTCGAACTCGACCAGTACGTCCACGTCGCTGTCCGGGCCGAAGTCGTCCCTTAACACCGAGCCGAAAAAGGAGAGCTTCCGGATGCGGTGCTTTTGGCAGAACTCTTTGATCTTTTCCTGCGGCACGTTAATGGCCAGGCTCATGAGCGTTAACCTCTATAAAGATTTCTCGAGTTGGCATTCGCTTGAATGCCGCCTTTACTTAAAAGAATCCACCGGCTTATTTTTTTCAAACCTGCCTATCTTTTACTCTCCCTCGCCTATGATCAACTCCAATGATACTATCAACTCAAGTAAATCCTGAGTTATAGTATCATACAACAAATCCAGGTCTATTAAATCGTAACCGTGTATCAACCGGTTGCGCATCCCGATAATAAAGGGCCATGGAATTTGGTGATGGGTTTTTTGTGCCTCCCGAGAGACCCGGTTGGCTGCCTCACCGACTATCTCTACTAAATGCGTCAAAGCCAGTTGCAGCATGCGATTATTTTTCAGCTCTTCCCGCGAGCTGTTCCCCAGCATGTCCACGGCTTCCCGGGCATGGTTTCGCATGTCGCGAAGGCCCAACCGATCGTCACGGCTGCTCATAATGGACCTCTGCCTCTTTCAAGACATCGTTTTTAAAGTAAGGATGAAGGCCTTTTACCGTGTGAATTTCCGCCTTTCGGCCAATCAGATCGCCAAGCTCGATTTCTATACCCGCAAGTGTGATCAACCCCACCCGGGCCTCCGGCTCGAACTCGACCAGTACGTCCACGTCGCTCTCCGGTCCGAAGTCGTCCCTTAACACCGACCCGAAAAAGGCGAGCTTCCGGATGCGGTGCTTCTGGCAGAACTCCCTGATCTTTTCCTGCGGCACGTTAATGGCCAGGCTCATGAGCGGTTTCCTCCATGATGATCAATTCTTTCTGCTTTCACTCCTTCAAAATGATAGCTCCCCTACGGCGTCAGCGCCAGGTGGTTGGGCGCGGCTTTTTTGACTGCTGCCGGGTCCATGGTCGCTTCCAGGTATTGTCCTTTGACCCAGAGCGGATGCAGGTCGCGGTAGTGCGGCGATTTGTACATCCCGGACTGGGAGCCGTCAATGATCATCTTGGCGCGCTCGGGGTCTCCCATGTCCATGAGGTGGCGGAGCACCGGCCCTGACGAGCAGCTCCAGGGGTTGTCGCCGGAGCCGCTGATATAGGCGTTGCGCACGGTATGGGTCGCGCCCAGGTGGGGGAACGGCCCTACCGACAGGTCGCTGAGCGGCCCGATGGCGAGCGGATGGGAGAAGGTGATGGTATGGAGCCTGCCCCATTGCCGGCCCGCGGGGTCCTCCCCGTACTCGTTCTCCAGGGACGCCATGGCCTCGCTCAAGGACTTCACTATCATGTCGTCCCTGTCCTCGGTCTTTTTCGTGCGCTTGTCGTCAAAGATATCGCTGTCCGGGTCCTCCATTCTCATGTTGATGAGCATGTTCATGTGGCGGCTTTCGAGGAATTTCTCATAGTCTTCCTGTTCGAGCTCGTCTGCCAGCACGTTCTTTCGGAGCGTGTCCGTGAACTTGAAGAAGAGTACCACCGCGCTCGACTGGAGGTCCGCTTCAAAGTCCCAGGCGTTAAGCTCGCCCAGGGCTTTCCTTGCCAGCGGGTCTTTCGGGTTCTTGTTTTGCATGGCGCGGCGGATGTAGGGCATCATCCACTCGGCTTTTTTGACCTTGACGTCGTTCTGGATGCTCTCCATGTCTTCCAGGTCCAGGGGCGCCAGCTCTTTTATGAGCTCCTCGACGCGCCAGGCCCGCCAGCCGGGGCCGTAATTGGTGGCAAACACATGGGGGTAGTACTCCGCGTCCACGACCTCGTTATTGGAGGTCGCCACGTATCCCCGCTCCGGGTCAATGGCATGGGGGACCTCCATCAGGGGGATAAACCCTTTCCAGTCGAACTCGCCCGACTCGCCCGGCACCGGCGCGACCCCGATGCCCTTATTCCGGACCGGCACCAGGCCGCCGGGCAGGAATGCGATGTGCCCGTCCGCGTCTGCGGCCACCCATGCCTGGTTGGGAAGCACGATCCTGTTCATGGCCCTTTTGAAGTCCTCAATGGAGTCGCCCCGCATGAGAATATTGTACATAGCGGCCACATTCATGACCTTGTCGTTCTTGTCGTCCAGTTGCCGGTACCTTTGCAGGAACTCCTCTTTGTTCTTCGATTTCATGAGCGCGCGGTGGACCCGTACGTCCCGGTCAAAGTCCCAGCCGGTCCAGCGCAGGGCCACCGGCGGGCAGTCCTCCGGAAGCTTGCCGGGCACCAGGTCGTTGATAATAGGACCGTGTACGCTCTGCCGGAAAGAGAACTCCCGCTCGACGAGCTTATTACCCACCCTGACCTTGATGACCTCCTTGCGGTCCACGAACGGGACCCATTCGCCTTTGTACTTGTACATGCCCGGCCGGTCCGGGTCCACGGTCTCGATGAACAGGTCCTGCACGTCCGCCTGGGTGGTGGTCGCTCCCCATGCCAGCTTGCGGGTGTGGCCCAGCACCACGTAGGGGTTTCCCGGAAAGGTCACCCCGTAGGCGTCAATGCCCGCGCCTTTTAAGCGGATCATGTAGAACAAAGACGGCTGCATGTGGGACAGGTGCGGGTCGTTGGCGAAAAGCGCGGTGCCGTTTTCGGTTAGCTTGGGCGAGACAATCCAGTTGTTGGATGCGAGCGGCGCTTTGGCGGAGAGCATCCTGGAGTACTTCTTCTGTACTGCCAGGAGCTTTGCCGCGCTGTCGGCTGAGAGCGCCGTATCATAGCCCATCTCGGAGTCAGCGGGTTTTCCGCCGGGCGGCAGTTCGCGGGGGTTCGAGAGCTTGTTTTTGAGCATGTCTTTGGGCACGATGGTGGGCCCGGGCGCGTCATGAAGCGGGTAGAGCTTCCAGGCGGTCTCTTTGCCGTACTTTTTCATGATGGTGTACCTGGCGAGCTCGAGCCCCATGTTGGCCGAGAGCATGTTTCCGATGTAGCGGCCCAGGCTGATAACGTCGGCCACCCGGAAGGGCTCCGGCCGGGTCCGGAGCACCTGGAGCTCGATTGGCAGGTCCTCGTAGTCGGGACGGCTCTTGATGTAATAGTTGACCCCGTCGCAAAAGGCCTGGAGCTGGTTGTATATCTCCGGGTCTCGTTCCTTGAGCAAAGCTTCTCCCACCTCGCCCAGGTACTTCATGCCCATGATGCGCTGGGCCCTGTCTATCTCGATGGTGGAGAACGGCATACCCATGATCTTCATGCCCGGCACCCCGATGTCTCCCAGAAGCTCGGCGATCCTGCCCTCGGCCATGGCCCGGATAATCACCATCTCGAAAAGCCGGTCCTGGGCCTGCACGTAGCCGGCGCCGAAAAACAGATCATGCTCTGAGTCGGCAAACACGTGCGGGACACCGTGCCGGTCTCTATACACGTCCACCGTGCCGGATAGACCCGGTGCGCGGACCTCGCCGTCCAGCACCGGCAGAGGCGGGTCCTTTTTGTAGGTCTTCACCGCGTAAAGACAACCAACCAGCGACCCGGCCACTGCCAGGGCCAGCAAAACCGTAATAAGCTTTTTCATCCGAGTACCTCCTTGCTTCCGACATATGCGGAACTACTGCTCTGTAAAAACGATCCAATAAAAATCACTCGAACTGTTTCTTGAAGCTGGTGAATTCTTCACGAAGCTCGGAAAGCTCGGTGCGGAGCTTTTGCACCTCTTGTTCCAGCTCGCTTATCCGCCGGGTCTCCGCTTCGACCTCCAAGGCCGCCTTCTCCGGCCGGGCGGTCTGTTCCACTGCCGGCTCGGCTTCCTGCTCGCCGGACAGAAGATGCACGTAGCGATGCTCCTTTCTGCCCGGCTGGCGGGGGAGTTTGGTTACGAGCTTCATCTCGGAGAGGTTGTCAATGGTCTCCTGGAGCTCGTCCATTCCCTGAAAGTCGTACATCCTGTTGGTGCGGCCCCGGATTTCGCCCGCGGTCTGGGGGCCGCGCAGCATAAGCACGCACAACACCGCGGTCTCCTTCTTGATGATGCTCATAAGGTGGGACAGGTTCTGCCCGTACTTGGGCGCGCGGCCGGAAGAGAGGTCCTGGTAGACGAGCCGCTTTTCCCGCAGGCTGTCCAGGGTTTGGTACACCGTCTTCTCGTCGTAGCGGACGACCGGCTCCCGGTTCGACTTCTGGTTGCAGGCGTTCACCAGCGCGTTCAGGGTCAGAGGGTAGTACTCGGGAGTGATAAGCTCCTTTTCCATGAGCGAGCCCAGAACGCGGACCTCGTACTCGTCCAGAACAAAATCCAACCTCAAAGCTCCTTTCCGGGAATGCCTTTCCCTCTCGGTTGTAAAGGCGGGCTTTGTTAAGGCCCCTTTTACTCCGGCAGCTTCAAATTAGCACAAAGAGGATCAGGCGGGCAAGGGGGAAATTGTACCGCATGTTCAGATTGTTCGCTCATATAGGCGAGTGTAGTGGATCATATGTAATTGACTTTTTGTCGCCCTTACCGGGCTTGTGTTCGATTAGTTCAATATTTTCCCCGGGGCTTAGGCCCCGGGCTTTAGGCCGCCGTCCAGTTTGGGACTCGACAGCCTCGATTCCTCGCCCTGAGAAGGGCGGAAGGACTATAGCCCAGGGCGCAAGCCCTGAGGAGATGGTTTAAAAAGAACAAAGAGCCCTGAAAGGGCGAGGGAAAGCTATCATCGCATAGGTGCTCCCGTAACCTTTACACTGAATTAATAAGGACCAAACAGAGTGAGACACTCCACTAGCAATGTGCCGCCCTTTGAAAATAAGGGGGAGAAGTATGCTCAGTCTTTTTTACGGTTCCGCGAAGACGGCGGCGGCTCTGCTCCCCACTGCCGGTTCGGTTCCGGTCCCAGGGTAAGCTCGAGGGTCCCGCCGTCCGCCAGGTCCTCATGATAGAACCAGGCTTTGTCGAGGGTCTCGCCGTCGAGCATGGCGGACCGGATGTAGATGTTGTCGGGATTGTTGTTCCGGGTTTTGATGGTAAAGGTCCCGCCGGCGTAGTAGTCGGGATGGAGCCGGATGGTGACCTTGTCGAAGAGCGGAGTGGTGATCTGCCAGTGGGGCCTATCATGGCAGCCGCCCTGCACGTCAAAAAGTCCCATGGCCATGAGCGCGGACAAAGACCCGATGATTCCCTGGTCCTCGTCGTCCGGGTAGCCGCTGTCGGGCGTAGTTCCGCTGAAGGCCTGCTCGTGCACTTTTCTCACCCATTTCTGGGACAGCCAAGGCGCGCCCGAGTAGTTGAACAGGTGAGCGACCTGCATGGCCGGCTGGTTGCCGAAGTTGAGGCCGGTCGAGTAATCGTTGTGCGACGCTGCGAAGTCGTACTCCCTGCCTTTTTC
>JAWOBU010000045.1:0-24874 GCA_046484135.1 bacterium
GGAAGCGCGACCATTCAGTTCACTTACTGGAAGGCTTACCTGGTAAAGCGGTGGGGGGTTAACGTTTCCTTCATAGAGAAGGGAGAGGACCAGGTCATCAACAACCAGGTTTTTAAAGAGGACAGCGTTGAGTATGACAAGGAGTCCAATCGTTTCCAGGTAGGCCCCCAATACTGGGAGGGGGAGTATCCCGAGTACCGCGTTCACCTGGACATTCCCGCCCGGGAGGGCAAGCCGGCCATGAAGGGGGACATAAAGCTACGCTCCCTGGTCAAAGGCTGGCGGCCGGGTAAAGGTCCGGTGCATTACGGCGCTCCCGACGGCCCCTGGTACGACCTGGTGGTCCCCGTGCCGTGGGCGGACCTGTCCGGGAGTCTGCATATAAACGGCAAAAAGCACGAGCTCAAAGGTTACGGCTACATGGACCATAACACCCAGACGGTGATGCCCACCGATCAGCTCGGAAGACTCCTCGGCCTCCGGTCCTTCTCCGAGAAGTACGCGGTGAACTTCCTCGAGTACATCGCGCCCGAGTCGTACGGTAAAACCAGGAG
This sequence comes from bacterium, assembly GCA_046484135.1. Lineage (GTDB taxonomy): Bacteria > RBG-13-61-14 > RBG-13-61-14 > RBG-13-61-14 > DATKZS01 > CAYQTK01. The sequence continues at coordinate 555 of JAWOBU010000045.1, forward strand.
CACCTGGATACTGGTGATGGAAAAAGGCAGAATTCTCCACGCCACTGACGACTGGGAAAGGACCATGAGCAAGCCGGCCCGCGACAAAACTACGGGGTACTCCTATCCCACCCAGCTCACGGTAAATATTGACGAGCCGGGCATAAAGCTCGACGGCACCGTGCGCGGCAAAAAGCTGATCGAGATCATAGACCCGCTCTCGGAGCTTCCCGAATGGATACTGGATATCGCGGCCAAGTTCTTTGACGCGCCCGCCATAATAAGGCAGAACGTGGAAGCGGACTGGCGCCTTAAGATGCCGGAAGAAGGGATAGACGAGAAGTTCCACTCGACGGGCGTGTTCGAGAACAGCATCGTAAGATAGAAGAGCGGCGCGCGAGGAATGGCATGTTGCTTCGGGTTTATTAATGCGCAGGCCGATCGGAGGGTAAGCGGGCAGGAGATATTCCGAGGATGAGGCTGGCCATAGGACAGATCAACACCCGGGTGGGAGACTTCGATGGGAACCTGGAGAAGCTCGTCTCGCAGGTGAAGGAGGCCTCCGGTCTGGGAGCGGACATCATAGCCTTCCCGGAGATGGCGATCTGCGGCTATCCGTTGGAGGACCTTGCTTTCCGCGGTTCTTTTCTTGCGGCCTGCGACATTACTCTGCAAAAGCTGCTGCGGCATCTTAAGAGCTCGAAGATGGTGGTGATCGCGGGCGGGGTGGAGACGGGTGACACGCTTTACAACAGCGCCTTTGTTTTGCAGGGAGGAGAGATACTGGGCCGTGCCCGCAAGCGGTACCTTTTCTGCTGCGGCCGTTTTGACGAGTCCCGTTACTTCCGCGCCGGTGAGAGGCCCCTGGTTATCGAGACGGACGCTTTCCGTGCCGCGGTCACCTTGGGAGACGATTTCGGCTACCCGGTTTTCCCGGCCGAGGTTGATCTTTTAATAAACCTCTGGAACGAGCCTTACCAGTACGGCCGGCGTCCTTTGCGGGGCCGGATGATGACGGAGCGGGCGCAAGAGGACGCGGTATCCATAGCCATGGTGAGCCCTGCCGGCTGCCAGGACGACATGATTTTCGAAGGTTCTTCCAAGATAGTGGACGGTTTCGGCGAGGTGCTGGCTCGGGGAGCGGGTTTTGCCGAGGACCTGGTGGTGGCCGACCTTGATCTTCCCACTCTCCAGGCGCACCGGGCCCGGACCTATCACACCTTTCAACAAAAGGACCAACACCTTGCCCGTGCGCGGCGGGTCCGGCTCGAGGCTTACCCTGCGGGCCGGAAGAAGCCTTCCCGTATTTCGTGCCGGGTGAAGCCGCTGCTGAGCGGTCCGGAAGAGCTTTTTACTGCACTCTCTTTTTCCATACGGGAGTTCGTGGAAAAGAACGGCATGGACAAGGCGGTGGTGGGCCTTTCCGGCGGCATAGACTCGGCCGTGGTTGCGCTGCTGGCGCGGGAGGCGCTCGGCGCCGACGGGTTGATCTGCGTTTCCATGCCGGGCCCGCACACCAGCGCGGAGTCGAAGAAGAACGCCTCCAGGCTGGCCCGGAACCTGGCCGCCGAGTTCATGGAGGTCTCGATCAAGGGACTTTACACCAGGACCTTGCAAAGCCTTTCCCGCGCCTTTGAGGGCTTTGAGCCCGACGTTACGGAAGAGAACCTCCAGGCACGGCTCCGGGGTATGGTGCTGATGGCCATCGCCAACAAGCGCATGGCGGCTGTGCTCGCTCCCGGCAACAAGAGCGAGACAGCCACCGGGTACTGCACCCTTTACGGAGACACGGTGGGCGCGTTCGCTCCACTTTGCGACGTTTATAAGACCAGGGTGTACGAGCTGGCCTCCTGGTACAACAAGAAGGCAGGCAAAATGATCATCCCCCAGAACGTGTTCGAGCGTGCCCCCACCGCGGAGCTCAAGCCGCTCCAGACCGACCAGGACCGGCTCCCTTCCTACTCGGAGCTCGACCGTATCCTGGAAGGCCTTCTGGAAAAGGACCTTTCCGCCCGTGAGCTCATTGCACGAGGCGAGTCCGAGCACACGGTTTACCAGGTGCTTTGCATGCTCTTACAGTCGGAGTTCAAAAGAAGGCAGGCCCCGCCCGGCCCCACGGTTTCGGAACGTCCGCTGTCCGACCTGCGACTTCCGGTTTCCAAAAGTCTGGGCTGGTGGAACATTGCAGCTCCCGCGGCCGCGGACAAGGAAGCCAAGGCCCGAAAGAAAGGCAGCGCCAAAGGATCGGCGCAATAATCCGGCGAAAGCCACTACCTTTTTTTACTTTGTTTTTCTTCTGAACAGGTTTTTCATGTCCTCTGCGAACTCCTCGAAGAGCTTGTAGAAGACGGGGATGAGGACCAGGGTGAGGAGTGTCGAGGTTATCAGTCCTCCCAGCATGACAATGCCGAGGGGCTGCTGGAGCTCCATTCCTTCCGCGGTGCCGAGTGCTATGGGGACGACGCCGAACATGGTGGTGGTGGCGGTCATGAGGATAGGCCGGAGCCTTGTTTTCCCTGCCTCCACAATGGCCTCTTCCCTTTTCATGCCGCTCCGGTGGTACTCGATGATAAAGTCCATGAGCACGATGGAGTTGGTGGCCACGATCCCCACCAGCATTATCAATCCGATAAACGCGGTGATGCTGAAGGAAACATTGGTGATGTAAAGCCCGGCCACCGCTCCGGTAAAGGCCACCGGCACCGCCACCATGATGGTTATTGGATGGATGAGTGACTCGTAAAGGCTCGCCAGGATAAGGTAGACCAGTATGACCGCGGCGATAAACATGATGCCCAGCGCGGTAAAGGCGTCCTTTAAGTCCTCCATCTCTCCGCCGAACTCGATGGAGTAGCCTTCCGGCATGGTGGCCCTGACCTGTTTGAGCACCTCTTCGATGTCCTGGACAATGTCGCCCATGGGCCGCTCGGTCTTGTTGGACCCCACCTTTACCAGCCGCTTGGAGTTCTCCCGCACGATCTCGTTCGGGCCCGCTCCGAACTCGAAGCCGGCCACGTCCCGCAAAGGCACCTGGAAGCCGCGGGGGGAAGAGATGCGGACGTTCCGGATTTCATCAATCTGGTCGCGGTCTTTTTCCATCAGTTGGACGGTGATGTCGTACTCGTCCCCTCCCTTTCGGAACAGGCTTGCCCGGGTGCCTCCGATGGCTGCCTTGGCCGCTCCCATGGCCTCGCCTACGGTGAGCTGATAGGAGGCCAGCTTCTCCTGGTTGAAGCTGAACAGGTACTCGGGCACGCCTTCCTCGATGGTGGTGCTTACATCCCGGCTGCCGGGGACTTTTTCCACCCTTTTCTTGACCCGGTCGGCGATCTCCTCGAGCACCTCGAGGTCGTCCCCGTAAATCTTGACCTGGATGGGCTTCTCGGTGGTAAAGTCAATAGAGCCCGCGTTCTGGAAAGCTATCTCTACGTTGGGGTTCCGCCGTTTTATTTCATCCCATATCTCTCGGAGCTCTTGCTCGGATGTGGTCCGGCCCTGGCTCTTTTTCTTCATCCTGATGTTCATCTCGGCTTCGTTGGTCCCCTGCTCTCCACCGGTAAAGGCGGCGCGGGCAGGGTCTCCGCTTTCTCCCATAACCATGAAGAAGTTGATGTAGTCGGGAACCTTTTCCCGGTGGATTTTGGTGATCCTCTGCATGAGCTCGTCCGTTTCCTCGAGCATGGTGCCGGGAGGAAGGATGATCTTGGCCCGGTACATGTTCCCTATCAAGCGGGGCACGAACTCGAACCTTCCCTGGAAGTACATGAGTCCTATCATCTCTCCGGTAAGCGCCAGTACCAGAAACGCCATTATGAGTACCTTGCCCCAGTTTTTAAGGGACCATTCGAGTACCCTTCCATATCCATTCTGGAGGGGCTCGAACACCCTTCTGCTCATCCTGGGCTTTTTTCCCGCGGTCGGCCGCAGGAGCTTGGAAGAGAGCATGGGCACCACTGTAAAGGACACGAGCAGGGAGGCCATAAGCGCGAAGAACACGGTCCCGGCAAAGGTACGGAAGAGCTGGGCGGACAGGCCTTGCGTAAAAGCTACGGGCAGGAAGATGATGACAGCCACCAGGGTGGCGGAGATAACCGCGGTGGCCACTTCGCGGAAGCCTCTTTCCGAAGCCACCTCGGGTGACTCACCCAGTCCCACCCGGCGGTAGATGTTTTCAAGGACCACGATGGAGTCGTCCACCAGCTTGCCGATGGCTATGACCATTCCTCCCAGGGTCATCATGTTCAGGGTGTAATCGGAGAAGTACATGGCGATAAAGCAGGCCAGCATGGACAGAGGGATAGAGGTGATCACGATAAGCGAAGGCCGGAATTGAAGCAGGAACAAAAATATGACGATCATGGCCAGGAGCGCGCCTTCCACCGCCGCCCTTCCCAGGGCGGAGAGCGAGTCGGTGATGATCTCGGACAGGTCGAAGCTGATGCCCAGCTCGACTCCCCCCGGCAGGCTCTCGCGGACGTCGTCCAAAGCGTCGGTGACCGTTTTCGCGACCTCGACCATGTTGGCGTCGGTCTCCTTGACCACGGCAAGGCCGACCCCCTCGGTAACCCCCTTTTTGTGGTGGACCATCCGGAAAAGACCGTTCTTATCTTTAAAGGTGTCCTTGACCTCGGCCACGTCCCGGAGCCGGATGGGTGACACCGAGGCCTTCCCCGCCAGCGGGTCCTGGTAAGGCGAGAGCTTTTCGAGCTCCTTTTTCTGCATCTCCGCGGCAGAGGCCCCGAACCCCACCACCTGGTCCCGGATCTGTTCTACGGTCTCGTACTGGTTCTCTCCGCGCACGCGGAAGCGGAGCGGCGAAACGTCTATCCCGCCGGCGTCCATGTCCAGGTTGCTGTATCCGATGGCCTTCATAACGTCGGTGATGGTCAGGCCGTACTCTTTCAGTTTTTCCTGATCCACGTTGACCTGTATTTCCCGGTAGAGTCCTCCCAGGGTCATGGTGCTGGCCACGCCGGGCAGCCGCTCGAGCATGGGCCCCACCTGGTCGTTGGCTATGTCCGCCAGGTCGGCCAGGTTCCGCTTTCCGCTGGGGTCGTCCAGGTGCATGAACATCACGGGCATGTCCTGGAAGTCCACCCGGAGCACCATGGGCTCTTCTATCTCCTCGGGCAACACGTCCCGGACCATGGAAATCTTTTCTCTTATGTCCGCGGAAGCCGCGTCCAGGTCTGTTCCCCAGGCGAACTCGGCCTGGACAAAGCACATCTCCTCCTGGGAAGTAACCTTTACGTTTTTGATATTGGAGGCGGTCTTGATTACGGACTCGAGGGGCTTGCCGAGCCTCTCCTCGATCTCTTCCGGGCCGGCGCCCTCATAGCGGATGAAGATTACCAGGTTGGGAAAGGATATGTCCGGCATGAGGTCCAGGGGCATCCGGTACCAGGACAGTGATCCCAGGACCACGATCATGATCATGCCCATCAGCACGGTTACGGGCCTTCTTATGGGGAAGTTAAAAAGGTTCATTTTTTATGACTTCAAAAGGTCAGGGAGATTGCCCCGGTTGCGGCTCGACGGTCCGGCCGGAATCGCTTTGCGCGGCTTCGCCCGTTTTGGTCTCGACTTCTTCGGTGTCTCCCCATTTTTCCTCCCATCCCTCGGGAGGATTGGAGACAGTGACCCTGGTCTGGTCTTTCAAGACCACCTGGTTTCGGTCCACCACCACCTCGCCCGCTTTCACTCCCTTGACTATCTCGTACTTTTCCCGGTCGAAGTATCCGAGCTCGAGCCCGGTCTTTTCTATGATCTTTTTCTGCGGGTTTACTACGTACACCCAGTACTTTCCCTCTTTGGGAAAGAGGGCCTCTCTCTTCAGCACCGGCACGTTCGAGTGGACGCCCGCGATGAGCTCGACCCGGGCGTACATCTGGGGAAGAAGCTCATGCTCGGGATTGGGCACCGTGATCTCGACGGACGCGGTGTGGGAGAGCGAGTCCAGGACAGGGTCTATCTTTGTTACTTTGCCTTCGAAGACCCGCTCCGGAAAAGCCTCCACCCGGACGCGGGCGGGGGTTCCCACTTTTACCCTTCCGAGGTCTTGCTCGATAATCGAGGTCTTGACCTTGACCTCGTCAATGTCCACGATCACGGCCACCGGCATCTGGGGAGATATCATGGCGCCGGTGCTGTCCGTTATGGAAGCCACGATCCCGGAGCGGGGCGCTTTGACTGAATAAGGCCGGTAACGCGCTCCCACCTCGTCGCGGTCCACCGTGGCCAGTACCTGGTTCTTTCTTACCTTGTCGCCTTTTTCCATCTTGGCCTCGATGAGCTTGCCCGGCTGGGGTATCTTGGCGTGCACGTCCGCCCGGTGGGCAGGCTCGACATAACCGGTAACGTAAACGATGTCCTCCACCGTGCCTTCCTTTACCTCGGTAACGTGAACCGGGATGCTCCGTTCCACAACCTCGGCCTCTTCCTCGGCCTTCTTTTCCATGAACTCCTTTACCTTGAAACCGCCGTACACGCCCAAAGCCAGGAGGACGGCAATGACCAGCCATATAACTATCGTGGACGCTCTCATTGTATTTTATCCTCCTCCGGCACGCCCAGCGCGGACTTGAGCTTGATCCAGGCCAGCTTGTGATCGTAAACCGCTTGCAGCCTCTCCGCCCTGGCCCGGGTCAACTGGGAATGGGCGTCCATGACCTCCACGTTGGTCGCAAGCCCCACAGCGTAGCGCGTCCTGGCCACGTCATAGTTCTTCTCGGATGCCTCTACACTGGCTTCCCTGGCTTTCACCTTCTTCCGGGCCGCGTCCAAATCAAGCAGGGCCTCCTCCACCTGGGTCTTGATCCCGAGCTCGAGCGCCTGCATGCCCTTTTCCACCTGCCGGAGCATGGCCCGGGCCTCGGCCACCTTGCCTTGGGTCTCTCCCCCGTCGAAAAGCGGGACCGAAACCGCAACCCCCGCCTGGTAGCCGTCCCGCCAGATGTCGTTGTTGGGCGGCATCTCCTGGCCGCGGTCCCACGAGTAGTTGGCGAAAAGCGACACGTTGGGGTAGGCGTTGGCCTCGGCTATCTCGACCATTTTCCGAGCCATCTTCCGCCGGAGACGCAGGGTCCGCATCTCCGGCCGGTGCTCGAGCGCGGTGGCGTAAATGTCCTCGGCCACCGGAAGGTCGTGCGGCTCGTACTCGAGCTCTCCCTTGGCCCGGACCGCGGTCTCCAGCTCTATGTTCAAAAGGTTGTTAAGATAGAGCCTGGCCTTCTTAACACCGTTTCCGGCCTCGATCCGCTGCGGCTCCAGGTCGGCCAGCACCGACTCCACCTGCAGAACGTCCAGGTTGGAAGCGAGACCTTCCTGGTAAAGGGCCTGCACCTGCCGGTAATGGGCCTCTGCCGTCCGGTACGAGTCCTCCACCACTTTCACCATCCGCTGGGCCAGGAGCACCCCGGAAAACGCCTGCTGAATGTTGAAGACAAGCTCGTTTTTCGCCTGGCGAAGGTTCTCCTTTTCCACCCGCTCTTGAAGCTCCGCGGACTTCACCCCGTTCCTGATCTTGTTGCCGGTGTAAAGGGGGTAGCGCGCTTCCACCTTGGCGCCGTAGATGTCGCCCTCCCTGGTGTTGGACATCTCGAAGCCGGGGAAAGGAAGCATGTGGATGTGGGCGGGAAGACCCGGCACCAGTCCTCCCGAAGGGTTGGCCATAGGCATGGTGGTGGGTATGTACTGGGGCTCGGTGGTCTTGAACTCCGGCAGTTGGTTGGAACGCACTGCATTGGCCGAGAACTCGAGACTGGGATAGAGATTGGACCGGGCCTGTTTGACCTTGGCCTCGGCCTCGTCCACCTTGGCCTCGGCACGCCCTATCTGCGGGTTTCGGGCCAGGCCCGTTTCTATGCACTCTTCCAGGGTAAGGCTGGTTGGCTCCCGCGTGTCCGCTTGCGAAACCACCTGGGACCTCACGGCGGCCCCGCATAGGACGGCCATGATTAAGGCGAACACGCTATACTGCAACTTCATTATTGTTCCTCCCGGTCCGGCCTCTGCCTGGTGCCGTAAAAAAAGATGTCCAGAAGCTGGCCGACCTTTTCTTGCGGTTCCGCACCCTCCGGGGAATTTATGGAGACAAAAAGAAAGGCGTGGATGAGACCTAAAAGCGACATGGCAAGCTCCGCAGGAGAATAAGGCTTTAACAGGCCCTCATCAATCCCCCGCGACATCAGATCCACCATCCGGGAAAGATATACCTCATGCTTCTCCGTTATCACGTCCTGGAAATGGCCCTTGGCGCTCGACTCAAAGCTCGTGCGCTGCTCCGCGAAGATGCGAAAAAAATCACCCTCCTTCTGAAAAAAAGACATGATCTTCTTTATGTAGCTTTCCAGTATCTTCTCCATATCAGCGTCCGAGTTGTAAACCTCTTCCAGCTCCGACTCCAGCGCCTCGATCTTGTCCTTTAAAAGAGTGAAGTAGAGCTCCTCCTTGTTCTTGAAAAAGTTGTAAAGAGAGCCGGTGGAGAACTCCGCGCTTTTCGCGATCTCGCTCATGGCGGCGCCGTGATACCCCTTCCGGGCGAAAACATTGGCGGCCGCCTCCAGTATCTCCCGGCGGCGGGAGAGGAACTCCCTTTCCTTTCTGCTTAACTTCCCTTCTTTTGAATCGGCGTTCATTTTTTTAACCTCTGTTCAACAAAGCACGATGAAACCACAACTACCCCTCCATGTCAAGAATCAACAGAATCTTAACAGTCAAAACCGCCCCTTCCCAATGCCGGGGCATTCTGTTCCTTACCGGCTTGTCCCCTTTATTATTTCCAGGTGATCCTGGGCCGCTGTCTCGGGACCGCCTTGTCTATCCTTCCCTTGGGCCATCCCACCGCGATGCTGGTTGCGATGCGGAGCGGCCACTCGACACCCAGCTCTTTTACGAGCTCTTTGTCGGGCATGGTGTTCAAGGCGGTTATAAACCCCACGTAGCAGGTGCCGAGCCCCAGGCTGTGTGCGGCCAGCACCATGTTCTGGGCGCAGATGCCCGCGTCCAGCGCGGGCTGTCCTATTCCCCTTTTGTCGGAGAGGACCACGATCACCGCGGGCGCGCCGAAGTAAAGGGTGTCCCTTAACACCGCGGTGTCCATGCCGGACATGACCCGCACGTCCATGTCCCCCGGCCGCCAGAAGCTCAAAAGGTTCCACAGCCAGCGGGCCGCCCGGCTTCCGGGCTTGAGGTAGTTCTCGCTCATCCGTCGCAGGGACTTGAGAGACGAGGTCTCGATCCTGCGGATCAGCTCCTGGTCCCGGATGCACACGAACTCCCAGGACTGGCAGTTGCCGCCGGTGGGAGAGTAGCGGCCGGCCTCCATGACCCGGTGCAGAAGCTCGTCCGGGACCTCGCGGTTCTTGAAAAGCCGGTTGCTGCGCCTTTTGTAGATCACCTTCTCCGTCTCGGTAAGCCGGTCTTCAACCTCCTCTAAAGGCGGCGCCTCGTCCTGGCCAAAGGGGTTGGGAAGCTCGACCTTGCCATGGTGAAGCGATTTGTACCTGCCCTCACGGACCACGTACCCGCCCTTAACTTCCACCGCGTCCTCCGGGCAGACCGCCTCGCAGTTGCGGCAGCCCAGGCAGGCGACCTCCAGGCCCTTGTAGCCCCGGATGTGAGGAGGACCATCCTCAGGCATCGCCAGAATGTGGGTCGGGCACGTGCGCACGCACCTCCCGCACCGGTTGCAAAGCTCCGGGTCAACCTCGAACCTGGGAAAATCCGCGGGCGGGTAATGGGCCTTGCCCATGTACTCGAGCTTCATGATGGACACCCCCTTTCAGTAAGATGAGATGGAAGCAGTTATGTCTTCCGCCGGCTTGACGGGAGCAGTATAGCGGAAAGGGATTCGGTGTTCAAAAGAATCTTGGAGGGGTATCTGAACTGATTGTTCAAGATATGTTGAACTTTAGAATTTCGGTTCTCCAGGATTAAGCGTACTTTCGTGCTGGAACTCAGCCCGCGATCTTGTGGAGCTCTTCCATGATCTTGGGCATGGCTTCGCCGGTGGGCTCTTTTATATAGAGCTCGGTTAAGGCGGAGAAGGAGTTATCGGTGGGGTTTATCTCGATGATTTTGGCGCCTGCCTGATGGGCCTGCTGGGGCATGGCCGCGGCAGGATACACCACTCCCGAGGTCCCGAGCACGATCATGACCTCGCACTCGGAGGCCGCTTTAAAGGACTGGTGCAACATCTGCACCGCCTCCCCGAACATGACTACGTCCGGCCGGGTCATGCCTCCGCAATCGCACTTGGGCATGATCGCCATCACCTTTTGAAGATCGAACCCTTCGTTCTCCAGGGTCTGGCGGGCCTTCCTTAACAGCTCGGGTTTGTCCAGCGGGTACTTACGGCCGCAACTTATACAGCGGGCCCGGAACAGGTTGCCGTGAACGTCGTACACGTTGGTGTTGCCTGCGTCAGTGTGGAGGTTGTCTATGTTCTGGGAGATGACCGTGGTAAGGATGCCCATTTTTTCCAGCTCGGCCAGGGCGTAATGAGCGGGGTTCGGCTTGGCTGTCTCGAAGATGTGGATGGTGTTCAAGAGGAAGTCCCGGAGCACCTGGGGCTTCTTTTCCACCATCCTCATGATCCCCTGGACAGTGCCGACTTCGGCGGGGTCGAACTGGTCCCATAGCCCGCCCGGGTCCCGGAAGGTGGGAATGCCGCTCTCCGCGGAAATGCCGGCCCCGGTAAAAGCTATTGCCTTGTCCGTGTCCGCAAGAATCCTGGCCGCTTGTTCATAATGACCCATCTTACTCCCCCGCTTCTTACTGGCCGGCCCGGCCGGTTTTATGTCCAGCCGGCCGCACATTAACCTTAAAAATACCACTAACAGCTATGGAGTCAAGGAGCTCCGCTTGCCCGGCTTTGTTAATTGAATCCCGGTTTGACACCTGCTTCCATTTATATATAATATGTGATCAAGGAAGATGGAAATGTTTGGAAAACTTTACCGCACTACCGGCCGAAAGCGCACTTCCGGGGGAGGAAGGCGTCCGGCCTGATTAGTGTTCAATCGCTTTGCCGGCCGCCTGTAACTCGGGCGGCTTTTTTTATGCAACAGACATATGAGGAGGGACAGGCATGGACAGGAAGGGCTATCGTGTAATCGTTGTGGGCATCGGCATGGTGGGGACCAGGATGGTCGAGGTGCTGCTGGAGCGCAGCAAGCTCCCGGTAAAGGAGATCAAGATTCTGGCCACCCGGGAGCGCTACGAAAAGGTGGCCGGCCGCAAGTTCAAGGTAAAAAAGGCGGACGCCTCCGAGTTCGACGGTTTTGACATAGCTTTTTTCGCGGGCACCGAGGGAGCATCGGGCGCATCCAAGGTGTACGGTTTCGAGGCCATCAAGCGGGGCTGCATTGTCATTGACAACGGCAAGGACTTCAGGATGGACAAGCGGGTGCCGCTGGTGGTGCCGGAGGTGAACGCCGAGCACCTTAAGAAGCACGAGGGGTTTGTGGCCAATCCCAACTGCTCGACCATCCAGGCCATGATGGTCATGGGACCCATTTATAAGCAGTCGAAGATCAAGAGGCTGGTGGTGTCCACTTATCAGGCGGTGTCCGGGTCGGGAAGCAAAGCATATGACGAGCTCATCGCCCAGACCAAAGACCGGGCCGCGGGCCGGAAGTTAAAAACCGACGCCTATCCGGTCCCCATTCTCGGGAACCTCATTCCCCAGATATCCGGGCCGGTGGACGAGATGCCGGGCTACTTTGACGAGGAAGCCAAGATGAGACGCGAGAGCAGGAAGATACTGGGCGACCGGCATCTCAAGGTGAGCGCCACCTGCGTGCGGGTCCCGGTTTTGAACTCCCACGCCGAGGCCATGAACATCCAGACCGCGGACAAAATGACGCCCGGCGAGGTAAGAAAGACCCTTAACCGGGCGCCCGGCGTCAAGGTGGTGGACGATCCCCAAAAAGGGGTGTGGCCTTACCCGCTCATGGCGGACGGAAAGGACGAAGTGTTCGTGGGAAGAATCCGCGAGGACACCTCGGCCAAGAACTGCATTGACCTCTTTTGCGTGGGAGACAACATCAGGAAAGGGGCGGCCTTAAACGCCATCCAGATCGCGGAAAAGATGAAGGCCATGAAGCTGATCTAAAGGGCATCAGTAAGCCTCTATGATGAAGCCGAGGACGTAGACGAACCGGTCTTTATCGTTTAACAGGGCCTCGGGCACGTTGTAAAAAGGCGCGGCCTCGCGCACCGCCCGCACCGAGGCTGCGTCCACCACCGGGTAGCCGCAGGAGTCTATGACCTCCACGCTGACTAGGTCGCCATTATCCCGGGTCTCGATCCGAAGCCTGGTCTTTAAGGGAGTGCCGGTCCATCTGATGCCGGAGAGCGCCTGCTGCGGCTCCCAGTAAAACCGGATGATCTTGTTTATGCGGTTATAAAAGGAAGCGTAAGTAAACGCCTTGGCGTTAAGGCTGGTTATCTTTCCCCGGGCCATGTCCGAAGAGAAGTGCTCAATGGAGCCGTCATCGCTCTCATAGGTCTTGCTGGCGTCGTACTGGTTTATCTCGAGGTCTTCGTTTTTCAGCCGCTCGGCTTTGCGCCGCGCGATCCTGACCTCTGATTTTTCCGGTTCAGACTCCGGCGACGGGGCCGCTAAAGGCGCCGGAGAGTCCTGCCGCCTGGTCCGTACGTCCGGCTCCGGCCGGGAGTCGCCTCTTTTCGACTTAGTCGGGCTCCTTTTGGCAACCTCTTTTGCCGGCTTATCGGCAGGGGACTCCCGCTTGTCCTGGTTGTAGGTTGCGCGCTTTTCCGCCGCCTTTTGCGAATCGGTCTTCTTCTTGCCTTGCGGCTTGTTCTCGTAGTCTTTGGTGGTGGGTTCCGGGTTCCGGTCAGGTTTTTTGAGAGCATATTCGTCCGGAGAGCCGGTCCGGGCTTTGCTCATCTTCACTGTCTCCCGGTCGGTATTCATGTTGCGCCGGGACAGAAAGCGGGCGTTTTCCGGCGCTTTCTCCGGGTCGGAGTCCTCGGGCGCTCCCAGGTCCACCAGCTTCATCTGTTTTACCGGCACAGCAAAAAAATCGGTGATTGGTTTCTTTTCCTTCTCTTCCGGCTCCGGCTCAGGAGGCCGCTTCTTTTTACGCACCGACTCCTCCGGTTCCCTGCTGTCAGAGGTTTTCTCGACCTCTTCGGGCAGGCGCGAGAGCTCGATATACGTCTGCTCTCTGTCCGACCGGCCCTCCGCAAGAACCGGAAGATTATACGCGGCGTAAAGATGCAGGGCCACGGAGATCAATAAAGCCACGGCACGTACTGTGATGGTCTCCTTCTTTTTCATCAGACTGCCCACTCCCAGATGTTAGCATAAAGCGCGTCAATCTTAAGGGGGAGGCGAAGTTGTTCCTCCCTTTTTTACACTTTCCCCGCTCCGTGTTCGACAGACAGGAGCCTCTTTAAAAAACCGCCGGCCGGTCGACCCTGCCGGGGGGCGCCCCGGCAGGGCTGTTGATTATTTTCCCGTGTTTACGGCCGACATACAAATTTTTCCTCGATTTTCCGAATAACTTCTTGACAGAGGCGCCGGATGTGTTATATTGAGTATCAGAGTAAGGGTAGATCCTTGAAACGATGAGAACCGGAAAGCGCGAGAGAGCGCTTTTTAGCTTGGTTCTCATTTTTAAGCTGATTTCTCTTGACAGCGAGGTTCACTTCTGCTATAGTAGTTAATCCTCGCAGGGTTTCCCGAGGGGGATCGGGCCTGCCTGCTTTGTTCTTTGAAAACTAAACAGCAAGTCGGAAAACAAGAGAGATGCGGGCCTTGTAAAACTTCGAGTTTTTCAAGGTCAACTTAGAGCCTTGCCTTTAAAAAGATCGAACTGGAGAGTTTGATCCTGGCTCAGAGCGAACGCTGGCGGCGGGCTTAAGACATGCGAGTCGTGCGAGAAAGCACCTTCGGGTGTGAGTAAAGCGGCGAACGGGTGAGTAACACGTGAGTAACCTGCCTTCCGGTGGGGGACAACACCTCGAAAGGGGTGCTAATACCGCATACGTCTTCAGGTTCTCCGGAACCTGAAGGGAAAGACAGCCTCTCCATGGAAGCTGTCGCCGGAAGAGGGGCTCGCGTCCCATTAGCTTGTTGGTGAGGTAAAAGCTCACCAAGGCGATGATGGGTAGCTGGTTTGAGAGGATGATCAGCCACACTGGGACTGAGACACGGCCCAGACTCCTACGGGAGGCAGCAGTCGGGAATATTGGACAATGGGGGCAACCCTGATCCAGCCACGCCGCGTGGGTGATGGAGGCCTTCGGGTCGTAAAGCCCTGTCAGAGGGGAAGAAACGGACGGATGTTAACAGCATCCGACCTTGACGGTACCCTCAGAGGAAGCACCGGCCAACTACGTGCCAGCAGCCGCGGTAATACGTAGGGTGCAAGCGTTGCTCGGAATCACTGGGCGTAAAGGGCGTGTAGGCGGCTCGGCAAGCGGGATGTGAAAGCCCTCGGCTCAACCGAGGAAGGGCATTCCGAACTGTCGGGCTTGAGTTCGGGAGAGGGTGGCGGAATTCCCGGTGGAACGGTGAAATGTGTAGATATCGGGAGGAACATCGGTGGCGAAGGCGGCCATCTGGCCCGAAACTGACGCTGAAGCGCGAAAGCGTGGGGAGCAAACAGGATTAGATACCCTGGTAGTCCACGCTGTAAACGGTGAGCACTAGGTGTTGGAAGTATTACCCTTTCAGTGCCCAAACTAACGGGTTAAGTGCTCCGCCTGGGGACTACGGCCGCAAGGCTAAAACTCAAAGGAATTGACGGGGGCCCGCACAAGCGGTGGAGCATGTGGTTCAATTCGATGCAACGCGAAGAACCTTACCTGGGCTAGACAACTCCGGACCGCCCTGGAAACAGGGTTTCCCCTTCGGGGGCCGGAGGCTTCAGGTGCTGCATGGCTGTCGTCAGCTCGTGTCGTGAGATGTTGGGTTAAGTCCCGCAACGAGCGCAACCCTCGCCTCTAGTTGCCAGCGGTTCGGCCGGGGACTCTAGAGGGACTGCCGGTGTCAAACCGGAGGAAGGTGGGGATGACGTCAAGTCCTCATGGCCCTTATGCTCAGGGCTACACACGTGCTACAATGGCCGGCACAATGGGAAGCAATGTCGCGAGACGGAGCCAATCCCAAAAAACCGGCCCCAGTTCGGATTGGAGTCTGCAACTCGACTCCATGAAGCTGGAATCGCTAGTAATCGCGGATCAGAATGCCGCGGTGAATACGTTCCCGGGCCTTGTACACACCGCCCGTCACACCACGAAAGTCGGCTGGACCAGACGTCGTCGAACCAACCACGTATTACGCGTGGAGGTAGGTGCCCAAGGTCTGGTCGGTAATTGGGGTGAAGTCGTAACAAGGTAGCCGTAGGGGAACCTGCGGCTGGATCACCTCCTTTCTAAGGAAAATCGAACGGTTAAATCCGTTCGACATCGAAACGGTTGTCAACCGGAAAGGCTCTGCATCCTCCTGCCCGAACTTGCTGTTTAGTTTCCAGCGAACAAAAACCGGATACCCTCCGGAGACTCGCTCTTTGAAAGTTAATGACGGAAATAGAAAGCGGCTTCCCGGGTGGGCTCTGGCTCCAACGGCTGAAACGGGCCTATAGCTCAGCTGGTCAGAGCGTTCGCCTGATAAGCGAGAGGTCGTTGGTTCAAATCCAACTAGGCCCACCATTTATACCGATCCGGGAGCGCGGACTCGACATTCCGGGCCGGCTGGCCGGAAAACCTTTATAAGGGGGCATAGCTCAGATGGGAGAGCAACTGGTTTGCAACCAGTAGGTCGGCGGTTCGAGTCCGCTTGCCTCCACCAGAAGATGAACTGATGCAAAGGACAGTAGCGAAGAATGAAACAAAACAAACCGGTTTTCCATATCCTGTTCAGCAAGGAAGAAAACGGCTATACAGGAATATGCCTTGAATTGAATGTAGCCTCTGAAGGTGACACCTTGGAGGAAGCTCGAAAGAACATCAGGGAAGCCGTGGGATTGTATCTGGAAAGTGTCTACCAAAAAGGGGACGAGGAAGAATCTATTCCCAGGCCGGCGCCCATGGAGTACTGGCTTAAGTATCTCAGCCTGCAGGAAAGAAAGCTGAGAGAAGCTCTGAGAGAGAATCCGGAGCCGGAGTTAGAGTTTGAAGAAGCCGTCGCCTGATGCGTACCCGGTTGAGGAACATAGGCACGGCTGAGGTGGAAAGGGTATTGAGGAAAGCCGGCTTTACGGTGGACAGGCAGAAAGGAAGCCATAAACAATACCTTAAGGAAGTTGAAGGAAAGGCGTTCAGAGTGACGGTAGCCGTGAACAGAAAAAGTTATAACACTTCAACTATTAAAAGCATGATATCGCAATCCGGCATGACCGAAAGCGAATGGGAAGAGCTGTTGTAGACTCCTGATTGTAAGGTAATTGAACGCAATTTTTTAATAAAGATTTTAAAGATTCCCGATCTCTTGAAATATAAGGGACGGCGTCCGTAAGTCCGTCATGCTCTTTGACAACCTGGTGAATTAGTTTTTTTTCGTCAAGGATCTTCTTTTTTGGATTCTGAACCGGATAAGTATTCGGTTCAGCCGCTTTAGGGGCGGATTGATTCCATGTTTATGATCAAGTTACTAAGGGCATATGGTGGATGCCTTGGCACGAGGAGGCGATGAAGGACGTGGCTAGTTGCGATAAGCCACGGGGAGTTGCTAAGCAAACGTTATCACCCGTGGATTTCCGAATGGGGCAACCCGGCGGGCTTCATAGCCCGTCATCGGCGGGTGAATACATAGGTCGTCGAGGCGAACGGGGGGAAGTGAAACATCTAAGTACCCCCAGGAAAAGAAATCAAAAGAGATTCCCCAAGTAGTGGCGAGCGAACGGGGACAAGCCTAAACCCTGCATCTGTAAGCTCACCGGCGTTGGATGCAGGGGGTTGCGGGATCGGACCGGGGACAGCGGTGACTGTCCCGGGAAGTTACAAATCCTGCCGATAGCTTAACATCCCTGGAAAGGATGACCGTAGAGGGTGACAGTCCCGTGAGCGAAATCGGTCAGGACTTCCCGGGTCCGGCTCCCGAGTACCACGGGGCCCGTGTAATCCTGTGGGAAACAGGGTGGACCATCATCCAAGGCTAAATACTCCCTCGTGACCGATAGTGAACCAGTACCGTGAGGGAAAGGTGAAAAGTACCCCATTAAGGGGAGTGAAATAGTACCTGAAACCGTATGCCTACAAGCTGTGGGAGGGCGTTTACTTCACCAGGGCTTAGTCCCTGGTTCGTAAGTGAGCCTGACCGCGTACCTTTTGCATAATGGGTCAGCGAGTTATCGTCATCGGCAAGGTTAAGCCGCGAAGGTGTAGCCGTAGCGAAAGCGAGTCCGAACAGGGCGACCAGTCAATGGCGGTAGACCCGAAGCCAGGTGATCTATCCATGGTCAGGGTGAAGCAGGTTTAACCGCCTGTGGAGGCCCGCACCCACTGAGGTTGAAAACTCACGGGATGAACTGTGGATAGGGGTGAAAGGCCAACCAAACCTGGAGATAGCTGGTTCTCCCCGAAATATATTTAGGTATAGCCTCGTGGGATCTGTCTCGGAGGTAGAGCACTGGATGGGCTAGGGGCCTTAGCGGGTTACCAAACCCAACTAAACTCCGAATGCCGAGAACAGTACCACGGGAGTCAGCCCCTGGGAGATAAGTTCCAGGGACAAAAGGGAAAGAACCCAGACCGCCGGCTAAGGCCCCCAAATGTGTACTAAGTGGAAAAAGAGGTGAAGTTGCCGAGACAACCAGGAGGTTGGCTTAGAAGCAGCCATCCTTTAAAGAAAGCGTAACAGCTCACTGGTCAATGCGACTTTGCGCTGAAGATTTAACGGGGCTAAAGTACACTGCCGAAGCCGCGGGCGGATCACTTCGGTGATTCGCGGTAGGGGAGCGTTCTCAAAGGGGCGAAGCTCGATCGAAAGAACGGGTGGACTTTTGAGAAGTGAGCATGCTGACATGAGTAACGATAAAATGGGTGAGAAACCCATTCGCCGTAAGCCTAAGGTTTCCTGGGCAAGGGTAATCCTCCTAGGGTTAGTCGGGACCTAAGGCGAGGCCGAAAGGCGTAGTCGATGGCAACCAGGTTAATATTCCTGGACCACTGTACGAGCGTTCGAGCTATGGGGTGACGGAGAAGGATAGGCCTACCGGCGATTGGAAGTGCCGGGCCCTCATTCGTAGGGGGATGTCCCAGGTAAATCCGGGACATCGGAAACCCTGAGGAATGGGGGGACGCGGACCTTACGGGGAAAGCGGATTGGCTGATTCCACGCTTCCAAGAAAAGCCTCTATGCGAGCTCGTGCGGTGCCCGTACCGCAAACCGACACAGGTAGGCGGGGAGAGGATCCTAAGGCGTTTGAGATAACCTCGGTTAAGGAATTCGGCAAAATGGCACCGTAACTTCGGGAGAAGGTGTGCCTTCATTAGGTGTAGGGCCTTTACGAACGCCCGAAGCCGAAGAAGGTCGCAGTGACCAGGGGGATACGACTGTTTACTAAAAACACAGGTCTCTGCAAAATCGCAAGATGAGGTATAGGGACTGACGCCCGCCCGGTGCCGGAAGGTTAAGGCAAGGGGTCAGGGACCTTCGGGTCCCGAAGCTCTGAACCGAAGCCCCGGTAAACGGCGGCCGTAACTATAACGGTCCTAAGGTAGCGAAATTCCTTGTCGGGTAAGTTCCGACCCGCACGAATGGCGTAACGATATCCCCACTGTCTCAACCGAGGACTCAGTGAAATTGCGGTGGCGGTGAAGACACCGTCTACCCGCGGCAAGACGGAAAGACCCCGTGAACCTTTACTATAACTTGGCAGTGAATTTCGGACTGGCTTGTAGAGGATAGGTGGGAGGCTTGGAATCCACGCCGCCAGGTGTGGTGGAGCCGCCCTTGGAATACCACCCTGGTCAGTCTGAGGTTCTAACTCCGTTCCCTGACCGGGGACGAGGACACTGCCTGGTGGGTAGTTTGACTGGGGCGGTCGCCTCCTAAAAAGTAACGGAGGCGCGCAAAGGTTCCCTCAGGCTGATTGGAAACCAGCCGAAGAGTGCAATGGCATAAGGGAGCTTAACTGCGAGAGAGACGTCTCAAGCAGGTGGGAAACCAGGTCATAGTGATCCGGTGGTTCCGAATGGAAGGGCCATCGCTCATCGGATAAAAGGTACTCCGGGGATAACAGGCTGATCTCTCCCAAGAGTTCACATCGACGGGGAGGTTTGGCACCTCGATGTCGGCACATCACATCCTGGGGCTGTAGGAGGTCCCAAGGGTTCGGCTGTTCGCCGATTAAAGTGGTACGCGAGCTGGGTTTAGAACGTCGTGAGACAGTTCGGTCCCTATCTGCCGTGGGCGCAGGACATCTGAGAGGATCTGCCTATAGTACGAGAGGACCTGGGTGGACGAACCGCTGGTGTCCCTGTTGTTTCGCCAGAAGCATTGCAGGGTAGCTACGTTCGGAAAGGATAACCGCTGAAAGCATCTAAGCGGGAAGCCAACCTCAAGATTAGATGTCCCTTGCCGGGTAATACCGGCACTGAAGGGCCCTTGTAGACCACAAGGTTGATAGGCCGGAGGTGGAAGCGTGGCAACACGTGGAGCTGACCGGTACTAATCGCCCGTGAGACTTGATCCCTTTGGAATCAACCGCCCACTTAAGCGGCTGAACCAAAATTACCCTTGACGAAAAAACAAGCACCAGGTTGTGAAAATATAATCACTAAGTTTCCGGTGGCGATAGCGGAGGGGAAACACCCGTTTCCATCCCGAACACGGAAGTTAAGCCCTCCTGCGCCGATGGTACTGCCGGGCTGCCCCGGTGGGAGAGTAGGTCGCCGCCGGATTTTTTTATATCCCCCAACTTTTCAATGCTCGTGTAATTGCCGGAAAATCCTTTATTTACCGAACAAGATTAGAAAATTCTAATTTTGTTCTAATCTTATTTTAACCTCGGCTGTGAGATAATATTTACAAATTCATAGAGATGTCAAAATGGGGCGTGCATGCCTTTGTCATCGGCTATGAACCTAATGGGGTGAGAAAATGAGCATAAAGATAATCAGCGATGAAATGATGAAATTGATTGAAAGAAAAACGGGCATGACTGCGGAAGAAATAGAAGAGTTGGATTTAGATGATTATTTTCCAAACCAATCCATTGATACAGGACAAGCTTACATGTGTAGAGGAAATGTCTCATCTATCTTGGCACAGAGGGCTGCCCCCTCTCCCCCGTGCGAGCGACTTCTGTCGCGACAAGTTTTTGTTCCGTAAGCTAAAAAAGCTCCTCTTCTCTTCTCTGCCTTTGGCCGTGGGCGACTCGGTTTATTCCCTTTCCTCTCGCGAATTTTGGCTCGGCCAGGTTTCCCGGCCTAACGCTGCTTTGCTTCTTGAGACGCTCTATAAAGAGTTGGACGCCCAGGAGTCCCTCAAGAGTGATGTCGAGAAGTTGCTTTTGCGTCTTATGCGCACAACGCGAGAGTTCAAGCTGTTGCTCACCATCCCTGGAGTAGGCAAGATATCTGCTGCCATCCTGGCGGCGATCATTGACGACCCGGAACGGTTCGAAGACAAGCGGAGCTTGTGGAAGTACAGCTCTCTTTCCGTGCGCCGCCGGTGCTCCGGCGACCCTGGCCGGGCCAAGGAGAGCGCTTCTCCTTCCGGCAACCGGCTTATGAAGTACGCGGCCATGACGGCCGCCAACAGCGCGATACGGGGCGACAACCGTTTTTCCCGCCATTACCGGAAGATGTTGGAGGAGGGCATTGATCCGGCGATGGCCAAGAAGACGGTGGCAAGGAAAATATTGGCGACGGCGCTGGCTATTCTCAAGTCCGGCGAGTGCTATCGTGATGACGCGGGGAAGAGCTCGGCGGTTTCGGAGTGATCCGCGAGGAGAGGGACCGGGGGCAGTCTCCGGCAAGGCGCTGGCCATCAAGGCCCATCCTTTGATTAGGCGCCCCCGGCTCACTTGAGCAGGTCCCAGGGATCTCATAGGCTGAAACAAGTCTCTGATAGATGCGTTGGCCCATATCAGGTCGAATGCAGGAGATTCGATTCCGACAGCGGAGCCGATACCGGAAACAATCACGGTGGCCCTCCCTCACACTCGGGTAACGTCGGCGACGGGGGTGCCCTACCAAGTCAAGTAGAAATTAATTTTCTCCTTGAGACAGGAAAGTTTTTGCTTGACATGGTCTTTCATAGATGCGTGAAATCCTCTTCGCCGTAGCGTCGTTGCGTTTAAAAACCCCCTTCTTGGACACGCTCCCCCTCCTATATGTTGGACTTCTGTTGCACCTTGTTAAAAGCTCCCTTTACCAACCCGCCTTTTCGTCGGCACAACCCCTTGTTTCCACGCCAACAAAAAAACTCGATTGTAAAAGATCCCTGAGCACGCCCGGCGGGTAAATCTGAACACATCTCCGATTTACTTATGCATCAGGTTGCTGGCCCCTATGCTAAAACTTATCAAAAACGTGGGCTCTCCGATTCCCGCTGAACCAGAGCTTCAAAAAGAAAAGTTTGACAAAAGAAAAAGGGGAATTAGCGGCGGGGAAAGCCCGCCATGAATGGCGGCTTTCCCCGCTCTCTCTCTCGGAAGATAACGTCCCCAACGGGATTTGAACCCGTGTTGCCGGATTGAAAGCCCGGTGTCCTAGACCTGGCTAGACGATGGGGACGTAAAAAGTTATTATAAACATCTTTTGCTTTCAGTTCAAGGACCGGAAGAATTTTTTAGTGGGGGCAGGGCCTGCGACATGAAAAGGGGGGGCAAGTAAACCGCCGATGCCCCCGCCCGCTTTTATCCGGGGCCGAGACGGCCGCCTTTCCATCTCTAAAGTCGGTGTAGTTCCGAATGGCGCTAACTTAAAGGAAGGCAATACTCCTTCTAAAATGGAAATTACTTTCATATTAGGCAGTCGTGCATTCCCCGTGTTCGAGTTTACAGCATGGTAAGGGCTTAAGTTAGCGCCATTCGGAAGTTCACACTAAATTTATCATTGACAAATATCCATTTACTGCTATACTAATAATGAATTGTGTCTCAACTGATCACAACAGAGCAAAACTTGGTTAAATCGTTTTTGCGTGATTCGGCGCGGAAATTGCGAAAACACCGCTTACGCAAAACAAGGGTCGAAAGATGGTTACAGCACTTAAAACCAGACAAGCGGCATCTTACCTCGGGGTACACGTCGAGACCCTGCGCCGGCTGGCCCGCAGTAACCGGATACCCTGCTTCAAGGTAGGCAGAGACTGGAGGTTCCATCAAGCCGACCTGGACGAATGGGTCCGGAGCTATGACAGCAACTCCTCCACTTCTCATGTGCTGGTGGTGGACGACGAGGAGAGCGTCTTGAAGGCCCTGGAGGAAATCCTCTCCTTACAGGGCGGCTATCGCGTGAGCACCGCGGCCGACGGCTTTACGGCGCTCGATCTGTTCCATCGCGATCCGCCCGATCTGGCGATTATAGACCTCAAGATGCCCGGCATGAACGGCCCGGCATTGATAAAAGAAATCCGAAAGGAACGGCCCGGCCTGCCGGTGATCGTGCTCACCGCTTTCCCGGACAGCGATCTTATGACCGAGGCCCTGCACTGCTCCCCCTTTATGGTACTTACCAAGCCCTCCTCTCCGGGGACCGTGATTGACGCGGCGGCACAGGCCATTAACGGCTCCAGGCTTACGTCCGCCCTTTATCGGGAAAAAAGCCTATTAAAAAGTATTGTCCCTTAAAAATATGGTTCCGGCTCTTGGAAGTCTTTAAAGGGCCTTAAAACAACAAGCCCGCGGAGGATATATGAAAAACCATAGGCAACGGGTGTTTCTCATGACCGTTCTGATGGCGGTCTCCTGCCTGACTGCCGCCGCGGCCGTGCTTTTATTCATCTATAAAGTCCACAAGTCCCACGTGCTTTCCGATCTTCAGGCAACCGTCCAAAGCCAGGCCCGGCTGATAGAAGCGGTGGCCCGCCATGACAGCCGCTACGGCGGCAAGTTCCCGGGCGGCCCCCGCGAGGCGACCCTTTCCCAGATACGCGACTCCCACGAAAAATACCGGGGCTTCGGCGAGACCGGCGAGTTTGCCCTGGCCCACCAGGAAGGCAACCGGATAGTGTTCGAGTTCCGGCACGGCAGAGAAGGCGTAAAAGTGCCCGAGTCCCTGCCATTCGACTCCGACCTGGCCGAGCCCATGCAGAGGGCCCTGTCCGGCCGCTCCGGCGCCATGATCGGCAAAGATTACGAAGGCAAGACCGTGCTGGCCGCTTACGAGCCGGTGGACGTATTGGACCTGGGCATAGTGGCCAAGATGGACATGGCCGAGTTCCGGGCGCCCTTTTTAAACGCGGCGCTCCTCGGGCTGGGTGTCACCCTGCTGGTGGTCCTGGCCGGCGTGGTTGCTTTCCGGAAGATCAGCGACCCTATGCTGGAAAAACTGGAGAGCCACGCCGCTCTCCTGGAGCAGGAAGTGGCGGAGCGAAAGCAGGCGCAGGAGAGGGCCCATCACTTGAACCAGGTCCTCCGTGCCATCCGGAACGTGAACCAGCTCATCACGGTGGAAAAGGACCGGGAGAAGCTCATCCAGCAGGCTTGCGAAAGTCTGGTGGAAACCAGGGGCTTTGACAGCGCCTGGATAGCACTGCTGGACGGGTCCGGAAGACCGGAGACCGTAGTTCAAGAAGGCCTGGGAGAGGACTTCCAGCCCTTTTACAACATGCTGAAAGAGGGAAGATTGCCTGCCTGCGGCCGGAAGGCGCTCGAACAGGCGGACGCGGTCATTACGCGGGACCCTGCTTCCGAATGCCCGGAATGTCCGCTGGTGCTCAGGAACAAGTACCAGCGAGGGGCCGCGGGCATGACCATGCCCCTCGAGCATGAGGGGACGGTTTACGGACTCATGTGCGTGTCCCTGCCTTTGGGCTTTGCGGACGACCCGGAGGAGCAGGGCCTGTTCCGCGAGGTTGGCGGAGACATCGCCTATGCCCTGTACAGCCTGGAGCTGGAGGAGAACCGCAGGCGAGCGGAGGAGGACCTGAAAGCAAGCAGAGAGCGCCTTTCCCTGATAGTCAACACCGTGCCCGCAGGCATCACCATAGTGGACAGGGACGGCAAAATCAGCTTTGCAAACCCGGCGGCGCAAAGCATCCTGGGACTGACGCTTGATGAAGCGTTAAACAGTTATTACAACGAGCCGGGCTTCAACATATCTTCGGTGGACGGCTCCCCCTTCCCGGATGAAGAGCTGCCCTTTAACCGGGTCAGGAAAGAGGGCCAGCCCGTGTTCGGGGTCGAACACGCCAT
>JAWOBU010000047.1:0-21914 GCA_046484135.1 bacterium
TTCTTCTCGAGAGCCCGGCGACCAAATGGATCAAGCCGGTGATAGTGGTAACCGCGCCGGACGAGGAGAAGGCCCGCCGGGTGGCACTCCGGGACGGCTTGAGCGGCGATGATGTCATGGCCCGCATCAAGTCGCAGTGGTCGGACGATGAGCGCGCCGCGCTTGCCGACTTTGTAATAGACAACTCAGGAGACCTGGATCACCTGCGGGAGCAGGTGGACGAGGTGTGGCGGAAGATTACCGAAAGCTGATGAAGATACTTGTCATAAACACGGGCAGCTCTTCCATCAAGTACCAGCTTTTTGACATGGAGAGCATCGAGGTCGAGGCCCGCGGGGTAGTCGAACGGATAGGGGAAGAGGAGAGCCGGTTGAGCCATGAGCTGGGGCGGGGCCGCGGTGCCGGCGGCAGCCTGGTCCACAAGGAGCATATAACAGACCATGAGAAAGGCATGTCCCATATCGCGCGGGTCCTGACCGACCAGGAGAAGGGGGCCATCCGCGACCGGCAGGAGATCGGCGCGGTGGGCCACCGAGTGGTCCACGGAGGCGAGAGTTTTCTTGCTCCCGCTCTTATAGACGACTCGGTGATCGAGGCGATCCGGGACAACATCCCGTTGGCTCCTCTTCACAACCCTGCCAACCTGACCGGCATAGAGGTCGCCCGGCACCTATTCTCGGGCATTCCGCAGGTGGCTGTGTTCGATACCGACTTCCATCACACCATGCCGCCTTACGCCTACCATTACGGGATCCCCTACGACTATTATAAAAAGCACAAGCTCCGGAAGTACGGCTTCCACGGGACCTCCCACCGATTCGTGGCCCGGGAAGCCGCCCGGTGGCTCGGCAGGCCCCTGTCGGAGCTGAACCTCATAACCGTGCATCTCGGCAACGGCTCGTCCGTGGCGGCCCTCCGGGAAGGCAAGAGCGTGGACACCTCCATGGGGCTCACGCCGCTGGAGGGCCTGGTCATGGGGACCAGGTGCGGGGACCTGGACCCCTCCATCTACTTCTACCTGTCCGAGTACTGCCACATGAGCGTGCCCGAGATTGACGCTCTCATGAACAAGGAAAGCGGGCTTAAGGGATTCACCGGCACCAATGACGTGCGGGAGATCATGGCCCGCCGCGAAAGGGGCGATGAGATGGCCCGGCTGGCCCTCCAGGTCTTTTGTTACCGCATCCGGAAGTACGTGGGGGCCTATTACGCGGTGCTGGGCCGGGTGGACGCCATCGTGTTCACCGCGGGGGTGGGCGAGAACAACCCCTCCATCCGGGAGGAGTCGCTTTCGGGGCTCGAGCGGCTGGGAATAGAGGTGGACCCGCAAAAAAACCAGGGGAAATGCGAAGGCAAGCCGCTTTCCATAAGCGCCGGCAATAGCGAGGTAGAACTCCTCGTCATCCCCACCAATGAGGAGCTCGAGATAGCCAATCAAACCATGGCCACGGTGGGACACGCGCAGAACCGCTAACCGGGCGGGTCTGCCGAGTAATAACTTACCCTTTTTCCATCTCTTCCAGGATGTTCAGCACGTCCTCGTCCGAGAGATCGTACCAGTGCTCGTACGCTTCAGCCACTGCAAAGCTCATCCCGGCCCTTATGTTGGGACAGACCAGGTGGTCCGAGCTCCGGGCCAGCCGAGCGGCAGTGGAAAGATGAGCAGTGGGAGCGGCAACAGTAACCGTCCTGCACCCGCGCTCCTTTGTCCTGGCCACCGCGGCCTGCATGGTGTAGCCGGACGCCAGCCCGTCGTCAACCACTACCACGTGCCTGCCGCCGACATCAGGCAAGGGGCGGCCCTGCCGGAAGACCTGCTCGCGGCGGCGTAGCTCCGAGCGCGTCTTCTCCTCCGCCTCCCGCACCTGGGAGGAAGTCAGGCCGATGCTCTCCACCAGGTCGTGGTTTAAAAACACCGGTCCTTCAGTGGTGCAGGCGCCGAACCCGGCCTCGGTGTTGCCCGGTATCTGGAGCTTGCGGACCAAGACCATATCAAAGTCCCAGGAGAGGTCCCTGCATACCCGGGCGGCAACCGGCACACCTCCCGCAGGGATGGCCAGGACCAGGGGATCATCAAGCTCGAGGCTTTGTAAGTGCGAAGCCAGAACACGCCCGGCGTCGTCCCGGTCCTTAAAAACCCCGGGCTTGTCCCGCAAAGTGGAATCCTCGACAACATTCTCCGGCAATCTTGTCATGCGCATGTGATAAAACTAATCATTCGGAAATGATGGTCAAGGCCGTGTTGTTACAGGGGTTGAGCTCCAAAACAGGTGGCTGCCCCCTATCTTCTCTTCATGGCCTCGCGGTGGATGACCATTCTCTGGACCTCGCTGGTGCCTTCGTAGATGGTGGTCACGCGGGCGTCGCGGTAGATGCGCTCGACCGGGAACTCGGTTGTAAAGCCGTATCCTCCGTGCACCTGGAGCGCGTTGTATGCGGCGCGGTTGGCCGCTTCGGAGGCAAAGAGCTTGGCCATGGAGGCCTCAGCGGTGTACTCTCTCCCCTGGTCCTTCATGGAAGCTGCGGATAAAGTCATGAGCTTTGCCGCTTCGTAGTCGGTGGCCATGTCCGCTATCATCCACTGTATGGCCTGGTGTCCGGACAGGGGCTTATTGAACTGTCTTCTTTCGCTTGCGTAGTTTCTTGCCATGTCCAGGCAGGCCCGGATCATGCCGGTTGCCTGGGCCGCGATCCCTATCCTGCCGGAGTCGAGCGCCTGGGCGATGACCTTGAAGCCGTCTCCCTCTTTGCCGATGCGGTTTTCTTCCGGTACCCGGCAGTCTTCGAGCAGTATCTCGACGGTGTCGCTTCCCCGCAGTCCCATCTTTTCGAGCTTTCTTCCTACTGAAAGCCCCGGCGTTCCCTTTTCCACGGCAAAGGCGGAGAGTCCCTTGCTTCCGCCTTCAGCGGTCCTGGCCAACACGATAATTATGCCGGCTTTCGAGCCGTTAGTGATAAAGAGTTTGGACCCGTTCAAAAGGTAGTGGTCTTTTTTCTTTTCCGCCTTCAACCGTACTTCGGAGAGGTTCGATCCTGCGGCGGGCTCAGTAAGGGCGAAGGCTCCCAGCATTTCTCCGGATGCCAGGGGGGTGAGCAGTCTTTCTTTCTGCTCGTCGGCGCCGTGGTTCAAAAGCGGCTCGCAAGAGAGGTTGGTAACACTCATGGTAACCGCGGTGGATGCGCATGCGTAGGCGATCTCCATGAGTGCGAGCACATATGCGACCGCGCCCACCTGGGAGCCGCCGTACTCGGCCGGGACCATCATTCCCAGTAGTCCCAGGCGGGCCATCTCCTTTATGAGCTCGTCCGGGAACTCTCCGGTCTTGTCTCGCTCTTCCGCCTGGGGCGCGACCTGGCGGCGGGAAAACTGCTCGACCATGGCCCGGATCATCTCCTGTTCTTCAGTAGTCGGGAAATACATGGTTTGCGCCTTATGGAGTGAAGATGACCACGATAAGCTCGGTGGTCTCCGAGCCCGGGTTCTTAAGCTGGTGTTTTTTGCCGGAGTCGAACCTGATGCTCTCGCCCGGTTGCAGGGTCCTGGTTTTCTGTCCCACCTTGATCCAGAGCTTGCCGGAGAGCACGTAGATGAACTCTTCGCCTTCGTGCTGATAGCCGACCTTGCGGTGCTGGGCTTTGGGGTCTATGGTTACCCGGAAACCCATGAGGTGTTTTTCCGGGTCCTCGTCGGTCAAGGTCTGGTAAGCATAATCTTTGGTCCTTACCGCCATGGCTTTCTGCTTCTTGCCGGGTGAGCTCTTCAGCGGCTTGTCCGCCAGGAACGCGGAAGGGTCCACCGACAGTGTCCGGGCCAGGGTGATGATCTCGGACACGTGGGGAAAAACCTTCTCCTCCTCCAACTCGGCGAGATAGGAAGGCTCCATGCCCACCTGCTCGCCCAGGTCTTCCAGGGACAATCCTTCGCCCTCCCGGAGCTTGCGAAGCCGGGCGCCGAAGGTGTCCCGTTCTTTACTGGTCATACCGTCCTCCTTCCGATCATTTTTCTTGCCGCTCCTCCTGCCCGAAAGTAAGGTTGAACCCGGACAGGCCCAGGGCGGTGCGGCTTCCGAGCTTTTCAAGTATCGCCCCGTAATCGCCGTGCAGGAACTCGTCCGGCAGCGGAAGGCCTACTGCGGAACGATCCCGACCCGCGGAGAGCAGTAGGTCCTCTTGCGGCGCGAACTCGAGGTCAGCCACGTTCTTGACGTGCGGGCGCAAAGATAGAATGCAATGGTTCGAAAGCGGGCCTTTTGTTTGCGAGAGACGCCACAGTTTCATCCCGCCCTCTTCGCTGCCGGTGGCGAGGTAAAGTCTTCCGTTTCTTTTCATGAACGCCGCTGAGTTCACCGCGCTTTGGTGGGTCTTGAACGAGCCGAGCGGCTTTCCGGTTTCGAGCTGCCATGCCCTGATCGTTCCCTTGGCGTCCCCGGCCAGGACCATGGAGTTGTTCGGAGATATCTCCACCGACATGACCATGTCCTCTCCTTTGGAAAAGGTGTGCACAGTTGTCCCGGTTTCCAGGTCCCATACCTTTATCACCGGCACTATCTTGGTCTCCTCATCTGCCTCCGTTGATTTCATGCCGGAGGAGACCGCAACAGCGCCGTCGTCGGATATGGCTGCGGCCATGATCATGTTGTCATGGGCGGGAACGCTCATAAGGTTATCTCCGGAGGGCACGGCCCACAATTTCAGGGCATTGTCAGCTCCCGCGGACAGGACCACATTCTTTTCGGCCGGCGCGTCCAGCGCCTTTATCATGCCCTTATGCGCGGCAATGGACTTGACCGTCTCTCCTGTCTTTGCGTTGTAAAACTCAATGCTCCCGTCCGGGCAGGCCCCCATTACCAGTGAGCCGTCCGAAGAAAACGCCGCGGCCTGGAAGTCGGCGTCGTCTTTAAAAAGCTCGCGGACCAGGCGCAACGGCCTCCTGGACCATATCTTGATCTTCTCGGCCGAGCCCGCGGTAAGAAAGCGTTCTCCGTCGGGGGAGAAGGCCACCACGTTTATCTTTTTGTCAAAGCCCTCGAGCTTCATAACACCGGCCGGGTTTCGTAAGAGCCACAGCCGGAGCTTTTTGTCGCTGCCCGCGGTCATGATATGAGAGCCGTCCGGCGAGAAGCGAAGAGCGGTTACACTGCCGTTTACTACCGTCATGGTGTCCATGCACTCGCCTTCATGCAGGTCCCAGAGCTTTATCTCGCCCTTTCGGCATTTGCTCGCTTCCATCCGGCCGCACCCCGCGGACACGGCATAGGTCCCGCCCGGAGACACGTCCACGAGTTCCACCGCGCTCTCGTGGCCGGTCAAGGTCCTTTCCGCTCCTTGCCCGAGCGGCCATAGCTTTATCATTCCCTCTCGGCAGTGTCCTTCCACCGCCTTTGCGCATCCTCCGGCCACCACGTACCGCTCGTCCGGCGAGAACGCGGCGCTGTAAATCCCGCCTTGCTCGTGCGAAAACGTCCTCTTCTTTTCGCCGGTGCCGGCGGACCACAGGATCAGGGTCTCGTCTTCTCCCCCGGTCAGAAGGTAAGAGCCGGAGGGGGAAAAGGCCACCGAGGTTATGGCGCCGTTATGTCCCTGGAAGCTCTGCACCACTTCGCCCGTGTCCATGGACCGGAGCAGGGCCTCGCCCGTGAAGCAGCTATAGCCGGCCCTGCGGCCGCAGCCGCCGGAGAGGGCCTGCTTTCCGTCCGGGGAGTAGGCTATGGTCCGCACTTCCCCTTTATGGCCGGGCAGTATCTTTACGTACTCGCCTTTTTTGACCGACCACAGCTTCATCTCGCCCTTTATACATTCGCCCGTCCGGGTGGATTCCCCGCAACTGCCGGTCAGAAAGCGGTCTCCGGCCGGAGAGACCGCGAGAGCGTTTATGCGCCAGCGCGAGCCCACGTACTTCTCTTTCAGCTTGCCGGTTTCAACCGACCACAGCCGGACCTCGCTCTTGTCGCAGGCGCCTTTTTCTTTAGCGGCGCAGCTCGCGGAAAGCACCCATTTGCCGTCGGGGGAGAACCCGGCGGCGCGAGGCTTATAAGGATGTCCGGCAAGGGTCTTGGAAAGCACGGGATGGACCGGTGTGGTCATTACCTTGTAAAGGGCGTTCCTGGTTTTTTCCCGGTCTTCCAGCTCTGCGGACCGTGCAAAGAAGACCATGGCCTCGTTCAGGCGGGTGTCCTTTTGCGCGCGGAGGCCGTACTGGAAGAACGCCTGGGAGAGGTGTTTGCGGGCCCGGTCGCGCTCTTCGGTTGCCACCTTCTTCTGCTCCATGGCCACGGCCTTTTGTTCGAGGGCCTGTTCTTTTTCCTCGCCGATCCTGATGTACGACCACACCGCCAGGGAAGCCAGGACGATAAGAGCCAGGAGTACCGTGCTCACCAGCGGCCAATGCTTGCGCATCCACTTCCAGGCCAGCAACGCCATGTTGTACTCGTACGCGGAAACCAGACCCCCGGTCTGGAACCGGACCACGTCTTCCGCGACCTCGCCGGCGTCGGCGTAGCGGTCCTTGCTCTCTTTTTGCAGGCACTTCTCGCAGATGGCCGCCAGCTCCTGCGGTACCGCCGGCTCCTGCTTGCGCACGGGCGGCACCGGGTCGGAGAGGACCATGCCCAGGATGGCGTAGGCGTTGGTCCCGCTGTAAGGCGGATTTCCGGTAAGTATCTCGTAAAGGACCGCGCCCAGCGAGTACACATCCGATCGCTCGTCAATGTCTTCGATCCTTCCGTCCGCCTGCTCCGGCGGCATGTAGGAGGGGGTCCCGATAGGTTTTCCGGTGATGGTCTGTTCGCCTGATGCCTCCCTGATGAGCTTTAGGCCTTTTTCCAGCTCGTTGGCCCTCTTGTCCTCGATGCCCTTGATCTTGGCCAGGCCCCAGTCCAGGAGCACGGTCTCGCCGAACTCTCCCAACATGACGTTCTGAGGTTTGATGTCGCGGTGGACCACGCCCCTCGAGTGGGCGAAGGCCAGCGCATTGCACAGGTCCAGGAAGTGGGGAAGAAGCCGCAGTCTCTCCTGCAGGTTCTCGCACTCGTGGATGCGGTCGTAGAGCGTTCTTCCCCGGACCAGGCGCATGGTGTAGTAAAGCGAGCCGTCCGGTCGCTTTCCTACCTCGTAGACCGGCACAATGCCCGGATGCTCGAGCTGGCCGGTGATGCGGGCCTCCTGCAAAAACCGGCCGGTGATGGCGGCCGTGGTCTTCAGAGGAGAAGACACCGATGGTATGGACCCGCTGGCGTCCGGCAGCAGCTCTTTCAAGGCCACGTCCCTGCCGATGTGCTCGTCAAAGGCGAGCAACACCCTGCCGATCCCTCCACGGCCCTGCTCGCTCTTTATGGTGTAGCGCCCTTCCTGTTCTGCGGTTACGGCAGAGGCGTCTTCCAGCACCCGCTCGGGAACAGGACCCTCCTTGCCCTGCGCTCCCTGTCCTTCGCCGGTAGTGTGGCCTCCAAAGGAGTCAAGAGCGCCGTCCTTACCGGAAGGAAGTCCTTCTCCCTCGGCCTTCCCTTCTGCGCCCTCGCCGGAGTCCACACCATAGCCGATGGACTCGAGCGCGGTCCCCGGTCCGCCAAAAGCCGCCAGGGAAGCGTGCGGGTCTCCTTTATGAGCATTAAGCTGGACCTCTACTGCGTCCCGGATGAGTTTCTCCTGCTCCGGGCTTATGTATTCCAGCTCCAGTAGGACCTCGGCAAGGCTCTTCGATGGGTCCGTCTCCCGCGAAAGAGCATCCGCGAGCTGATCCTGGCTTATGAGCTTTAGCTCCGCGGCCATGACTCCAAAAAGCAGACTTTTCTCGTCGCGGCCCTTTCCACTGCCGGTCATGGCAAAACCTCCGTTTGCCTCCGAGTGCCGGACGTGCCGGCCGGTCTTTATTGTAATTCAGGAGCGGGAAGGATGAAAGAAGAAAGCTGGTCGGAGGGTGTCGCTTATCTGCTTTTCGTGCGAGCGACTTACAGTCGCCACTATAAGCCGCTCGCACATCATATTTTTTCAGTCCGTATTTTTTCGGTGTCTTGCGCGGCAGTCTACTCCTGGTTCATGTGTTGCTCGACGATCTTGTTCTTCTGAATTTTGCCGGTGGCTGTCTTGGGCAGTTGGTCCCAGAAGAACACCAGCCGGGGGCACTTGTAATTGGCCAGCTTTTCCTTGCAGTAATCAATGACCTCTTCTTCCTTGAGCTCCTGGCCTTCCTTGAGTACCAGAAAGGCGCCCACTTCTTCGCCCCAGATTTTGTCCGGGATGCCCACCACTGCCGCGTCCATGATGGCCGGATGTTTATAAAGGACCTCTTCTATCTCCTTGGGGAAGATGTTCTCGCCGCCCCTGATGATCATCTCCTTCTTTCTGCCCTGGATGAAAATGTAACCGTCCTCGTCCTTCATCCCCAGGTCGCCGGTATAGAGCCAGCCGTTTTTCAGAGTCTCCGCGGTGGCCTGCTCGTTCCTGTAATACCCTTTCATGAGGTTGTCTCCCCTGATCACGATCTCGCCCACCTCGCCGGTCTTCTTCTCGTTGCCGTTGTCGTCCACTATCTTGACCTCCTGCCCCTCGAGGGGAAGGCCGATGGACCCCACCTTGCGGGTGCCGTCTATGGGATTGATGGAGCTTGCGCAGGTCCCTTCGGAAAGACCGTACCCCTCCATGATGTGGGCCTTGTACTTCTTCTCGAAGGTCTCGAACACCTCGACCGGCATGGGCGCGGCCCCGCAGATGCAGAAGCGCAAGTTGGACAGGTCGTACTGCTCGGCGTCGGGCAGGTTGTTCAGGATGGCGTAGACAGTGGGCACTCCGGAGAAGGCTGTGGCCTGGTACTTCTCCAGCTTGGGCAAAAAGTCCTTTGGTGAGAACCCCTTGAGCAGGATCATGGATGCGCCGGCGGACAAGGGGGCCAGCACGGTTGCGACCTGTCCGTTCACGTGAAACAGAGGAAGGATGCACATGAAGCGGTCCTCTTCCGTCATCTTGGCCGCGACCGTGACCTCCCAGGCGTTGAACCAGTAGTTGTACTGGGTGAGAAGCACTCCCTTGGGGTAGCCGGTGGTGCCGGAGGTATAGATGATGCTCGCGATGTCGTCTTCCTTTATGTCGCGCTCCACTATCTCGGAGGGCTCGTACAAGTCCTCGAAAGGCGAGGTCCCCTGGGGCGCCTCGTCCAGCATTATGACCTCCTCCAGGTTCTCGCACTCCGGTCGTATCTTCTCCACCATGTCCGCGAACTCCGGCTGGGTGATGAGTATGCGCGCTTCCGAGTTCTGGATAATGTAGCGGGCCTCGTCAGCCTTGAACTGCGTGTTGATGGGAACCAGGACCGTGCCCGAAAAAGCGGTGCCGAACATGAGATAGATGAACTCCGGCCGATTGTAAAGCCATAAGCAGACCTTGTCGTCCTTTTCCAGGCCCCGCAGAGCAAGGCTTGATCCGACCCGCTTTGCTATGTCCAGCATCCGGTTGTAGCTTACCTCGTCGTCCTCCCAGAACAGAAAGGTCTTGTCCTGCTGCTGTTCGGCCCGCTCGGTCAGTAAGTCCTTTATGGTTTTCATCTCCAGCCTCCTTGTCTTTGGTTCGGTTTGTTTATTAGAGACTCCTAATTAATCATCTATGAAGGGACAAGTCAAGAGCGGGACAAGCTGTAAAAAAGCTCTTCGGCCCGGCGCCTTTGCGGGAAAATAAAGACTTGCTTTGAAAAAGGCTTCATCAGGATTAAGCGGACTTGCACCTGGAGTTTGAAGATTGTTTTATTGGGGAACAAAGAAAATGAACTTTTGGTATGTGGGGATAACACAATGTTTACGTTGTTTACCCAGCCGGTTTGTCCGGCTTGCGCCAAGTCCAATTTTCTTTGTTCAACGTATTTAAATATGGGTTGCTAAACAATGGCCAGGATCGAGATAGAACCTTTGCTACTCTTTATAAAGACTTTTTGCGTTTTGCGCATTCTCGGTTGCCAGCGGGAAGGTTTCCTTTGGGGGCCTTTTGATATTTTAACCATTCCGGCTCGGAGGATAGGGCGACTTAAGGGTTGCAACCCGAGCGCCGAGGCCGGTAGCGTTTGCAGGGGGAGGGACCGGGCCAGTTCCGGCCTTTTCCCTTTTCCCCGCTGGAAGCCCTAAAAGCGATAAACGCACCTTTTTCTATCCACCCACACTTAAATACCTTGAACCTTTTCTTTGTTCCCTACAAGTTCCAGTTTAGCCCAATCCGCTTGCGGCTTTGTCAAGGGCTCCCAAGGGGAGCCGCGCTCACGCGCGGGCATGCCCCTTGACAAAGTCGCGGATTGTGCTTTAAAGGTCTGCGTCAGCGCGAAAGTACGCTTAATCCTGAAGAACCTGAAAAGAGTGTTATGGATGAAGAGCGCTTTTCCGGACGTAAACAACCGACTAATGCAGCCAGGGTCCTTTTCCGTCCCGGTCGTTGTCGTCATCTTTCATTACCCGGTAGGCCCTCCTGGCTTTTTTCATCTTCCTTCTTTTCCAGAAAACCCTTATGTCCATGAAGCCCCGGAGGTAGAAGTATCCGATGGCCATGCCGGAGAGGTGGGCGATGTTGGCGATATTCGAGGCCCCGTGTCCTCCCATGTAGCTCATGGTGGCGGTAAGCTCGATCACGGCAAAAGCGATGACCAGGTACTTGACCTTGATGGGAATTAAGAACCAGAGGTATACCCGGGCGTTGGGGTAGATAAGCGCAAATGCCATGAGCAGTCCGAAGATGGCCCCGGAAGCCCCCACAATGGGTGTCTGGGGAGGATAGAACGGCACGCACACTATTCCCGCGCCGATGCCGGTGATAAAGTAGTACTTGAGGAACTTTTTCTGTCCCCAGATTTGTTCGAGGGGGGACCCGAACCACCAGACCACCAGCATATTGAACAGGATATGGGCGAACCCGGCATGGACGAACATATAGGTGACCAGCCTCCAGAGCTGTGGGACCCCTTCATAGATTTTGCCGGGGACCAGGGAGAATGCCGCGGTTATGATTTGGGGCGCGAACACGAAAAGCAGGAACACCCCTACATTGGCGATGATTATGTACATGACGGTGGGGGTCATAGGCCCGAAGAAGCTGAGTCCTCCTCCTCCTCCTCCGCCGCCGCCGGGGTAGCGGTATCCTCCGCCGCCGTATCCGTATCTTCTATAAGCCATCAGCTCTCCAGTTTACAATTATAGTTTTATCCCGGGGCTTTCACTCGGAAGGCCCCGGCATGGAGATGTGTTGTTTCAGACCATGTACTTCCAGAACTTAATGAAGTAGTCTATTCCCGACCAGACGGTCAGGACCACCGCCACGGTAAAGAGGACCATTCCCACGCCAAAGCAGTTTATGTCCTGGAAAATGAGAAGGGGGAACTCGTAATAGATAAGGAGCCCGACCAGGGCGGGCATCTGGGTGGCGGTTTTGTACTTTGCCAGCCGGGAGGCCGAGATCACCATTCCCTGTTCGCTCGCGATTCCTCGGAGCGCGGTTATTCCCACTTCCCTGGCGATCACCACCAGTGCCATCCAGCCGGGCAGGCGGTGGAGCTCGACCAGCATGATCATGGCGCCGATGACCAGGAGCTTGTCAGCGAGCGGGTCGAGCAGCTTTCCCAGGTTGGTGGTGAGCCCGTACTTGCGTGCCAGGAACCCGTCCAGGTAATCGGTAATGCTGGCGAGCCCGAATAGCACGGCGGCCAGGACACACAACAGGTAATTGTCGCCCAGTGGCTCGGGCGGTCTCGAGAGCCAGTCCTGGTCGTAGGTCTCCGGCTCCACCATCATCAAGACCACGATGAACACGGGTATGGCGAGTATCCTGGCTATGGTCAGGTAGTTGGCTATGTTCCAGACCGGGGCTTTTTGGGAATCGTCCATTTTCACTCTTTATCAAAACGAGATTTCATCTTACTTTTAAAGCCCGGAAGCCGCAAAGGAGGAGACGGAAAGAAAAGAGGTCTTTGTGCTTCCTTTTACCTTAACGCGGCTTATGGCGGCGGTAGTGCTTCCAGTAGTAGTTCACCTTTTTCACGTAACGCCTGGTCTCCGGGTACGGCGGAATGCCGTTATAGCGCTCCACTGCATTCGGGCCGGCGTTATAGGCGGCAAAGGCCAGGTCGTACTTGTACTTGAACCGGACGATCTGGCACTTGATGTAATAGGTCCCCGCCCAGATGTTCTCCACCGGGTTAAACGGATCGCTTACCCCGAGCTGCCGGGCCGTGCCCGGCATAAGCTGCATAAGTCCCATGGCGCCTTTTTTCGACACCGCTTTGGGGTTGAAGTTGGACTCGACCCGGATCATGGCCTTTACCATGGCCGGGTCCACCCGGTAATGGGCGCAGGCCTGGTTGATGATGTCGCTGAAATCCGGCCGGTGCGGAGCGGGCGCGGGCTTGCGGGCCTCGCTCCCCCAGAGATACAGCCTCTTGTAGTTGGTCGAGTTCGGCTTGTCCGTGTAATGCCTGACCCCGTTCTCGTCCACGTAGCAGTATATGGTCGCGGCCGCCGGAGCGCTCAACAAAAGAAGAGCCGCCATCCAAAGCCAAACCCATCTCCCCTTCCGCATTTTCCGCCTCCTCCTTCAAGGTTTACAGCGCAGCACCTCGCCTTGCCGGGGAACATATTTTCCTTTTAAAAACTAATTATATTTTACTAGATACCCCTGCCTTTTTCAATTCGGAGCATCTTTTTTGACAGGCCCGGTCCGGGCTTGTAAGAATGTACACATAAAATCCCTTGGGAGGAGAGAAACCATGAAGAGCGTATTGAAGATCGTGATAGTTGTTATTGTGCTCCTGGCGGTTGCCGTGGGGTACAAGTGGGGAGAAAAGACCGGCTTTTTTGAAGGCATCCTGTTTCCCGACTTCGAGATAGTGAACACCGAGGTGGACTGGGAGATGGAAGGGGTGAGCTCGGTGGTTTACGAGGTAAAGTCGGAAGTGAAGAACAAGAGCGGTTTCCCGGGCCGGCGGGTGGTAACCTGCACCTTTGCGGACAGCGACGGAGAGGAGCACCAAAAGGAAAAAGAGCTTCGGATCGAGGGGGAAAAGACCGGCAAGGTCATCTTCGAGTTCAGCTCTTCGCTTGGTAAAGAGGCGGTGAAAAGGCTGACCTCCAAAAAGGACTTTGACTCGCGTTATCAGACAGGTCTTAAGCCGGGCAAACCATTAACCGGCGTTCTGGACCGTATCAAAGGCATCGCAGATACGGACTCCTGATCCTCGCTCTTTTCGGTCCGGGCGATTTTATTTTTTTCCGTCCAAGTAAACTTTTTTAACCTTATTGAGTGCTTGGTAAAGGATGACCCCTTTTCCTTTACCCGGCAAGAAATCAGCGGCGGTGCTTAGATGTAACTTCCTGATTTCACAAGACCCTGGTCGCCTTTCTACTCGCACAGCGCTTTCAGGCGGTCCTCTACCGCGGAAAGCTGGGACTCCATTTCCTCTGCCTTGCGCTTTTCGTTGTCCACCACCTCCTGAGGCGCTTTCTCCAGGAACTTTTCGTTGTCGAGCTTTTTCCGGGAGGCCTCCAGGTCTTTCATAATCTTTTGACGCTGATTTTTCAGCCGTTCCTTTTCCTTTTCCGGGTCCACCACTCCGCCCAGGTGAAGCTCGGCCTCGGGCATGGTGTAGACCACGGCGTTTTCCAGCTTCTTTTCTTCCGTGCAGACGGTAAGCTTGGCCGCGAAGGCCTGGTCCGATATAAGATGGCAGAACTTTTCCAGGTCTTCTCTCTCCTCCGGGGTCGTCTTTATGAGGCATGGGAGCTTTTTTCTGGGAGCGATTTCGTGGCAGGCGCGGAGCTCCCGGAACCGGCAGACGATCTCTTGAACCCTGCCAATTTTTTGTTCCAGCTCGGGGTCAATCCATTCGGGCCTCTGCTCCGGCCAGGGAGCGTGGATGCACATGGTGCCACATTGGAGTTCTTTGTCCACTCCTCTGCGAGGCGCATACTCGGCGAGGTAGGACCATAGCTCCTCGGTAATGAAAGGCAGGAAGGGATGCAGAAGCCGGATGACCTGGTCCAGGCAGACCACCAGGACCTGGGAAGCCATGACTGATTTGTCGGCGTCCTGCATCCTGGGCTTTATGAACTCGAGGTACCAGTCGCAGAACTCGTTCCAGAAAAAGGCCCGTACCGCCTTGACCGCGTCCGCGGGATGATATCCTGAAAGCTTTGTCGACACTTCTTCAACGGTCCGGGACAGCCGCGAGAGTATCCAGCGGTCCTCCGGCTCGAGCTCTTCGTAGTTAAAGAGCTTATACTGAAAACCGGACAGGTTCATGATGGCGAAGCGGGACGCGTTCCAGAGCTTGTTGCAGAAGGCCCGGCCGTTCTCGAACCGCTCGCTTATGAGCACCGCCCGCGGGACCTCGTCCATGGTGCCCAGCACGTCGAACTCCTTGCCGCAAAAGGTGCAGATGTAGGTAAAGATCGTCTTGCCGTGGCCCGCTTCGGAAAGCTCGACCCGGGCCTCGCACTCCGGACAAACCGCCTGCACCGGAAGCCGGATGTCCTGCATCCCCGTCTCCATCTCGCAAAGCAGGTACCGCATGGCGTCGGCGCCGTAGTAATCAATGATGTCCACCGGGTCTATGCCGTTGCCCTTGCTTTTCGACATGGTCTCGCCTTTGCCGTCCAATATCTTGGCATGGACGAAGCAATCCACAAACGGCACGTCCCCGTGGCAATAAAGACCCATGACCACCATTCTCGCCACCCACAAGGTTATGATGTCCCGCGCGGTAACCAGGCACGAGCCCGGGTAATAGTAGCTGAACGAGTCCGGCCGGCCCTCGATGGAACCGAGGGGGGGTTGGCCCTCTTCTACCGGCGCGTTCTCCGGGTCGGGCCAGCCCAGGGTGCTGAAAGGCCACAGCGCCGAGCTGAACCAGGTGTCCAGCACGTCCGGGTCGCGCCGGAACCCGAGCTCCGTAAGCTTCTCGGCAAGATCGCGGCAGTGCTCCGGATGACGCAGGCAGGCCAGGAGCTCGAAAGGCCCCTCCATATCGTCCCTCTCGGCAAGCTCGCGAGGCGGGCAATGAGCGCCGGTCGAATCGGTCGCCCATACAAACATGCGGCCGGGATCGTCCGGCATCTTGTTTATCAGCTCGTCCGCCGAAGCTTTATCATCGAGAGTGGCGAGCCACACCGGGATGCGGTGTCCCCACCAGAGCTGGCGGCTTATGCACCAGTCGCGCTTTTCTGAAAGCCAGCTTGTGTAAACCTTGGTGTAGCGCTCGGGGTGGAAGGTCAGGTTTCGTCCGGTTTTAGTTTTCCAGTCCGGGTCCACCGCGTCCATGGCGGCTTGAGCGAGGCCCGGCGAGCTGAACTCCTTTTCCGTGCCCTTGCCCATCCTGACACCGCCTTCCACG
The DNA here is from genome assembly GCA_046484135.1 of bacterium. Lineage (GTDB taxonomy): Bacteria > RBG-13-61-14 > RBG-13-61-14 > RBG-13-61-14 > DATKZS01 > CAYQTK01. The sequence goes on from JAWOBU010000047.1 coordinate 15,350, forward strand.
TCTCCCATCTTCACGAACCACTGCTTGGACAGGTAAGGCTCGATGGGCGTCTTGGACCGGTCCGAGTATAGAAGCTCGAGCTCGTGGTCCTCGATGTGGTCGAGCAGACCTTTTTCCTCCAGCAGGTCCACAGCTTTATCGCGTGCCTGGAAGCGGTCCATGCCGGCGCAAGGCCCGGCGTGTTCGTTCATGGTACCGTCCGGGTCAAGTGCGTTGATGGCTCCTATCTCGTCCCGGTGTCTCTGCCAGACCTCGTAGTCGTTCTGGTCGTGGGCGGGCGTGATCTTGACACAGCCGGAGCCGAACTCAGGCTTGGCCCATTCATCCAGGATGAGCGGTATCTCCCGGTCCACCAGGGGAAGCAGCACCTTCCTGCCCTCCCGCGCCATGTCAGTGAGCTTCTGAAGAAGCGGAAGCACGTCGCGCTCGCGTGCCCGGAGCCGGTCTAGCTCCGCCTCCGCGGAGTCGCGGTCTTTTTCGCCAGATTGCTTTACTTTGCTCTCCTGCTCGGAAATCCGCTCGGTAAGCGCGTCCGCGGGATCGGGATGGCAGGCCACCGCGGTGTCGCCGAACATGGTCTCCGGCCGTGTGGTCGCGACCACCACGTACTCGGGCTCCCCGGGACCGGGCTCTATCAGGGGGTAGCGCAAATACCACATGTGGCTCTGTTCGCTCTGGTAGTAAATCTCGTCGTCGGACACCGCGGTCTGTAGGTGGCAGTCCCAGTTCACGAGCCTGAGGCCGAGGTATATAAGCCGGTCGCAGAAGAGCCGGAAAAAGGTCTCGTACACCGCGGCACTGCACACCTCGTCCATGGTGAACCGCTGCCGGTCCCAGTCGCAGGAGCAACCCATCTGTTTCTGCTGGTTTATGATCCGCTGCTGGTACTCGTCCTTCCAGGCCAGGATGCGCGAGACCAGGGCCTCCCGGCCGATGTCGTGCCGGGTCTTGCCCTCCAGCTCGTAAAGACGCTTCTCTATCACCGCCTGGGTGGCGATGCCGGCGTGGTCCGTGCCCGGCTGCCATAGCGTGTTGTCGCCCCCCATCCGCCGCCACCTTATCAGCATGTCCTGCATCACGTTGTCCATGGCGTGGCCCATGTGCAGCGCGCCGGTAACATTGGGAAGCGGCATCATGATAACGTAACGCCGCTCCGGCGGCCGGGAGTCGGGCGTTGCCGCAAAAGCGCCCGACTTTTGCCAGCGCTCGTAAACCTTGCCTTCGATCTCCTTGGGCGAGTACAGCTTGGGAAGTTCCAACGACATGTTACACCGGTCCTCTCTTCAAATAAGTCCTGCGTACCATTATAGGGAAAATGCCGGCAATTTCACGAAGCCGGCTTTTTAAATGCTCCCGCTGTTGACACAAGGGCTTAGTTTATTTTATCATTTGAATGTCCGTTCGGAGGGGGAAAAGCAAGGGTAGTCTTTTATTTTATGAACTGGAAGTCTTCATGGATTGCGCTGTTTAAGGAGGAGTGATATTGGGCTCTGACCGGAGGATCACCCTTTGGGTAATGAAGGACGTTTACTCGGAGCCGGTGGAGTACCGGGTGCGGGTGTCCCGGCTCAAGGCCGGAATAATAGGCGTCTGTTGCCTGTTTGTAGTCCTGGCTGCGTCCCTTGCCGTGTCCCTTTTCTGGTCTCACTATAAGTTGACAAGCGAACAACAGCGTTCCCAGTCCCTGCTCGGCGAGGTCAAGAAGCTCTCTTGTATGCGTTCCCGGTACCACCTTTCCCAAGAGAAGGTGAACGAGCTGTCAGAGCGGCTCGCCCACCTGGAAAAGAAGACGGACCTGACGGTGGAAAAGACCAAGCAGGTAATCGGAAAGATTGACCACGACATCAAAAACTGGTTCCCCAGGGAATCGGCGGGCGGAGCCGGCAGCTCCGACTCCGGCATCCCTGCTGCAACTCTTTCCCCCTCTCTGCTGGACAAGGTGGACAACCTGGAACAGAGGCTTGGCCGTCTGAACAACGAGCTTGATCTTTATGAGAAGACACTGAAAGAAGTGCATTGGACCTGGCAGGAAACCAACTACCTGTTCCGGTCCATGCCGTCTATGTGGCCGGTCAAAGACGCTTATATCACCTCCAAGTTCGGGTTGCGGGTCCACCCGGTTACCCGGGAAGTTAAGATGCATGCCGGCATTGACCTGGCCGCCTCCAGGGGAACCAAAATATACGCGCCTTCTTCCGGAGTGGTGAGCTATTTGGGATACCTGAAAGGTTACGGACATTCCTTGGAGATTGATCACGGCTACGGGATCGGCACTTTTTACGGACATTGCAAAAAAATCCTGGTAAAGCGCGGACAGAAAGTAAAGCTGGGACAAGAGATAGCCACCGTAGGCTCCAGCGGGTTGTCCACCGGGCCTCATCTTCATTTCGAGGTCCGGATCCTGGGCAAAAAGGTAGACCCTCTCCAATACCTGGGCATGTATCCCGCCGGCAAGTAAAAGAGGCTGCCGGATTAGTGCAGGGCCCGGTTTTTCTTCTCCCGCAGTGGATGATTCTTTCTTCCCGGAACCATTGGAACCGGCAGCGGTCAAAGTTATAATATATAGGAAAGCTTGCAGGTGAGAAAAATGAAAAAAGGGCAAAAGTGGGGAGCGCTCCTGGCAGGCGCCTGGATTGCCATTCTTTTAGGGGCAGGTATTTATACCGTCCATATTCCGTACAGAGTAGAGGCCGGCGATCTGAAGGGATTCGGTCCGATTATGCAAAGCGACGATCCCCATTTCGTCAAAGACCAGATACTGGCCCGCAAGATATCCAGGATCACCCGGGGGATGAAAGACGACTGGGGGGCCTTGAACGCCAAATATGATAAGCTTCCTCCCTTCGAGGTCCCGAACAACGATCGGATCACCGAAGGCCAGTTGGAGCGATACATTACCGCGGTCCAGTCGTACGCGAAAGAGTTCGAGGAGTTCAACCGCCGGACCATGCAGGGGAACCCGGGCTTTTTCCGGATGCTGGCCACGGTGGGCATGATAAAGACGTATCACAAGGTAGTAAAGAGAAGGTCGCTTGTTAAGGCCCGGATGCGGGAGGAGGAGTTCAACTGGGTACGTGACCGGCTTATCGAGGTCATTCTTTATTGCGTTAATTATAAGTTGCAACACGATAAAGACATGGAAGACCGGCACAAGGTGCTCATTCAGAGAATTCAGGACCGCTGCTACCGTATTCTGGACCTGAAAGAACAAGTGGGAGACAATGAATTCGTAATCCGCCACGAAAGGTATCACCCGGAGCGAATACCTCTTTCCAACTTCCGGCTGTTTTTGAACAACTATAAACAGGTGCGCTACTCCGGCATAAACTTCAACGAGCCCGTCGAGATCAACTTCGACAAAGAGGGCATCCTGAATTCTCTGACCCGTAACTCTCCTTAGAAGCGGAGGATTGGTTCTGAGGACCCTGTCGCTTTTAATACTGGCTTTTTCTTTTCTGCTTTTGGGGTGGATGTCTTTTCCGTCTCCCGTTGCCAAAGCCGGAGAGGACACTGCCGGGAAAGAGAAATCCGCGACTCCCGCAGACGGCGGCACTGCGGAAGGGGACTCGCACTTTAAGCTCACTTTTCCCGACTTTGAGATGGACGGCGGTGAGATGGAATGGCGGGGCAGGTGCCGTCAAATTCCGGACCTGTTCGCACCCGCGGACCCGTCCGCTCTTCCCTGGAGCCTGGAGGTCGGCGGAAGGATTTCCGCCCTGCTGCTTCCGCTCTCCGATAGGCTCGAGCCCATGACAAGCGACCGCGGGCTCGACTCTTTCCAGGACGTAACTTACTTAATAGGCGGTCATGCTTACCTGACTTACAAACAGACCCTTCAGGCAGGATTATACTTTGATACCGGCTTCCAGAAGATTGACGATAATGTAAACGGGCAAAGACGGGAAGCCGAGTTCAACATCTTCCGGGTGGGAACGGACCTTAAAGTAAAGAAGCCGGTCCCCTGGATCATGGAACACGGAGTGCTTTTTCCGGAAGCAGGAGGACGGGCCGTGCCGCGCTTTGTCCGGAACACCTTTGTCGGCTTCGGCCTGGAATCAGGCGCCGGCGGCATCAGCCTGGCCATGGACGGGGATGATCTGACCTACAACAAGAAGAGCGCCTACATTCCCGTATATTATCTGACTCCGAAGGTCCTCCTGTCATTCCGGGCCTTCGAGTACTCCCACGTCGAGTTCTACGCCGGCTATTACCTGTCTTCCTTTAATGACCTGACCACCGAGTTCACCATTGATGACAAGAGGATGCTGAAAGGCGCCGACTTCAACGCCTTCATCACCGGCGTGCAGCTTAACTTCGGTCCCGGCACTGTAGAGCTTCCGGGGGACAGGGAACAAAAGTAGCTCCAGTCCTCCTTTCGGACCTCCCGGCTGTTCCTTCTCTATAACCCTTGAATCAGACCTCCAGCTTCTTGGCCCGGTAAGCCTCCAGGTAATTCATGCAGAACTCGTCCCGGCCCGCCAGCGCCCGGCCCGCGTAAACCGTGGCCATCAGCTTCTCGTCAAAGGGGTCCACGATAGCCGAGTCCAGGCCGTGGGCCATGAGCATGGCCAGAAACACCCGGTTTACCAGCCGGCGGTTGGGAAGACCGAAACTGATGTTGGAAAGCCCGCAGGTGGTCTTTAACTCCGGCCACCTTTCCTTGATCCCTTTCAGAACGTTCACCACCAGGTTGGCTGCCGTGCCGTCCGCGGACAAGGCCATCACCAGCGGGTCCACGTACACGTCGGAAAGAGCTATGCCTTGAGCGTCGGCCGCCTTCGCTATCTTCTCCACCACCTGGAGACGGTCCTCAGCGGTCTGCGGAATGCCCGAGTCGTCCATGGCAAGCGCGATCACCAGAGCGTCGTGCTCCTTGACGATGGGAAGGATATCCTCGTAGCGGCCCTCCTCCATGGAAATCGAGTTCACCATGGGGCGACCGTTTTTGTGAAGCCTGAGCCCCTCCCGCATGGCCTCCGGGGAAGCGCTGTCTATGCACAGAGGAAGCTCGGATGCTGACTGGACCTCTTCGCAGAGCCAGGACATGTTCGCAAGCTCCTCCTCAGGGGTGCTCCCCCCGTTCACGTCCAGGTAGTCCGCGCCGGCCGCGGCCTGCTGCCGGGCCTCGTTCCGGATCAGGTCCGCGTCCCGGTTCTTCAAGGCCTCCCCTATCTGCTTTCTGGTGGCATTGATCCTCTCGCCGATTATTAGCATGACTCCTCCTTTGTAATCTCGATTCTGTAAGCAATCTTCCAGATATTTTCCCCGGCTTGACCTCTCCAGTCAAATGCAATAGAGTCCAGCCAGCGCCTTGACAATCCCGGTCTGTTGGTATATCTTATGTAATTCAAACTTTGGGGAGCGGAGTCATGAAAACGGTTAGTGTAAAGCCTGAACAAGTAGATCGTAATTGGGTGCTGGTTGATGCAGAGGGCCAGGTGCTGGGTCGTCTGGCCAGCCGGGTGGCCGGGATTCTGCGGGGCAAGGGCAAGCCTTCTTTTACGCCGCACGTGGATTGCGGCGATTTCGTGGTGGTGATAAACGCGGACAAGATAAAGGTCACCGGCCGGAAGATGGACCAGAAGCATTACCATACCCATTCCGGCTATGCCGGCGGCATCCATTCGAAGAGCCTGCGGGAGATGCTTTCAAAAAAGCCGGAGGAGGTCATAAAGCTGGCGGTCAAGGGCATGCTTCCCAAGAACCGCTTGAACCGCCGGGTCCTCGGCAAGCTCAAAGTCTACGCCGGTCCCGAACATCCCCATGAGGCCCAGCAGCCCGAAAAGATAGAGCTGTAAGAGAGGTGCAGTAAATGGCCATTACCGAAGAAGTGTTCTGGTCCACCGGAAGGCGCAAGGAAGCGGTGGCGCGGGTAAGACTTATGCCGGGCAGCGGCCGGGTGGTTATAAACGGCAAAAGCCTGGAGGACTACTTCGGCAGGAAGACCTCCCAGGCCATTGTCAGACAGCCTCTTGTGCTGACCAATACCGGCGACAGGTTTGACACCCATGTCAACGTCCTGGGAGGCGGTCTCTCCGGCCAGGCGGGGGCCATCCGGCACGGGATCACCAGGGCATTGATCGAGTATGACCCCGACCTCAGAGGACCACTTAAAAAAGCGGGCTACGTAACCCGGGACCCCCGGGCCAAGGAAAGAAAGAAGTACGGACTACGCGGCGCCCGCGCCAGGTTCCAGTACTCCAAGCGCTAATCGCTTCTGCGGCAGGAAACACCAGCCCTCCGGAGACGGGGGGCTTTTTTAATAAGCACAAGCCCGTATGCTGTGAACTTCCCCCAAAATTTCTCGTGTTACTCTCGCGTCCTCTTGGAAAACGCACAGATGCCTCGGGGGCAAAGTGAAAACTGAAAAACACACAAGCTGCCGGGGCGTGCATGAGCCGCGGACTGTGGTGCAGGCCATGACTCCCTTCCGGAAGCCGGCCCGCGCAACCCCCCGAAGATGGCCATAAAAAACCGGGGAAGTTCACCCCGGATGTGGGCGTGCGACATATTTGGTGGCTGTTGTATATAACTTCTTTTTTTGCTATAATTCTGAATGTATAGT